>JAMLIH010000031.1 GCA_023954255.1 Phyllobacteriaceae bacterium | reverse complement strand
ACCGGGGGCTACCTCCTTCCGACGCCCTGGAAGTTAGGAAAGTTCGCCTTCACTTGGAAATGAAAGGGCAGCGAGTAGCGCGTTACCGCCAGTCGCGAAAATGCGAGCAGCCGTGAGAGGAACGTTATCGGGGAGGGAAGTTACCCGCTCGGCCAGCGATTGGCGGCTTCAAGTCCCTTGGCAAGCAGCTTGCGGTCGATGGCATTGATGAAGTCATCGAGCCAGGCATCGGCCAGACCGGCGCGCTTGGCGAGGATGTGCCATTTCGCTGCTTCGACGGGATCGGCCTTCGTGCCAACGCCCTGGGCGTACATCTTGGCGAGCCGGTTGCGGGCGATCACATTGCCGCTGAGGGCGGCGCGCTTCATCCAGCCAAAGCCCGCCTTGTCGTCCTTGGCGCCGTTGTAGCCATTGACCAGCCAGATGCCGAGTTCCACCTGGGCGGTGTCGATGCCGGCTCTTGCCGCCTTCAGCATCCAGTCGAGCGCCTTGTCTTCTTCCGGATATCCCTTGAGCTTGCCGGACTGGTAGATCTGCGACAGCACATAGTAGGAGTCGGCGACGCGGGCATTGGCAGCCTGCTTGAGATAGGGCAGGGCTTCCTGCGCGCCGCTGGTCGTTGGCTGCTCGTCGAGAATGAGCTGGGCATAGTTGAAGGCGGCCGTGGCATGGCCGTCATCGGCGGCAAGCTTGAGCAGCCGTTTCGCTTCCACCCGATCGCCATCGGCATACTTGCCCTCGAGCAACTTGACCGCATAGCCGAACTGGGCCTCGCGGTCGCCATTGCCCGCCGCTATCTCGTACCAGGCCGTAGCCTCTTTCGGATCACGCGGAACGCCCAATCCGCGATCGTAGAGTTCGGCAATCAGGGTCTGAGCCTTGGGGTCGCCAAGCTGCGCGCGCGGCAGCGCCAGTTCGAAGGCGGTGAGGTAATAGCCGCGCTGGTAGGCGCCATAGGCGAGATCGGCTTCGCTGTCGGCCGCTGCCGGATCACTGCCGCCCAGTCTTTCCTCAAGGCTGGCTGCGCCGTCCTGCGCCTGTCCTTCACCCTGGGTTTCGGCCTGCTGGGCACCAACCGGTCCCGCCAGGGCGAGTGCGGCGGCAAGCAGGGCCGTACACAGCGGAAAGAAGCTATTCTTCATCTTCAAAACGCGGGGCATGTTCATCCAGTGCAGCATTGATGCGCCTTACCGCCTCCGCCGCGCCGCCGGTATGGGAGAACACCGCCAGCCCCAGAACGGCGAAGTCCACCCCGGTCCGGGCAACGTCGAGTGCGCTTTCGAGCGCCGATCCCGCCATCACCAGCACGGGCAGTTGCATGACTTCCGCACACCATTCGCCAAGGCCCAGATTCTTGGGATGCGGATCCGGCCGGATATCGCCGTCCAGCCTGCCGACAAACAGGAAGTCGGGCTCGGCCTCGGCTGCTTCCATGGCCTGATGGCGGCTCTTTACCGGGCCATAGCCTATGATTCTTTTTGGCGAAAACCGGGCGACGATGTCTTTAAGTGCTTTCGGGTCGCCGCCCGTCAGCATGCCATCGGCGGCGGTGCGGCCCATTGCCTGACTGTCATCGACGGCCAGGATTACCGCATCGTGTCCGCTGCCGGCCGCAACAAGCGCTTCCAGATGGGCCTGATAGCGCGGTCCGTCCATGTCGCCCCTAAGAGCGATCGCACTCGCCACGTCACCGGCGGCGAATGCCTCGGCAAGCTGACCGGGCGCCGCGTCGTTCGGCGGCACGGCAAGAACAATCCGGCAGCGGTTGATTACGGTTTCTGGCATGCGGTTCTTTGGCCTTGCGCTAAGCTGGATGCCCTCGACAGGCGATGATTTGTGGTGCATGCCGCAGAACCATCCGCTTGGCAAGCCGTGCCGGGCTGATCTTTACCGCGGGATTCCAGACAGGACATGGATGCGTTTTTCTACTTCGTGGCTGTTCCCGCAGTTCTGCTCACGGGGCTTTCCAAGGGCGGGTTTGGCGGCGGCATTGCCATGCTTGGCACGCCGCTGCTGGCGCTGGCCATTTCGCCGGTTCAGGCTGCGGCGATCATGCTTCCGGTGCTCATTTTGATGGATATCATCGGGCTGGCGAGTTACCGGGGCCTTTATGACCGGCAGATACTGGCCGATTTTCTGCCGGCAGCGGTGATCGGTATTTTCGCCGGCTGGCTGACTGCGGCCATGGTCTCCGACGACTGGATACGCATCCTGGTGGGTCTCATCGCGGTGGTCTTTGCGCTTAACCAGTTCGCCCGCGATTTCCGCAGACTGCCGGCAGCGCCGCGCAACCGGATCGCGGCAGCCTTCTGGGGTTCGCTCACCGGCTTCACCAGTTTCATTGCCCATGCCGGCGGCCCGCCGTTTCAGGCGTATGTCGTGCCGCTGAAGATCGACAAGATGATCTTTGCCGGCACTGGCGTCGTCGCTTTCGCCGTCATCAATGCAGTCAAGGTGATACCCTATTTCGCGCTTGGCCAATTCACGGTGCAAAACCTGCAGATATCCGCAACGCTGATGCCGATGGCCGTCGCGGGCGTTCTGTCGGGCGTATGGCTTACCCGGCGTGTTCCGCAGACGATCTTCTACAACATCACCTATGCCGCGATGATCGCGGTCGGGTTCAAGCTGCTGTGGGACGGGCGCGCGGCACTGACTGCAGGTTTCGGCTGAAACCGCATCCCGTTCCGGGTCAAATCAGCATTGGAACAGACGAAAAGCCGGCTCAGCTGTTGAGCTGGTTGATCTTGTCTTTCAGAAGCAGCTTCTGCCGCTTGATCTCGGCGATCTCATCATCCTTGGCGCTGGGATGTCGCATGGCCTCTTCCAACCTCGTCTCAAGCTCGACATGTTTTTGTTTGAGCTGTTCGATATGGGTATTGAGAGGCATGTGCATTCTCCCTTTCCTGAAAGTGGATGATCGGGGCGAAAAATTTGACCATAGATTCGGCCGTTTGTCCAATGCCGCGAGTGTGCCGTTCGGCAAGTTGTGAACAAGGCTAACAAATCGTGAAGGGGCACCGGGCCGCAACGCTGCGCGTTCCCCAATGCGCCAAGGTCCGGCAGGGGTCTTCATCCTTCCGGGATGATGCCCTGGTTTGACGGCCGGCGAGCAGACATTGCTTTCCTTTGCCTGGTGCAGGCTCTACAATCAGTCATCAAACCACCGCATCCGTTCCACATCGATTCGGCAATGAGCGACGAAGACAACATCAACCTGCGCATGAAACTGGCCGCGCTGGAGCTTGAGCATGCCGACCTTGGCAAGGCGGTTGACGCGCTGGCCCGGACCGGGGGCGACCTCCTGTGCATCCAGCGACTAAAAAAGAAGAAGCTCGTCCTGAAGGACGAGATCTCCCGCCTGCGGGTTCGCGTCATGCCGGACATCATCGCCTGATCCGTAGCACGCCGCATTTCCCCCGATTCCGGGAGCGCAGACTTCCTTCCCGCCCTCCCATGCGCTACAGCACGCCTTTAACGGCACACAGCAGGAAAGCGCCATGCCCGAGACCACACCTCCCGTCGCCATCATCATGGGTAGCCAGTCGGACTGGGAGACTATGAAACACGCCGCAGAAACGCTTGACGCCCTCAGGATCGGTTTCGATGCAAAGATCGTGTCGGCCCACCGTACACCCGGCAGGCTGTATGAATTTGCGACTTCGGCGCGTGAGAAGGGCTACAAGGCGATCATTGCGGGCGCAGGCGGGGCTGCGCATCTGCCCGGCATGGCCGCTGCCATGACCTCGCTGCCCGTGCTCGGCGTGCCGGTGCAGTCAAAGGCGCTTTCGGGCCAGGACAGCCTGCTTTCGATCGTCCAGATGCCGGCCGGCGTGCCGGTGGGGACACTGGCAATCGGCCGAGCAGGAGCCGTCAACGCGGCTCTGCTTGCAGCTTCCATCCTGTCGGTGAGCGACGAAGCCGTGCGCGAACGCCTCGATGCCTGGCGCGAAGCCCAGACGGCCTCTGTCGCCGAAACACCAAGCGACGGGTAAATCCGGATGAAAGCCAAGGCCGCTCACGCCCTCAAACCGGGCGATACCATCGGCATTATCGGCGGCGGGCAACTGGGCCGCATGCTGGCGATGGCTGCTGCCCGCCTTGGCCTGAAAACGGTTATTCTGGAACCGGGCGCCGATTGTCCGGCAGCGCAGACGGCCAATCGTCACATTGCCGCTGCCTATGACGACAGCAGCGCGCTAGACGAATTCAGTGCAGCCTGCGACGTCATAACCTATGAGTTCGAGAACATTCCGGTCTCCGCCGTATCCTTTCTTGAGGAAAACAACATGCTTTTCCCTTCCTCCCTGGCACTGGAAAAAAGCCAGGACCGGCTGACGGAAAAGAACTTTCTGCGCGACCTCTGCATTGCCACAGCACCTTTTGCGCCGGTGGATGACCTTGTCTCACTCGAGGCAGCGATTGGCGAAATCGGCATACCCTCAATCCTGAAAACCCGGCGTCTCGGCTATGACGGCAAGGGACAGGTCCGCATCGATGAGGGAACGAATCTGGAAGAAGCCTGGCAGACTGTTGGCGCCGTGCCGGCCATTCTGGAAGGATTCGTTGATTTCTCCCGCGAGATTTCCGTCATTGCCGCCCGCGACGGGGATGGTGGGGTCGTGTGCTTCGATCCGGCGGAAAACGTTCACCGAGAGGGCATTCTGCGCACCTCGACCGTTCCGGCGGTGATCTCTGCCCAAACTGCGGCAGAAGCGGTAAAAGCCGCTGAAACAATAACCGCCGCGCTTGAGTATACGGGCGTCATTGGGGATCGAGTTCTTCGTAGCGCAGGACGGCGCGCTCATCGTCAACGAGATCGCCCCCAGAGTGCACAATTCCGGCCACTGGACGGAGGCTGCGTGCGACGTCTCACAATTCGAGCAACATATCCGCGCCGTTGCCGGCTGGCCGCTGGCCCGTCCCCTGCGCCATTCAAATTGCCTGATGGAGAATCTCATCGGCGATGACATGAACCGTTTGCCCCAGCTTCTTTCCGATGGAAACAACCTCATCCATCTCTACGGAAAAACGGAAACACGCGCTGGCCGCAAGATGGGCCACGTCACCCGCCTGATCGGTCCTGCGGCCGGTTGACCACGCCTAGGCAGTTCCCTTGCCCACGTCGAGCGGTGCTATCGAAACGGTTTTGGCAACCGCGTATACCGTCATCCCCGGCTCGATGCCGAGTGCTGCCGCAGACCGTTTGGTGATGCGCGCCAGCAGATTTTGACCGCCGACGGAAAGCTGCACCAGCACGCCGGGACCGGACCCGGGCTGGATCGAAATCACCCTGCTTTTCAGGACGTTGAGCGCGGAAATCTCCTGCGGCATCTTGCGGGCGAGCATCACATCCTTGGCGTCGATCCGGGTGCGGATTTCCGATCCCGGCGCGGCATCAACTGCCGGCAGAAACAAAGTGCTGCCGTCAACGGCGATTTCCGACAATCCGTCCTCGTGATGGCGGATAACCTTGCCCCGCAATACGGCCCCCGCCTCGCGCCCGCCGAACCGCGCCGCCATCGCCGGATCTGAAAGAACATCGGCGGAAGGGCCTGCTGCGACCACCTTGCCGCCCTCCAGCACAACCAGGGTCGTGGCAAGCCGGGCCACCTCGGCGAGCGAATGGCTGACATAGAGGATGGGAATCCCCGCCTCGTCGCGGACTCGTTCCAAATAGGGGAGGATTTCGCGCTTTCTCGGTTCGTCGAGGGCTGCCAGCGGCTCATCCATGGCAAGTAGCTGGGGGGAAGAAAGCAGGGCCCTGCCGATGGCAACGCGCTGCTTTTCGCCGCCCGAAAGACTGCCCGGACGGCGAGCCAGCAGGTCTTCGATGCCGAGCAGGGCAACAATGTGAGCGAAATCGCCGGAATCACTCTTTCGGGCAGAAAATCGTTGCCCGTATTCGAGATTCTGCCGCACGGAGAGGTGGGGAAACAACCGGCCTTCCTGAAACACATATCCGATGCGCCGCCGGTGCGGTGGCAGGAAGGTGCGGGCTGCGGTGTCGACCAGAATCCTGTCTTCCAGCCTAACCCTTCCGCGACCGGGCTTCAGTAGGCCTGCCACTGCCTGCACGACGGTCGTCTTGCCGGAACCGGAGCGTCCGAACAGTGCCGTGACTCCGGCAGGTGCTGAAAAAGCGCAATCCAGCTCGAAACCGTCAAAAGCATGGGCAAGCGAGACTTCCAGCGTCATGCCGCACCCCGCATGGCAAGGCCGTTTCTTTCCTGCAGCCGCCGCGCCAGCACTTCCGAGGCAATGAGTGCCGCCATTGCGACGGCTATCGAAATCAACACTAGCCGCAATGCGGAGCTTTCACCTCCCGGTACCTGCAGGAAGGCATAGATCGCCGATGGAAGCGTCTGGGTCTGGCCGGGAATATTGGCAACGAAGGTGATTGTCGCACCGAATTCCCCCATCGCCTTGGCGAAGGCAAGCACGGAACCCGCCAGAACACCCGGCAGGATCAGCGGCAGGGTAACCGTCAGAAAGACGAAGACAGGCGAAGCACCCAGCGTCGAGGCTGCCTGTTCGAGCTTGGTATCGACCGCCTCGATGGAAAGGCGAATGGCGCGCACCATCAGTGGAAAAGCCATGACGGCCGCCGCGAGCACGGCTCCGGTCCACCGAAAGGCAAAAACCAACCCAAAATTTTCCTCCAGAAAATTTCCGACTACGCCCTGCCGCCCGAAAGCGGTCAGAAGCAGATAACCCGTCACCACCGGCGGCAGGATAAGCGGGAGATGTACCAGCCCGTTAAGCAGTTGGCGGCCGGGAAACCGCCATCGTGCGAGAGCGTAGGCGGTGAAAATGCCAAGGGGAAGGCTGACCACAACCGCCCAGAGAGCGACCTTGAGCGACAGGAGAACGGCCTGCCATTCCTGCGGCGCAAGCCATTCCGCCATTGGCTACGAATCTCCGCCAGGCAGAGGGAAAAAGCCGTGTTTCAGAAAGACATTCCCTGCTTCATCGCTTGCAAGAAAGCCTAGCAGGGAACGGGTTTGTGCTCGATCCCCCTGTTTCAGCATGGCGACCGGATAGCGGATCGGCGGATGACTGTCGGCAGGGAAGGCCGAGGCCACGAAAACGCGTGGCTCGGCCACCGCATCGCTGGCATAAACGATGCCGTAAGGTGCCTCGCCAGTCGCGACATACTGCAATGCGGCACGAACATTGTCGGCCTGCACCACATGGGGCGCGACAGCTTCCCACATGCCCAGATTCTCGAGTGCCGCCTTGCCGTATTGCCCGGCAGGGACAGCGTCGACAAGCGCCATGGCGAGCTTGCCGCCATCCAGCAGGCCTGCAAGGTCCAAATCCGGCGTCAGATCGATCTCATTTCGTTTGTTTCCAGCGGAAACCAAAACCAGTCGATTGGAGACGAGGTACCGGCGGGTACCGGGCGCCAGCCTGTCTGCCTTCTCGACTTCATCCATCCACTGGACATTGGCGGAGATGTAGAGATCGGCGGGCGCATCCTGCAGGATCTGGCGTGCCAGCAGCGAACTGCCGGCGAAGGAAAGCACAGCTTCATTGCCGGTTTCCGCTTTCCAGACTGCAACGATCTCCTCCAGTGCGTTTTTCATGCTGGCGGCGGCAAAGACGGTCACCGGCCGGTCTTCCTGGGCAAAAGCAGAAGCAGCGCCAAAGGCAATCATCAGTGCAAGGGCGCCTGTGTGCACAAGAAACTGCCGTCGCATGGCGTTAAAGCGCGTTGGCAAGGGAAGCCTGAAGCGGGATAGCATACTGTTTTTCATGGGAGAACCGCGGGAGTTTGTGCTGATGGATATGTCCAGCTGGAAATATCGCAATATTTTGCGTCCAAAGGCAAGCGTTATTTCCGCTTGAACATATCCAAAACTCTCCGCTTTCAGCCCTCTTCCTTCAACAAGGCGCAGATCGCCTCGATTTCGGCATTGCCCGCTTCAAGCGTGCGGTTTTCCAGTGCCCGGTAAAGGGAGAGAACCTTCCGGCCTGTTTGGGTGAGTTCCGCACCGCCGCCTGCCGATCCGCCACGGCTGCTGGCAACCAGCGGTTCGGCAAAGATTGCGTTCATCGTCTCGACCAGCAGCCAGGCACGCTTGTAGCTCATGCCCATGGCGCGGCCTGCGGCTGCAATCGAGCCGGTTTCACCGATATGCTCCAGCAGATCCGCCTTGCCCGGCCCCAGCATCGCCTTGTAGGGGGCAGCTTTCCGGTCGCCGCCGTGCAGATCGTCGAACATGAGCCTGAGCCGCAGGCGGGGTTGCGAACGGGCTGTATTGGCGCCGGATTCGCCGTGGTTTTTCAGGTTCGTCATGGCATTTTTCCGGTTGATGCTGAAATTCGTATCACGGACCGCCAGCGGAACAAACGGGTTTGGCCGGACCGGCTGATTTCAAGGCTATTTCAATCCCGTTTGTGAGTTCATGACCTAGACAAAACAGGGCTTTTTTGTTATTGGCTGCCCATCTGGTGACGGCTGCCGTTGCGGGAGCGGTTTTTTTATTTCATCGCCTTGCCTGTTTCACGGCCAGAACCCGCAGCCAGGCCTGCATAGGGATTTGATCCGGACATGCTTGAACCACCCGGTGGGACAGGCGGCGGACCCGTCAAACCCCGCTCATGCAGCCAGGCAATGCAGCCATGGAATCAAGGCCGCCAACACCGCAAACGCGGCGGCCGAACCGAATGAAACGGAGACAACGTGCAAGTACTCGTTCGTGACAACAATGTGGACCAGGCGCTGCGCGCGCTGAAGAAGAAACTGCAGCGCGAAGGCGTGTTCCGCGAAATGAAGCTGCGTAACTTCTACGAAAAGCCGTCGGAGAAGCGCGCCCGTGAAAAGGCCGAGGCCATCCGCCGCGCCCGCAAGCTGGCCCGCAAGAAAGCGCAGCGCGAAGGCCTGCTTCCTGGCCGTCGCCAGGGCTGATCCCCCACCCGCGGACCCGAAGCGGGTTTCCCGAGGCGTGCCGACAACCGGCAAGGCTGAAGGTGGGGAATTCGGGACACAATCGATGGGCGAAACGGTGAAAAACCCGTTTCGCCTTTTTCTTGCCGCGACCGCAGCGAATAAGACGATTCACCGGTAGACCGGCTCGCAAGATACGACAGGCAACCCATGCTGAAGGCTTTGGCCGCTTCCCCGCAGGTGACTGCATCTCCCGCCCGCCGCGATACGGTGTCTGGCGTGCGGAGGGCTGCGCTTGCGCCGGTTCTTGCCGTGGCGCTTGGCCTGGCGCTTTCAGCCTGCACGACGAGCAGCATCGATGATGCCATCGATATCGATCCCGCCCAGGGATCGGAGGCCAACATTGCCTCGCTTTCGGCCGTCGTCGACCGCAATCCCAATTCGCCGGAAGCTTACAACGTGCGTGGTACAGCCTATGGCCGTGCCGGACGCTACCGCGATGCGCTGGCCGATTTTTCCCGCGCCATCGAGCTCAACAACCGCTTCTATCAGGCCTATGCCAACCGGGCGCTGGTCTACCGTCAGACCGGAGACCAGCGTGCGGCGATCGCCGACTACTCCAAGGCGTTGCAGATCAACCCGCAATATGACATCGCCTATATCGGCCGTGGCAATGTCTACCGGGTAACCGGCAATCCGCGACAGGCGTTGCGCGATTATGAGCGCGCCATCCAGCTCGGTTCTACCAATCCGCGTGCCTATCACTCACGCGGCCTGATCTACCAGGCCGATGGCCAGCACCAGCGGGCCATCGAGGATTTCACCACCGCCATCAGTCTCGATTCATCCGCCCCCGAGCCCTACAATTCGCGCGGTGTTTCCTATCTTGCCATCAACGATTCCTTCAACGCGCTGGAAGATGCCAACCGTGCGCTCAGGATCAAGGAACGGTATGCCGAAGCCTGGGTAACCCAGGGTCTTGCGCTGGAAATGAAAGGCGACAAGGCCAAGGCCAATCAGGCCTTCCGCCGTGCCTATCAGCTCGACAAAGATCTCACTGTTGCCCGCGACGGCATGAACCGCACGCGCTAGGCAAAGTCACCTTGCCAAGCCGCGCTTTCCGCGCGACAAGCAGGCCATGGTTTTCATTCCTCCAGACGATGGCGGCCGATCGTTCCGCTTCCGCCGCTCGGCACTCTTCCTGCCGGCTTCGAATGCGCGGACAATCGAAAAGGCAAGGATGCTTGCAGCCGACTGCGTGATTTTCGATCTCGAGGACTCGGTTGCGGAAGAAGCTCGCGAAACAGCCCATGCCAATCTGCTGGAGATGGTCCGGGGTGGTGATTTCGGCGCAAGCGAGCGAATCATTCGTACACCCGATGCCGGGGATGGGGGCTTTGCCGCAGCCTTCGAGGTTGCGCTTCAATGCGAGCCCGATGCAATCCTCCTGCCGAAGGTGGAGACAACCGAGCCGCTTGAGCTGGCAGTTGCCCTGCTGGCGGAAGGCGGATCAGCTGCAGCACTGTGGATCATGATCGAAACGCCACTGGCGCTGATGAACCTGCGGGAGATCGCCGCCTTCGGGCCGCCGCTTGCCTGCCTCGTCGTCGGGCCGAACGATCTGGCAAAAACCACCGGCGCCAGGATGGAAAAAGGCCGTGCGGTGATGTTGCCCTGGCTGATGCAGGTGGTGGCGGCAGCGCGCGCCAACCGGCTTGCCGTGCTCGACGGGGTCTACAATGCTTTTCGAGACCTTGACGGGCTGGCGGCAGAATGCGCGCAGGGCGCTGCCATGGGCTTTGATGGCAAGACGCTCATTCACCCGGCCCAGATCGAAGCCGCCAATACCGCCTTCTCGCCATCGCCCGAGGAACTTGCCCGCGCCGGGGCGATCATGGCCGCCTTCGCGAAACCGGAGAATGCCGGCAAGGGTGCAATCCAGATCGATGGCGAAATGGTCGAGCGCCTGCATCTGGAGGAAGCGCAGAAACTGCTTGCTGCGGCCAGACAGAAGCCGACGCAATCATCCGCGACATGAGGAACAGCCGATGACCCGCCTCTACCGCTTTCTGACCGGGCCGGACACCTCCGAGTTCTGCCATGCCGTTACCAAGGCGCTTTCCGAAGGCTGGCAACTCTATGGCGACCCGCAATATGCCCACGATCCGATGAGCGGCGGCATGCGCTGCGGCCAGGCGATCATCAAGGACGTGGATGTGGCCTACGATCCGGCAAGAAAGCTGGGAGAGTATTGAGAAAGCCGCCAGGTACAAACTCTAGAAGCGCAGCTTCAGGCCCGCATTGCCCCGTACCGAGCCGGAATTCCCCATGTTCTCCAGGCTGGTGGAAAACGCGACCTCTCCGAATAGCGAAAGCCTGCCGTCATCTAGTGCAAGGCTTCCGCCCAGGGCGGCTGTTCCCGTCAGATGGTCGTCTTCGTTTCTGAGCGCAGTGCCGCTCACGTCGACTTCAGTCCCGTCGAAGAATTCATTTTCCAGATCAAGATTGAGATAGGCGTAGCTTCGGTTCTGCATACCGCCTTCGTTCTGCCACTGTGTCTCGCGACCGAAAGCAACGCCCAGCCTGCCTTTCAGGCTGTCGCCGTCGGTCAGTTCCACAGTGCTGCCGGTGCTGTCCGCAAAATCATCGAAATCGATCCGTGAATAGGTTATCTGCGCCTGCGGCGTGACAATCCAGTTCTCGGAAACGTAGATGCGTTTCCCCGCCTCGAGGGAAAGCGTGTAGCCGGTGGCATCGGCGTCTTCGATCAGCGAACCGGCACTGTCCGATTCCAGATCCGACTTGTACCATGCAAATTGTCCGACCGCGTCGAGATACGATCCATCGTTTCCGTACCACGTCAACGATCCGCCAGCGCCATACATGTGCGTGTCGATGGAGCCATCACCGGTCGGCGAGGATACATCTGTGTTGGCGGAACCGACAAACCCGAACAGGCCCGCAGTCAGGAGGCCGCTACCGATTTCAACGGCCGGCCCATCAATTCCGAAATGCAGTTTCCGGAAGTTCGTTCCCCGGGACTGGTCCGCATCGGAGCCGTTTGAATCATGGTGGCTGTGGGCAGCCTCGATCCTAGCCCAGAGCCCGGTCTGAACACCATGAACACCTTCTGCTACGCCCGGAAATCCGTAGGTCGAAGCTCTCGCCGCTGCGCCGCCGTTTTGGGCCCAGTTGCGATTGCCCAGACGCTGTTGAAGGCTCGATGAACCGTTCATCTCCGACAGCATGGCTGCATAAGCTTCATAGACCGCCGAGGAAGGGGTCAGCGCCAAAGTCAGGAACCAGTCGTCGCCCACAAGTGCAAGGTCGTAGGTGAAAGCGCCGGATGTCACGGGCGCGGCAAGACTGAAGGCATTGGCGGGCATGGCGCCGCCGCCATCGATTATCAGGATATCGTTACCTGTGGAGACCCCGGCAGTGATATCGTTGAGCGTGATGATCGTCATGCCGCCCGTGACATCCCCATTGATGATGAGGGTATCTGCAGCATCGGCTGCAAAATCGACATCGACGGCCAGACCGCCACCGCCCATGAAGGCAGCATTGATGGTCAATGCATCGCCGGTCGCGCCGTCCTGCATCGATATGCCACCGGCATTCGAGAAACTTCCACCCGTCAGGGCGACTGCCCCGTCGGCGTTTATCAGTCCGTTGTTCACGAGATTGTTGGCACCCGCGTTGAACGAGCTGCCTGCACCGAAATTGGCGGTTCCGCCTGCATCGTTTTGAAATCCGTTAAAGCCTGTAATGGCGTTCATCCCGAAATTGGCCACGCCGCCGGATTCGTTGGTGAACAGGCCGCCGCCAACCAGATTGGCAGTGACATTCAGAATGGCCGCGTTGCTAAGCGGACCGGTTCCTGCGGCACTCGTAGAAGCGAGCACCAATGTGCCACTGTTATGATCGATGCCTCCGGTAAACGTGTTGTTGCCTGAAAGCGTCAGCATGGCTGCGCCGCCCTTGGTGATGCTGCCGCCACCCTGGATATTGCCCGCCGCCACGCCATTCGCAGCCTGGTTAATAGTAAACGTCGCTCCAGCCTGAATGTCGGTTGTTGTGGTTGCTGCAGCGGAGAAGAAGCTAACGTTCTCGCTGCCGTCAAGATCAAGGATACCGGTGCCATTGAGCACAAGTGGTTGCCCGAAAACAAGCGCGCCACCATCCGTCCGCAACGTGCCGCCGCTATTGACAACGAGGTTTCCGGGAGAGGTCTTTGTACCAGCACCGGTGAATTCCAAAACGCCACCATTGACCGTAGTGATGCCGGAGTAGGTGTTGACGCCGGTCAGAGTCATCGTGCCGGCTCCCTGCTTGACCAGGTTGCCAGTACCGGAAATCACACCCGAAAGGATCGTGTTGGTGGCATCACCGGTCGTCAGGTTCGCATTCAGTACTATATTGCCCGCGCCACCGATATTGCCGATTGTCTCATTTGTTGAAACCTGCAGCGTGCCACCGGCATTGACGACCACACTACCGGTATCGACAATTGCTGCGCCACCTTGCAGGTCAAGAATGCCGGCGTTTACCGTGGTTGTGCCGGTATAAGTGTTGGTGCCAGAGAGAATAAGCGTCTGGGCACCACCCTTTGTAAGGTTACCGCCCCCCTGGATATCACCAGCCGCCCCTATCGCGCTGGGAGCGAGTTGATTGATGGTGAACGTTGCGCCAGCCTGAATGTCGGTTGTTGTTCCGGCATCGGATTTAAAAAAACCAACAGCTTCGTTGCCATCCAGATCAAGTGTCGAGGTGCCGTTCAACTGCAGGGTCTGGCCTGCATTTGCAATCGCGTCGCCATCAAGGCGCAGCGTACCGGAGTTGACAGCAATGCCGCCGGCCGTTGTGATGGAACCGGCACCGGTAATTGCAAGTGTACCGCCGTTGACCGCAGTGATGCCACTGTGAGACAGCGTTCCGGTCATCGACAATGTGCCGGTGCCTGTCTTAATCAGATTGGCAGTGCCGCTGACATTACCCGATTGGGTAGCTGAACCACCAGTCTGGTTGAGGTTTACGCCTCCTGGTCCGTTGAGAACAAGGCTGTTGGAAATCGAAACGCCATTGCCATAGTCAATGGTTGTGCCTGCATTGGCGATCACGGAACCCGATCCGAAAGCCGAATTCGACTGTACGCTGATCGTCCCTGCGGTGATGGTGGTGCCGCCGCCGTAGGAGTTGTTGCCTGAAAGTACAAGCGTTCCGGCACCCTGTTTTTCCATACTGCCGCTCCCGGGACCGAGATTCGTAAGGCTGTTGGAAATGGAAGCCGTCTCTCCACCATTGGTAACGGTTATCACGCTACCACTGTCATGGATGGCAAGTTGGCTGCCCGTGATTACGTAGCCATCGACGTCAAACGTAAGATCGGTGATGCCCTGACCACCCGAGACAGTCACCGTACCGCCGGTTCCCTGGAACACGGCCTCAGGCGCTGGAGGACCGGCATTGTAATTGGTGGTGGTTGTACCGGCGGCGTTGGTCCAGTTGGTGTTTGCGGCATTCCACGTTCCGGTGCCGCCATCAACCGTACCGTTCCCGGCCGGGCCTGCGCCGTCCCAGTATTGCTGGGCAAATACATCGACAGGGAAAAGGCCAATACCTGCAATTATCGCCGCCATCGCAGAGCAGGAGAGCAAACGTTTGCGAATGACAGCCATTCTTGTTGTGTCGGAACTAGGCATGTCGATCCCCCCGGATGCGGAAACTGCGATGGCAAAAAGTGTCAGAAAGTTGATAGATTATTAATGGACACCTGCGGGGCGCACAACAAATACATCGGGTATCAGCCGGCCTCATACCCCAGAATCGCGGTTTCCTTCCCGTTTTCCTCCTCCTTTGTTGCATTGCCGCAACAAACCGGAGTCCTCGTAAAAAAAGTGGCTGTCGCACGGAAGGTTTCAGATATCCGTTCGCCGGTGCGTGCGATTCGCTATCGGATGATTGCTTTCGGCAGTGCTGGCGGATTTTGATGGTCCCGACGAACACTTGCCTTCATCTAGGGCAGGGTGCGTGTAAATTTAGAGCAAACAAGGCAATCCTCCTGCTCCTGCAGGCGGACGTGTTTTCATCCCGCACTGCGAAAGCACCCGCACCTGTGCAAACCACAAGGCCTTGGTGGAGATCGGTGGCTGCAGCGCATCAGGCAGCCGTCAGCGAGGGCGCCCTTACTGGGTGAAGACCGGCATGTCGGCCTTGGCCAGTTCCTTCAAGCCTTCCAGGATGTCATCGAAGGCAGCAGAAACGCTGCCGGCATAGTCGCCCTTGTAGTAATATCCGCTGCTGGCACAGCTTTTCAACGGCGCCTCGATCTTGTCGATGACCTTCTTGGCCTTGAGCACCGAGGGATTGTCCGGCTGCTTCAGCAGCTTCAGGTCTGGGTACTCGACGTTCAGAACCATGAGCGTGGCACCTTTGGCCTTGATCGTGTCGCAGTGGACTGTGTTGAGCGGCTCGTATTCGCCGGTTGAGGGATCCTGGGTCATGCCATCGGTGATCAGCACCATGACCACCCTTGGATCGCCGGCAGTATCGCCCGAACCCGATTTCGGCAGTTTTGACGAGAACCCGTTGAGCGCATATTCCACGCTGGTGCCGCCGGAGGAAAATTCGAGGTTCTGGATGGCTTTCTGAACCTGCCCGTACTGGGATTTCGGATCCATGATCTTCACGTCGCTCCACTGGAATTCATACAGGCCGACGCGTGCGTTCCAGGAAGGCGTGGTGAGGATGTTCTTGGAGAACTCCAACATCTCGTCGCGAATACGGTCTTCGCGCAAGTAGATGCCGTATTTTCTGGAAACCTCAAATCCCGTCAGGCCTTTTTCCAGCACGCTATTGGTTCCGTCGCTGGCTTCGTGGCAGGCAAAGGCGCAACCGTCGGG
Source organism: Phyllobacteriaceae bacterium (assembly GCA_023954255.1). Taxonomy (GTDB): domain Bacteria; phylum Pseudomonadota; class Alphaproteobacteria; order Rhizobiales; family Rhizobiaceae; genus Salaquimonas. The sequence goes on along the minus strand of JAMLIH010000031.1, from coordinate 18,245 downwards.
GGAATCGTATGGCGAAAACAGCGATTGCAGTTTCTTGATCTCGGATTTGCCGTCGGCGATGTTCATGGAACCGGAGATGTCGGTGAGGAAATACACATCGACGAACTTGCTGGATGCGCCAGAGATGGCGACCTCGGAAACAACCGTGACCGGAAAGGCTGATACGCCGACAAGCTGCATGAAGGAAATCGGTGAATCTGCGGTCACCTCCATGCGAACCTTGGTGCCGTCGGCGATGACCTTGGTTTTTGTAACGAGATTGCACTCGGTGGAATCGCAAACCGCCTTGAAGAAGACGTCGGCTTCCTTGCGTTGCTCTTTCTTGCTGCCGCCCTCGTTGGCGAGCACGGCGCCCGCCATCACGGCGCCATCGGCGGCCTCCTGGAGCAATCCGTTGGTGCGCACGGCGGCCGTGTAGTCCACAGCAGCACCCACTACCGCCATGAGAGGCACGGCGATCAAGGCAAATGTCGTGGCGAAATTACCCCGGGTGTCATCCCGGAGCTTCCTCAGAAGCCTGAAAAAAGACATCGAAACAGCCCCCCGTGCGTCTCGTTTGACCAGTCATGGTGTCAGAAATTTGTTTATTCTTGCTTAAGAGAACAGGGGTCGACGAAATGGCGGGAGGTGCCGTGTGCCCGTCTGCGCGGCTGTGAGATATCCGGCGCGGGCGGCGCGTGTCTGAGGGTCGAGGCAGGGGCGGCAAAAAAACCGCCCTCCGTTTCCGGAAGGCGGTTTTGAATTCCGGTCTGCTGTAGCGGAAGAGCCGGCTGCTGAGGGCTAACGCCTATTGCTGCCGGCCGACTGTTGCCCCCTCAGCTTGCCGCCTTGGTCAGTGCACGGTCGATGGCGTCGACGATGGCATCGATGTCAGCCTTTTTGGCGATCAGCGCGGGCGACAGGGTCAGCGTGTTGTTGAAGCCCGGCACCGAACGGTTGGTAACACCGATGATGACGGCATCGTCGGCAAGGCAGTTGGCGACCACCTGTTGTGCGAAGGCTTCTTCCACCGGCTCTTTCGTCTGGCGGTCTTTCACCAGTTCGATACCGGCAAACAGCCCCTTGCCGCGCACCTGGCCGATGACGGCATGCTTTTCCTGAAGTGCTTCGAGGCGGCCGAAGAGGTAATCGCCCATGGCAGCGGAATTCTCGATCAGCTTTTCGTCTTCCAGGATGCGCATGTTCTCAAGCGCCGCCGCAGGGCCTGCCGTGCAACCGCCGAAGGTGGAAATGTCACGGAAATAGGACAACGGGTCGGAGGCATCCTCCTTGAACATCTCGAAGACGGCTTCCGTTGTCACCGTGCAGGAAATCGCCGCATAGCCGGAGGCAACGCCCTTGGCCATGGTCACCATGTCCGGCTGTACGCCGTAGTGCTGGTAGCCGAACCATTTGCCGGTGCGACCCATGCCGCAGACAACCTCGTCGATGATCAGCAGCACATCATACTGCTTGCAGATTTCCTGCACCCGCGGCCAGTAGCCTTCCGGCGGGGTGATGACGCCGCCGCCTGCCGTGATCGGCTCGAGGATCAGCGCGCCGACCGTGTCCGGCCCCTCGCGCAGGATTACTTCCTCGATGGCGTTGGCGGCACGCACACCGTAATCGTCCACATCACCCCACTGGGAGCGGTATTCAAGGCAGTGCGGCACTTCGACGAAGCCATCCGGGAACGGGCCATACTGCATCTTGCGTTCGTTCTGACCGCCGGCGGCAAGGGCAGCGATCGTCGTGCCGTGATAGTCGCGGTCGCGGTAGAGAATCTTGTTCTTCTTGCCGCCATGCTTGCGGTGTGCAATCTGGCGGACGATCTTGAACGCCTTCTCGTTCGCTTCCGAACCCGAGTTCGAATAATAAACCCGGCTCATGCCCGGCATTTTCGAGATCAGCCGTTCGGCGAACTGCGCGCCGGGGATGGTTCCCATGGCGCCGGCAAAATAGTTCATCTTGACCAGCTGGTCGCGCACCACATCTGCTATGGTTTCTCGGCCATAACCGACATTAACCGTCCACACGCCTCCGGAAACGGCATCGAGGATTTCCCGGCCCGCCTGGTTCCAAACCCGCATGCCCTTGCCCTCGATGACGATCATGGGATCGACACTCTCGAATTTCTTGTGCTGGACCAGATGGTGCCAGACATTGGCCTTGTCGGCCTCGACCACGGCCGAATAGTCGTTCGGATTGTGCGGTGCGTTGATGTTCATGATGCTTCTCCCAATTCCGCCAAATGGCCTGCTTGCGGGGTTTTCCGCGCCGGTTTCAGGTTCCGGTTCGATCAAATGAGGTAGCTTCCGGCGTGCTTTTGGAGGTCATTCTAGCAGGGATGCGGACCACGCCGATAGACTCATTCTTCATCCCCGGCTTCCATTATTGTCGGGGAATTGGCACCAATTCCCTAGCGCCAGAGCCAGCGGAAATGATGGAGCCAGATCAACCGGCAATGAAACGGCGCTGTAAGTCAGAAAAGCCAGTCCGCGATCCGGTCGAGCGACAGGATTTCATCGGCCTCAAGGCGCGGGCGGATGACGGCGAACCGGTCACCATTCACCAGCACTTCGGGCACCAGCGGGCGGGTGTTGTAGGTGCCGGCCTGCACCGCACCATAGGCGCCAGCCGAATAGATCGCGAACAGATCTCCCCGCTGCAAAGGGGGCAGCGGGCGGTCATGGGCCATGAAATCGCCGGTTTCGCAGACCGGACCAACCACGTCGCAACTGCTCCATTCGGCATCGGCGGCAGGTTCCACCACAGCGCGGATGTCGTGCCAGGCATCATACAGCGTAGGACGGATCAGGTCGTTCATGCCGGTATCGGCGATCAGGAAGGTCTTGTGCGGCATCTCCTTGCGGTAGATGACGCTGCCGACGAGAATGCCGGCATTGCCGACGATCAGCCGGCCCGGCTCGAAAATCACCTGACAGTCGAGCGCCCGAACATGACGCTTGACGATATCGGCATAGGCATCGGGGCCCGGCGGCGGATCGTTGTCGCCGCGATAGGGAATGCCCAGCCCGCCGCCAAGATCGACATGATGGATGGCATGGCCCTCCGCCCGAAGCCGGCGCACCAGTCCCTCAAGGCGTGAAAAGGCATGGTCGAAGGGTTCGAGCTCGGTTATCTGGCTGCCGATATGCATATCGATGCCGGTAACCGCGATGCCGGGCAATGAAGCGGCGAGGGCATAGATTTCCTCTGCCTGCTCCCAGGGCACGCCGAACTTGTCTTCCTTTTTGCCGGTGGAAATCTTGGCATGGGTCTTCGCGTCCACATCCGGATTGATGCGGAAGGAGACCGGCGCTGTTTTGCCCAGTGCGACGGCACGCGATGAAAGCGCATGGAGTTCCGGCACGGATTCGACGTTGAAGCACAGAATGCCGGCTTCCAGCGCGGCATCCATCTCGGCATCGGTCTTGCCGACGCCGGAAAACATGATCTTTTCGGGCGGGATGCCTGCGGCAAGTGCGCGTTTCAGTTCACCGCCCGAAACCACATCGGCACCGCAGCCAAGCCGAGCCAGCGTCGTCAGCACCGACTGGTTGGAGTTCGCCTTCATGGCATAGCAGACCAGCGTGGGAATATCGCCAAAGGCGCCGGAAAAGACATTGTAATGGCGTTCCAGCGTCGCCGTCGAATAACAATAAAACGGCGTGCCGACCTCTGCCGCGATCTGCGGCAGTGGCACGTCTTCGGCATGCAGAATGCCCTGCCTGTACTGGAAGTGATTCACGGGCGCTGCCTTTTCGAGAAGTCTGGCCGGATAGTGTTGGTGCGGGGCAGGATACTACCCGCCGGTTCGGCGCCTGCTCAGATCAGTGCATCGAGAATGATGCGCCTGTCTTCCTTGGCAGGTTTGGTGGCTGCATCGGAAGAGGCTGGAGAAACGCTTCCGGGCGGCGGTTCCAACGGACCCTTCCGGCCGCAGCCGGAAACCGCGACGAGGCCCGCCAGCAGCGCAAGAGCCAACAATCTGTTCAACGCATTGCCACGCATCATGGCAGTAACTCCATCATGAATGCGGCCCATATTCGACAAGCCGGATCAATTGTCAAACGTTGCAGGCCTGCCGGCGGCATAGGGCCGCTCAGCGCCGGTTTGATTCCTTCGCCCGCTGCTTGCGCCAGTATGCCGCCTGCCGCTTCACATTGGCGGGCGCCGTGCCGCCGTAGCTCTTCCGGGAGGCAACGGATTTTTCCACCGACAGGACATCGAAGACTGCAGCAGTGATCCTGCCGTTGAGCTTCTGCAGTTCCGACAGCGAAAGGTTCTCCAGCCCGCAGCCCTTTTTCTCGGCCAGTGCCACCGCCTTTCCGGTGACATGATGGGCCTCGCGGAACGGCAGGCCGGTCTCGCGCACCAGCCAGTCGGCGAGATCGGTGGCAATCGAAAAGCCGGACCCGGCCGCCAGCTTCATGGCATCGGTATTGATGTTCATGGAAGCGACCATGCCCGTCATCGCCGCGATGGCGAGTTCGAGGTTTTCCGCCGAATCGAACACCGCTTCCTTGTCCTCCTGCATGTCCTTGGAATAGGTCAGCGGGAGGCCCTTCATGACCGTCAGCAGGGCAACAAGATCACCATTGATCCGGCCGGTCTTGGCGCGGATCAGTTCGGCGGCATCGGGGTTCTTCTTCTGCGGCATGATGGAGGAGCCGGTGGAAAAGCGGTCCGACATGCGCACGAAGTTGAACTGCGGCGTCGACCAGATCACCAGTTCTTCCGCCATCCGCGACAAGTGGGTGGCGCAGATCGAGGCGAAGGCGAGAAACTCCAATGCGAAATCGCGGTCGGAAACGCTGTCGAGCGAATTGCGGGTCGGTTCGCGGAAGCCGAGTGCCTTTGCCGTCGCCTTGCGATCGATGGCAAAGCCGGTACCGGCGAGTGCCGCTGCACCCAGCGGGCATTCGTCCATGCGGTTAATCGCATCGGTAAGCCGCGAGCGGTCGCGGGCAAACATTTCCACATAGGCCATGCAGTGATGGCCGAAGGTCACCGGCTGTGCGGTCTGCAGATGAGTGAAGCCCGGCATTACCGTCGCTGCATGGATTTCGGCGTGATCGAGCAATGCGTCGATCAGCCTGCCGAGTTCGCCATGCATGGCTTCGGCCTGTGCCTTGACCCAGAGGCGGAAATCGACCGCCACCTGGTCGTTGCGCGAGCGCGCGGTGTGCAGCCTGCCCGCCGCCGGGCCGATAAGTTCGGAAAGCCGTGCCTCGACATTCATGTGGATGTCTTCGAGCGCAGTCGAGAACTGGAATTTGCCCGCCTCGATCTCTGACAAAATCGTGTCTAGACCTTTCAGGATCGCTTTGGCATCACCCTTCGAGAGAATGCCCTGTTCGGCAAGCATGGTTGCGTGCGCCTTCGAACCCGCTATGTCTTGCGCGTACAGCTTCTGGTCGAAGCCGATGGAGGCGTTGATCGCTTCCATCACCGCATCGGGCCGGTCGGAAAACCGCCCGCCCCACATCTTGTTGCTCGAATGCCTGGTCGATGGCTTTCTGGCCATGATCTGCTCCTGGAGAAAAGTCGCGTGAGCGATACAAAAAAAAACCGTTCAGTGCTACCCGCCAATTGGGGGCGGGGGATGCTTCTTGCAACTGCCACTCTGCTTCTTGCCGCCTGCAGCGACGGTGCAACGGTAGAAACGGCGCAATGTTCTGCCTCCGGTGAGCGTGCTGCCGCGCTTGCGCCCCTGGCCCGTGGCGATGTTGCGGCCTTCTCGGTCGCAGACGAACCGGTGCCGTTGCCGGTGTTCGAAATTGCCGGCAAGGACGGCAGTAAGGCATCGACGGCGGATTTTGCCGGCAGGACCGTGCTGCTCAACCTGTGGGCTACCTGGTGCGCGCCGTGCCGGGAGGAAATGCCTGCCCTCGACAAATTGCAGGCGGACCTTGGTGGTGAGACGTTCCAGGTTCTGCCGGTGTCGATCGACCGTGGCGGGCCGCAGAAGCCACTCGCCTTTTATGACGAGATCGGTGTTTCCCATCTGCCGTTCTATCAGGACGAGACCATGGGTATCTTCAACGAGTTGAAGAAGAAAAGCCTTGCCTTCGGTCTTCCTGTGACGCTGCTGATCGACAAGGACGGCTGTGTCCTCGGCAATCTCAACGGCCCCGCCGACTGGGCCGGTGGCGATGCCAAGCAGCTTGTCGGGGCCGCGCTTGCGGAGTGACGCAGTCTCCCGGGATGCGTCCGTCACCTTGGTGCGAGCAGGCGGTCTATGGGGGCGAAATCGTCGGTCAGGACAAACGGGTTTCTCGATTTCAACAACCGGCCGGTGAAGGTTTCACCGAGCGCGGCGAACCGTTTCGGCTCGGGCGACAATGCCGTGAAGCTGTCGAAACGTGATGGCATACTGCCGGCAGCCAGAACGAACACACGCTGCTGGCCCGGTTCCGGCGGTGTTTCCTCCGTCCAGATCTCGACGCTGGGAAAGACGCTTGTCAGCGTCAGGTGGATCGCCGCCAGCGCGTCGAGCTGCTCGACGAAGTCGATGACGTTCATCAGGAAAACCCCGTCATCCGCCAGCCGGGAGCGAACGAGCTGGAAGAATTCCCTCGTGATCAGATGCTGCGGTACGGCGATGTCGCCAAAGGCATCGCCGACGATAACGTCGTAGCGGCCGGCAGAAGGGGAAAGCAGCGCCCGCCGGGCATCCTCGTGCAGGATTTCGACACCATCGGGATCAAACCAGAACTGCTCGCTTGCGATGCGGGTAACAGCAGGATCGATCTCGGCCACGGTGATCGGCCCGGTATCACGGTCGGACCAGGCCCGTGGCACGGAATAGGTTCCGCCACCGATGAAGAATGCCGAAAAACGTCGCTCGCCCATCCTGCGGCGGGCGATCTCGTCCAGCATAGCGCTGAATTCCGCGAACATGCCGCGGGGCAGGTCCCTGGCGCTGGTGCCATGGGACAGATGATCCAGCACCATGAGCCTTACGGGTTGCTCGCTGTTCTGTGAAACGTCGAAAACGCGGATGCAGTAATACTGGCTTTCCTCGGTGCAGGGCGAGGGCCGGGTGGCGGAGTGGATGCTCAAGCCGAGGGTGGCGATCGCGAGTGCTGAAAACGGCAGATAACCGCGTATCGGTCGCCCAGCGAGCACCAGCAGCACGACGGCTGCGATCACATAGGCTGCCGTAACGATGACGAGAGTTGTAACCGTGCCGAGCCAGGGAATGAAGAGGAAGCCGGAAAGAAGCGTGCCGCCGATGGCGCCGATGGCACCGGCGGCGAACATGGCACCCAGCGCGCGGCCGGCACCGTTGCTGGCCGTCGATACCGCTACATGCGACAGCACGGGCGCTGGAACGCCGGCGAACAGCGACGGCAGGAAGAAGACACCCATCGACAGGATGACAATGGTGGAAACCGTGCCAAACCCTGCGGTCATTACCGGGCTGGCAATCGCATACAACAGTTGAACAGCGACGGCGGTGGTTAGCGCGGCAGCAAGGATCAGCCAGCCGGTCAGGGCGAGTGCTTCACGGACCGGCCGCTCGGCAATGCGGCCACCCAGCCAGTGACCGGCGGAAAAGCCGGCGAGCACGACGGCAATGATCGAAGTCCAAGTGTAGACGGACATGCCGACATAGGGTGCCAGAATCCGTCCGGCGACGATCTCGACAACCAGGCTTGCGCCGGAGATTGTTCCCTGCAGGGCGACGAGCAGAACCAGCGGGATGTGCTTTTGTCCGGGAGGCATGGATCAATCGGCTGCCGGTTCCGGCGTCATCGCCTGCCGGGCTGTGAGGAATGCGAATGTTTCGGACCATGCCATCGGCGCCACCTCCTTGTTCCGGGCGGGGCCAATATGCTTGGGCGCCAGGACTTCTTCAATGGCGAATATCGCAGTAATCGCTTCCGCAGCCAGCAACAAGGCTGGCCAGTGCCTTGCCACCGGCTGCTGCAGGGTTCATTTTCATTCGGGTCGGGATTTGCAGAGTGCGGGAGGATGGCCGATGGCTGAAAAGGCCGATTGCATCATCGTTGGGGCGGGGCTTGCCGGGCTGGTGGCAGCCTGTGAACTGGCGGGGCGCGGCAAGTCGGTATTGCTCGTCGATCAGGAGGGTGAACAGAACCTCGGCGGGCAGGCCTTCTGGTCGCTCGGCGGGCTGTTCATGGTAGATACACTGCAGCAGCGCCGCATGCGCATCCGCGACAGCCGTGAGCTGGCGATGACCGACTGGATGGGCTCGGCGGGTTTCGACCGCGAAGAGGATTTCTGGCCAAGGAAGACCGCCGAAGCCTATATCGACTTTGCTGCCGGTGAAATGCAGCCCTGGCTTTCCTCTCTTGGCATGACGTGGTTTCCGGTGGTCGGCTGGGCCGAGCGCGGCGGGGCGCTTGCCACCGGTCACGGCAATTCCGTGCCGCGTTTCCACATCACCTGGGGCACTGGGCCGGGAGTGCTGAAGCCATTTGTCGACCGGGCGCGGGAATTCGAAAAACAAGGGCTTGTCCGTTTCGCCTTCCGCCATCAGGTCTCGAAGATCGAGAAGGCAGGTGGGAATATCACCGGCGTCAGCGGCGAAGTGCTGGAAGCAACGAGCGTCGAACGCGGGCAGGAATCCTCGCGCAAGGTCATTGGCGATTTTCGTTTTCAATCCGACTGCGTCATCGTCACCTCGGGCGGCATTGGCGGCAATTTCGATCTGGTGAGGAAGAACTGGCCGGTCAAGCGCGTCGGCCCCGCTCCGAGGAACCTGATTTCCGGCGTGCCACGCCATGTGGACGGGCGGATGATCGCCATCACGAAGAAGGCCGGTGCGGCGATCATCAACGAGGACCGCATGTGGCACTATACCGAGGGCGTGCAGAACTGGGATCCGATCTGGCCCGATCATGCGATCCGCATCCTGCCGGGGCCGTCCTCGCTTTGGTTCGATGCCGAGGGCAACCGCTTTCCCGCGCCATGCCTGCCCGGTTTCGACACGCTGGAGACGCTGCGCCAGATTCTGGCGAGCGGCTACGACTATTCCTGGTTCATTCTCAACCAGGCAATCATCGAAAAGGAATTCGCGCTTTCAGGTTCTGAGCAGAACCCGGATTTCACCTCTGGAAGCTGGAAGGTGCTGCTGAAATCGCGCCTCGGCAAGGGCGCGCCGCCGCCGGTCGAGGCCTTCAAGCAGCATGGCGCCGATTTCGTCGTACGAGACAATCTCGATGACCTCGTTGCCGGCATGAACGAACTGGTTGACGTCAAGCTTGACGGCGCAAAGCTTCGAACCCAGATCGAAGCGCGCGACGCGCAGATGGACAATCCCTTCACCAAGGATGCTCAGGTGATGGCGATCCGCACGGCGCGCAACTATCTCGGCGACAAGCTGATCCGCACCGCCAAGCCGCACAAAATCCTCGATCCTTCAAAGGGGCCGCTGATCGCCGTCAAGCTGCATGTGATGACGCGCAAGACGCTGGGCGGCATCCATACCAATCTCGATGGCGAGGTGCTCGACGCAAAGGGAAATACTGTAAGCGGGCTGTTCTCGGCAGGCGAATGCGCGGGCTTCGGCGGCGGCGGCTATCACGGCTACAACGCGCTCGAAGGAACCTTCCTGGGCGGATGCATCTTCTCGGGCCGCAATGCGGGGCGGAAAGCGGGGTAGGGGATACCTAAAGCCTACCGGCTGCCTTCGTGGCGTTGCCTCTGCTTGCCATGTAGTTCCGCACAATGACGGAGAGGGCGGTGAGTGCTGCGATGCCTTCCAGCGCGACCGGTGTAAAGGGTGCCAGCAAGACAAGGACGGCAAAAACGGGCAAGACCCAGCGCGCAGCGCCTTGAAGGCAGAACCGGTCGCGAACGAACCATAGGCTTGTCATGTAGAGCGCCACCGGAATGCCAACGGCATAATCGCCGACGAGCAGGGAGGCTTCAGCCTTCCCGGCAATCACATCGACCAGAACGGCAAAGCCTGAGCCCACAGCAGCCCCCGAGGCAAAGATAATGAAATGCCCGTATCCCCAGGTCAGGGCACGGCTGAGGTCTGTCGAGGTCAAGTGATCTTCCCGGGCGAAATAGAGCCACCACATGGAGAAGACGATAACCAGTGAGGACAGGGCGATATGCACGAAAGCGATGTTGGTCGCACCGCCAGCCACCTGTTGCAGCGCCAGGCCGCCGGCGAGCAATGTCTCTCCGAGAACGATGATGTTCAAAAGACCGTAGCGTTCGATGATGTGGTGGCGATGCCACGGTGTATTGCTCTTGCGCTCGGCAACAACGGGAACCGCCAGTTCCAGCACTACCCCGGCAATAAAGAGGCCATACAGGAAGACAGGCTGCAGCGGCTGAAGCGCCAGGAACACGATCCAGAATATCTGCGCGATCCCGATACCGGCGGCATAGCTCAAGGCTGTCGAGCGCCTGTCCGGATCGTTATTGGCCGCCCGCAGCCAGAGCGCAATCATGCCCAGCCGCATGATCACATAGCCGGTAACCACCATCGTCAGATCGCCTGACTTGAACAAGGCGCCTATGCCCGCTGCCATGGCAAGCGAGCCGGCCATGATAAGGATGGTCAGCAGCCGGTAGAGCGTGTCGTCATTGTCGTAGGCGGAAGCAAACCATGTGTAGTTCATCCATGCCCACCAGATGGCAAAGAATGCCATCAAAAACGTGATGATCCCCTCGACCGCATGCGCTTCGGCAATTGCATGGTGAAGGCCAGCCGCCGCTGCCGCGATTGCGATGACCGAAACAAGGTCGAAGAAAAGCTCCAATGGCGTGGCTGCCCGGTGGGCTTCGTGAGGATCTCGCGGAGACAACTGACGGGTGAAAGACGACATGCATTTCCTCTTATCGTGACGGTCAACTCATAGAGGAACCGGGCCAGTTTGTGAACGCTTGTGGCGAGCGGTTAATTGCTTGAAATACAGGTTTTTTCCAGACGTTGCGTGTTGTGCCGGTCCGCCAGCCAGCCTCCGCCTACTCTGCCGCCTGTTTGCCCGCCGGCCGTTCCATGTCGAATTGCAGGCTGGCGAGGTGGGCGTAGAGGCCGTTCTTTTTCTTCGACAGGCTGGCATGGGTGCCGCTTTCGACGATCTCGCCGCGGTCCATGACGATGATGCGGTCAGCCTTCTTGATGGTGGCGAGTCTGTGGGCGATGACGATGGTGGTGCGGCCCTTCATCAGCCGCTCCATGGCATCCTGCACCAGGCGCTCGCTTTCTGCATCAAGCGCGCTGGTCGCCTCGTCGAGCAGCAGGACGGGAGCATCCTTCAGGATGGCGCGGGCAATGGCGATGCGCTGGCGCTGGCCGCCCGACAGGGTGACGCCGCGCTCACCCAGCTGGGTGTCGTAGCCTTCCGACATTTCTGTCAGGAAATCATGGGCGTTGGCTGCTTTCGCCGCGGCGATGACCTCCTCGCGGGTGGCGTCTTCACGGGCCAGCGCGATGTTTTCATGCGCGGAAGCCGCAAAGACCACCGTGTCCTGAGGCACGATGGCAATTTCGGCACGAAGCGCGCCGGGGTCGAGGTCTTTCAGGTCGATGCCGTCCAGAGTAATCTGGCCGAGTAAGAGATCGTGGATAGCGCAGCAGCAGGGCGGTCAGCGTCGACTTGCCAGCGCCGGAAGGGCCGACCACAGCGAGTGTCTCGCCCGCCTTTATGGAAAGGTTTGCATTGCGCAGCGCCAGTTCTTCCGGCCGGGCAGGATAGGCGAGTGGAAAGCGCCGTCAAAGGAGATTTCGCCTTTTACCGGTTTGTGCAGGGTGGCGGGTTCTCCGGTGCCTTGATGTCCGGTTCCTCGTTGAGCAGTTCGGTGATGCGCTCGGCGGCGCCGGCTGCCTGCGAGAGTTCGCCCCAGACCTCCGACAGCGCGCCAAGGGAACCGGCGGCAAAGATCGCGTAGAGCAGGAACTGGGACAGCAGGCCGGGCGTCATGGTGCCGGCCATCACGTCGCGCGCGCCGATCCACAACACGGCGATGACGCTCGAAAAGATCAGGAAGATCGCAAACGCGGTCAGCAGCGCGCGCATGGCAACGGCCTTGCGGGCGGCATCGAACGCTGTTTCGACGGCGGATGAAAAACGGCGGGAAACGGAGTTTCCGGTGGCAAAGGCCTGCAGGATGCGGATCGCGCCGATTGCCTCCGACGCATAGGCTGTTGCATCGGCCAGCGTGTCCTGGGCATTGCGCGAGCGGCGACGCACGGCGCGGCCAAAGGCGATGATCGGGAAGACGATTAGCGGAATGGCGCCGATGACGATCATCGACAGGCGCGGCGAGGTGTAGACCATGGCGCCGAGCGCGCCGAGGCCGAGCAAGGTGTTTCGCAGCGCCATGGAGGCCGTCGCACCGACTGCGGACTTGATCTGGGTCGTGTCGGCGGTCAGCCGGGAGACGATCTCGCCGGAGCGCGCCTTGTCGTAGAAGGAGGGCGAAAGTATCGCCACATGGGAAAAGACGTCCTTGCGGACATCGGAGACAACCCGTTCGCCAAGCCAGATGACGAAATAGTACCGGCAGGCGGATGCCAGCGCGAGCAGGGCGGCAACGCCGACAAGGGCGGAGAAGTAATTGCCGACGAAGCTGGCATTGTTGCCGATGAAGCCCTGGTCGATCATGTTGCGCACGGCAACCGGCAGGGTCAGCGTGGTGCCGGCGGCAAGCAGCAGGAAACAGATCGCGGCAATGACCTGCGGCTTGTAGCGCGCCAGATAGGGCCACAATCGGGCGAGCGGCCGCAGATTGCGCCGCTTGCGGTCTTTCTCCGCTTCTGTCGCGTTACCGTTTGCCAAGGCTTCCTCCGTTGCGCGCTTTCCCTGCCACCATTTCTGCCGAAGTGGCAAGGGCGAAGGGTGCGAAAAAATGCCCGCCTTCTTCTGTCATACGCGGAAGATGGCAGGAAGCGGATCGGGAAACCGCCGGGACTTGTCTGTGCTGACGATGTGGTGTATGGGAGCGCCCAGCAAGTTTGGGAAATGCCGTGGATCGCTTTCCGCGGCATTTTCATTGAAATTCCAGCCGATGCGCTTTGACAGGGTTTTTGCCGAGGATCGGCAGGGCCAAGCCCGGAAAAAGCTCGGCTGCAAGAGGACGCAAGCGATGAAAAAAGATACCCATCCCGATTACCACACCATCAAGGTCGTGATGACCGATGGCACAGAATACATGACCCGCTCCACCTGGGGTGCGGAAGGCGATACGATGAACCTGGACATTGATCCGATGTCGCATCCGGCCTGGACCGGCGGCAACCAGAACCTGGTCGACCGCGGCGGTCGCGTATCGCGCTTCAAGAAGAAATACGAAGGCCTCGGCATCTAATCCGAGCCATCTTCCACGCTTTCGAGAAACCCGGCTTCGCGCCGGGTTTTTTTGTCTGCGTTCTGCCGGTTATGCGCCTGCCTGCCGAAAGGAAAGTGCCAGCAGCATGACGGCGATGGCGACGAGCCATGAGGAAAAGGCGCGCGCGGCAATCAGCGCCACGCGCTCGTTGAAATGGCGGCGGGCAAGGGTGACGAGCGCTGCGGCAACGACGACACCGGCATTGAGCGTGAAGAAAATTCCGAAATAGGCTCCAGTCGGCACGCTGCCTGTCTCATGACCGCCCAGGGTTCCGGCGGTGAGTGCCAATCCGGCAGCAAACAGGATAGCCCTTGCCGTTGACAGTGGAAGGTGAAGAGCTGCTGCGGCGAGCAGACCAAGCAGCACGGCAGTACCCAGACTTGCCAGCGCGGGCAGGGTGAAGAAGGCAAGCGGGGCTGCAAAGCCCGCCAGAATGCCTGCTGCCAGTGCTGTCCAGATTTTCGGCATGCCTTCCCTGTCCCAGATCGAGGTAAGGCAGCCTGCCGCCGCCATCGCGAGCAGCAGGGAGATGTCGGAGAGCACGACCTTGCCGCCCTCGACGAAGCTGGCATAAAGATCGCTGTTACGGCCGAAATCATGCGCGGCTGCCGGCAAAGCCGTCAGAGCGAGGGCAATGGCAACAGAAAGCGCGGAGACGCCGTGCCGCCGGATTGTCCGGCGCGGTCCCGGGAAAGGACAGATGATATCTGCGAAAATGATCAAGCGTATCCGGCGAGAAATGCTGCGCCGACCAGGGCGATCACCGCACCACCGGCACGCACCAGCCACTTGCCGGCCTCCGATCCCATCAGCGTGCCGAACAGAATACCGGCGAGATGCAGCAGGCCGGTGGCGATGACGAAGCCGACCGCGTAGGCGGCGGGATTTGCGGCATCTGGCAGTTCGGTACCATGGGCATGGCCGTGGAAGATGGCGAACAGGCCGACAATGGTTGCCGCGGCCGGCATCGGCATTTTTATCAGGAAGGCGACCAGCAAGCCGAGCACGATGCCGGAAAGGGCAATGCCCGTTTCGATGAAAGGCACTTCGATGCCGGCGACGCCGAGCGCGGCGCCAAATGCCATGACCAGCGGAAAGACGATGGGCAGGATCCAGATGGCCGGGCGGCCCAGAATGCCGCCCCACAGGCCGACGGCGACCATGGCGACGACATGGTCCCAGCCGAAAATCGGGTGGGTCAGCCCGCTCATGAAACCACCGGTAATGCCTTCGCCGGTATGAGCAAGGGCGGGGGCTGCGACAAGGCTCAGCAGGACTGCGAGGGGAAGACGGGCTGCGTTCATGAGATTACTCCGGTTCTGGCTCTGACGGGCGGACACACCTGGCGGGTCTGGCTATCGGGTCCGGAAATTCATGCAAAGAAATCTACCGCGTGATTTCGCGCTGGCAAGCCCGTTGCGGCAATGCACACAATATTACGGAAGGATAGCGGTTGTTGCTCAGTTGAGCTTCATGCCGAGCGCCGTCGAAAGCAGGTCAAGCTGCTGGCGCACCGGATTTTCCTCCGGCGGGCGGCTCTTCGACTGGGCGTAGACTTCCTCGTCAATCGAGGTGATACGGTTCTGCAGGGTCAGCGAGCGGGTGACCAGCGCAACGAATTCGCGCGGCAGCATTTCCCAGTCGGAATTGACCGTGCTGACCGGCAGGGTTTCCAGCTTCACCTTCTGCTTTTCCTCGCGGAACTGCTCCGGCGTCATTTCGCCTTCCTTGGCGGCGCGCTGCAGCAGCAGCCAGGAGGCAAGCTGCATGAGGCGGGTCGTCAGCCGCATGGATTCGGTGCCGTAGAGAACGATTGCCGCCTTGGGCAGGCTTTTTGCAGCCTGACGGCCGGGACCGTCGAGATAGGTCGCGCTTTCCTCGACCAGCGCCATGCCGTCGGAGAAGAGCTGGTTGAACTTCTCCGAAAAGGCGAAGCGTTCTGCCAGATTGACCGTGTTGTCCGGTTGGCGGTTGCCGCGATTGTTCATAAGAATCCCTGCCCTGCTGCGTGCCCTGTTTAGCGTTGACGGTGTCGGGCGTAAAGAGGGCGCGTTCCTTATAGCGTGCGTGTCGTCAAAACAGTGTTAAGGCACGGCGCCGCTTGCGGCAAAAAAAAGAGCCGCAAAGGCGGCTCTGAAGAGTTAACAGGGAGGCGTCAAACAAGGTGATGACCAGCACCACCCGGAATGAATCCGGTAAAAACCGGATGCATGTATTAAAGCCCCATAAAGCCTAATAAATGGTTAACGGCTTTCCCGTTACGGCAAAAAATCAGCCGGGTTTGGCAAACAGTGCCTCGGCAGCGCTCAGATGGTCGCTCTTTGCCTTGCGGGCTGCTTCCAGCCGGCTGATCTCGGCCTGCAAAGCCTCTATGGTCTCGGCAATCTCTTCCACCGACATGTCTTCCAGATTCTGGCCGATCACATAGTCTGCCGGCTTTTTCGTTTCCTCCTCGTCGAACATCCGTTCTCCTCCTGCATGCGTGTGGCGATAACATGCCTTTTGAAAGGGTCTTGCACCCGGCATGGTTGACCGGAAGGGTGCCAGACGGCAAGCATCGCTGCAAGCAAGGCTGGGAATCACGGGAATCATCATGGAAAACAAACTGCCCGAAACCATGACCGCAGTGGAGATTTCCGAGCCCGGCGGGCCGGAGGTTCTCAAGCCGGTCGGCCTGCCGCTGCCCACGCCCGGCGCAGGGGAAGTGCTGATCCGCGTCGATCATGCCGGCGTCAACCGGCCGGACTGCCTGCAGCGGGCAGGGGCCTATCCGCCCCCCAAGGGAGCCAGCCCGCTTCCGGGGCTGGAGGTTTCGGGCAAGGTCGTTGCGCTCGGCAGCGGCGTTGCTGCAGACATGATGGGGCAGGCCGTCATGGCGCTGACGCCGGGCGGCGGCTATGCGCAATATACGCTGGCACCGGCGAGCAACTGTATTGGTGTGCCTGCCGGGGTATCCATGGCCAAGGCCGCGGCCATTCCCGAAACCTTCTTCACCGTGTGGCACAATGTGTTTCAGCGCGGCGGGTTGAAGGAAAGCGAGGTCTTTCTCGTTCATGGCGGTTCAAGCGGCATCGGCACGACGGCGATCCAGCTTGCCAAGGCGTTCGGGGCTGCGGTGATAGCAACCGCCGGCAGCGAGGAAAAATGCGCAACCTGCCGTGAGCTTGGTGCCGACCTGGCGATCAATTACCGCGAGACGGACTTCGTTCAGGCAGTGCGGGAATTCACCGGCGGGCGCGGCAGCGACCTCATTCTCGACATGGTGGGCGGCAGCTATATCGAGCGCAATTACGACGCTTCCGCCGAAGACGGGCGCATCGTGCAGATCGCCTTTCTCGGCGGACCGAAGGCGGAGGTCAATTTTGCCAAGCTGATGGTCAAGCGGCTGACCCATACCGGGTCGACGCTGAGACTACGCAGCGTCGAATTCAAGGCGCAGGTGGCACGCGAACTGGAAGCGCATGTGCTGCCGCTGATCGAAGCTGGCAAAGCCTTGCCGGTAATGCACTCCACCTTCGCGCTGGAAGAGGCGGCAAAAGCCCATGCCCTGATGGAATCGGGAGATTTGATCGGCAAGATCGTTCTGGAAGTTGCCCATGAGCGCTGAGGAGAAGGCCGACCGGGAGACCATCGCCGTCTACGATGCGCGCGTGAGCGAGTATGCGGCGGTTTTCGAACGCTCCGAAATCGATCCGGATCTGGTCCGGTTCATGAAACATCTGCCCGCCGAAGGGCATGTTCTCGATCTGGGGTGCGGTCCGGCGCAGGCATCGGCGGTGATGCGTGACAACGGGTTCAGGGTGGATCCGGTGGATGCCTCGCCCGGCATGGTGGCGCTTGCCAATGAAACCCACGACATTCACGCGCGGCTGGCGACCTTTGACGATCTGACTGCGGTGGCGGCCTATGACGGGGTCTGGGCAAATTTCAGCCTTCTTCACGCAAGGCGGGAGCGGTTTGCGGTTCACATCGCGGCCATTCACACCGCGCTGAAGCCGGCCGGCGTTTTTCACATCGGAATGAAAACCGGCGAGGGCGAGCGGCGGGACCATCTCGGCAGGCGCTATTGCTATTTCAGCGAGGCGGAACTGCGCGGTATTCTGGAAGCGGGCGGATTTTCGGTCCTCGCGACCTCAAAGGGCAGGGACAAGGGGCTGGCGGGCAGTGTGGACCCCTGGATAACGCTGCTCAGCCGCCGCACTTAAAGCGGGGCTGCCTGCCGCATTTGAAGTGGGAGTAGGCGATCCGCCTGGCCAGGACGGATATTCACATCCATGGCTGGAACAATCGGACACAACTTCCACACCTGATTATTGCATCGCCCCGTCCGCTCGTCTATATGACGGCTATTCCCAGAGATTTTGTCTCAATGCCCCGCAAGCGGGGCGCCCCCCAAAACCCGGGCGGGCAAACAGAGGGACTTTACCCGAAAGGACGATCACCATGGCCGAACTTCTCATGCCCAAGGCAACCGCCGTCTGGCTGGTGGACAACACCTCGCTGTCCTTCAACCAGATTGCCGAGTTCTGCAAGCTGCACCCGCTGGAAGTGAAGGCGATTGCCGATGGCGAGGCCGCGCAGGGCATCAAGGGGCTGGACCCGATCTCGACCGGCCAGCTTTCGCGCGACGAGCTGGAAAAGGCCCAGGCTGATACCAACTACAAGCTGAAGCTGCAGGAATCGCGGATCAAGATCCCGGCAGCCAAACGCAAGCGGCCGCGCTACACGCCGGTTTCCAAACGCCAGGACCGGCCAAATGCCATCCGCTGGCTGACCCGCAACCATCCGGAACTGAAGGATTCGCAGATCATCCGCTTGGTCGGCACGACCAAGAACACGATCGAGGCAATCCGCGAGGGTGCACACTGGAATTCCGCCAATCTGACACCGATGGACCCGGTGACGCTGGGGCTTTGCACCCAGATCGCCCTCGATTTCGAGGT
>JAMLIH010000030.1 GCA_023954255.1 Phyllobacteriaceae bacterium | reverse complement strand
GGTGACAGAGGGGGGTATTGCCTTATCCACCGGCCCCAAAACAGTTGAGAGAAAACGCAATTCGTCTTCGCCGGGAGATGACGCCCGCAGAGCGGAAACTGTGGGGCCGGCTGCGTGCTCACCATTTGGCGGGTCTTGGATTTCGTCGGCAGTTACCCATCGGCCGCTACATTGCGGATTTTGCCTGTCCAAAATACAAACTTGTTATCGAAGTTGATGGCTCGGCACATGCCCAGCCGGCAAACCTGAAACATGATGCCCGTCGCACTGAAAAGCTGGGTGAAAGCGGATGGCAGGTGGTGCGATTTTGGAATGTCGAAGTAATGAAAGACCTTGACGGTGTATGCGATCACATCATTGCTGTCGTCGGGACTATTGATTCAGAGGCATTTAATCAATAACCCCCCTCTGTCACCTTCGGTGACATCTCCCCCGCAAGGGGGGAGAGTGGAGTGCAAACAGTGACTCTCGAACGCATCTACCTCTTCGACACGACCCTGCGCGACGGTCAGCAGACGCCCGGCGTCGACTTTTCCGTCGCCGACAAGATCGACATCGCCGCGATGCTCGACGAACTGGGCGTCGACTATGTCGAAGGCGGCTATCCCGGCGCCAACCCCACAGACACCGAGTTTTTCTCCAGGAAACGCACCAGGAAAGCAGCCTTTGTCGGCTTCGGCATGACCAAGCGCCCCGGCGTTTCCGTTTCCAATGATCCCGGCCTTGCCGGTCTCCTCGCCGCCGATTGCGACGCCATCTGTTATGTCGCCAAGAGCTGGGACTACCATGTCGAGGTGGCGCTGGGCTGCACCAACGAGGAAAACCTCGAATCCATCGCCGGCTCGGTCAAGGCTGCGGTGGCCGCAGGCCGCGAGGCGATGGTGGACTGCGAGCATTTCTTCGACGGCTACAAGGCCAATCCCGGCTATGCGCTGGCCTGTGCAAAGACCGCCTACGAGGCCGGCGCCAGATGGATCGTGCTGTGCGACACCAACGGAGGCGCCCAGCCAACAGAAGTGGCGCAGATCGTCAATACGGTGATCGAGGCCGGCATTCCCGGCGAATACCTCGGCATTCACGCCCATGACGACACCGGCCAGGCGGTTGCCAATTCCCTTGCCGCCGTGGAGGCGGGCGCCCGGCAGGTGCAGGGAACGCTCAATGGCATCGGCGAACGCTGCGGCAACGCCAACCTGACGACGATCATTCCCACGCTCGCCCTAAAGCCGGTTTATGCCGGCCGGTTCGAAATCGGCATCGCCCCCGGCCAGCTTGCGGCGCTGACGCGGGTTTCCCACAAGTTCGACGAACTGATCAACCAGGCGCCCTATCACCAGGCGCCCTATGTGGGCTCTTCCGCCTTTGCCACCAAGGCCGGCATCCATGCTTCGGCAATCGTCAAGGCACCCGACACCTATGAGCACGTCTCCCCCGAAAGCGTCGGCAACCGCCGCCGCCTGATGGTTTCCGATCAGGGCGGCAAGTCGAATTTCATCGCCGAACTGAAGCGCAAGGGCATCGAGGTCGAAAAGGACAATCCGGCGCTCGATACGCTGATTTCCATCGTCAAGGAGCGAGAGGCCAAGGGCTTTGCCTATGAGGCGGCGGAAGCAAGTTTCGAACTGCTGGCGCGCCGCCATCTCGGCACGGTGCCGCAATTCTTCAGGGTCGAATCCTTCCGCACCCAGGTCGAGCGCCGTTTCAATGCCCGCGGCGATGTCGTCACCGTCTCGGAAGCGGTGGTGAAAGTCGAGGTCGACGGCGAGATGTTTCTTTCCGTTTCCGAAGGCCAGGGCCCGGTCAACGCGCTCGACCAGGCCCTTCGCAAGGATCTCGGCAAGTATCAGGGCCAGATCGGCGACCTTGAACTGGTCGACTACAAGGTGCGCATTCTCAATGGCGGTACGGAAGCCGTAACCCGCGTCCTGATCGAATCGACCGACGACAGCGGCGAGCGCTGGTCGACCATCGGCGTATCGGATAACATCATCGATGCCTCCTTCCAGGCGCTGACCGATTCGATCAACTACAAGCTGATGAAATCGGCGCTCTGAAACTCCCGTTCCGGAAAATTCCCATGCGAGTGGCGCAAGCCGAATCACGACCCGTCAGTGCCTTGTCCGGCGACACAAGGGCCGGCTTCTTTTACGCGCTCGGCGCCTATCTGCTGTGGGGCTTCCTGCCGCTCTATCTGAAGCTTCTGGAGGACATCGACGCCTTCGAGGTGATGGCCCACCGGGCATTCTGGTCGCTGCCCGTCGCCGGTGTTGTTTTGTGGCTGATCGGGCGCACCGGCGATGTTCTGCCGACGCTGAAAAGCCCGAAGAAGCTCGCAATCCTGTTCATCACCGCCACCATCATCTCGTCGAACTGGACCATCTATGTCTGGGCGATTTCCGTCGGGCGGACGATCGAGGCAGCGCTCGGTTATTACATCAACCCGCTGATCACCGTTGCCATGGGGGCTGCATTTCTCGGCGAGCGGTTTACCCGCGCGCAGTTGATTGCGCTTGCGCTGGCTGCGCTCGCCGTGGTGCTGCTGACGGTGCGCGGCGGCTCCCTTCCATGGGTCAGCCTGACGCTCGCCATCTCCTTTGCCGCCTATGGCTTCCTGCGAAAGACCGTCGATGTCGGCCCCTCCCAGGGTTTTCTGGTTGAGGTGATGCTGCTTGCCCCGTTTGCCCTTGCCTTCATCATCTGGCGCGAGGCGTCGGGTCAGGGAGCCTTCTTCGAAAGCGCCGGCTATACGGCGCTGCTGCTGGGCTGTGGGCCGGTAACCGCCGCGCCGCTCATCCTGTATGCCTTCGGCGTCAAGGGGTTGCGGCTTTCCACCATCGGTCTGATGCAATACATCGCGCCAACCCTGATCTTCCTGACCGGGCTTCTCGTCTTTCGCGAGCCGTTTTCCTTCTGGCAGGCGGTGGCCTTCGCGATGATCTGGGCGGCACTGGTGATCTACACCTGGTCGGCCCTGCGCAAGCCGTCCTGATCGCGCGGCCGCCTGCCGTCGGGGATGGAGTTCAGGCGCGCAGGATTTCCTCGACGATTTTCGCCGGATCGCGCACGACCAGCGGCTTCAGCCGGCCCCTGGTGTGGATGAAACCCGATTCGGCCATATGCGACAGCAGGTCGATCAGCGGATCCCAGAATCCCTCCACATTGGCGAAGACCACCGGATAGCTATGCCGGCCGAGTTGCGCCCAAGTCAGCATCTCGACCACTTCCTCCAGCGTACCGATGCCGCCCGGCAGCGCCACGAAGGCCTGCGACAGTTCGAACATCTTCGTCTTGCGCTCATGCATGTCGCGGGTGACGATGACCTCGCCAAGCTCGTCTTCGTCGTCATCGCCGGCGCCCATGGTGCCGCGTTCCTTGGAGATCAGGAATTTTGGAATGACACCCGTAACCCTGCCGCCATGCTCGGTGACGGCGCGGGAGATTTCGCCCATGATTCCCATGCCGCCGCCGCCATAGACGAGGCGGATGTTCCGTTTCGCCATGGTCTTTCCCAGAATCCGGGCAGCCTCCTGAAAGGCGGGATGGTTGCCGGGCTGGGAACCGCAGTAGACACAAATGGACGAGATTTCAGGCATGATTTGATCCGTTTCGTTGCATGCCTTGCTGTAGCCCCGATGGTGGAGAATTGAAACGCCTTCCGTTTGGTGAATGGTGATTTTGTCCCGGCAATCGGATATATCCTTTTATGGGCCGGGTATTGACCGGCGAATCCCATGCGCGAAGCATGCTTCGCTGAAGGAGGCAGGGGTAGGCAATGGCATTCACTTTATTCGGCAAATCGGGTCTCGCATCCCTGCTGACCACCGGCAAGACCGGCCTGGCGGCAGCCCTTACGGTTGGCGCTGGGGCAGCGATAGGGGCGGGAACACTGGTCAAGAACGATGCCGGCGAACCGCTGATTTCCACCCTTCTGTCGTCGCCGGCCCAACTGGAATCCCCGGCGGTTCCAGGCGGCGCGGATCAGACCGGGCAGCAGGCTTCCGGCAGTCAGGAATCCCAGCAGCTTGCTGCCCTGCCGAAGGACGCCGATGGCAGCGAAACGGCCGCCGTGGTGCAGGATCCGCCAGGCACCCCGCGCTTCGACATTCTGCGTGTTGAACCCGATGGCTCCGTGGTGGTCGCGGGCTCCGCGCTTCCCGGCAGTGGGGTGGAAATTCTGTCCGCCGGAAAGGTCGTTGCCACCGGCAAGGCTGCCGCTTCCGGCGATTTCGCCATCGTCTTCGATGAGCCGCTGCCCGCCGGCGACCACGAACTGGTGATCCGTGCGCTGCCGGAGGCGGGCGAGCCGGTGCTTTCTGTGGAAACCGGCATCGTCTCCATTCCCCAGTCAGACGGCAAGGGCGGTGAGGTGCTTGCCATGATATCGCGCGATGGTGCGGCCTCGCGCATTCTGCAAGGTCCCGGCAGCGAGCCGGCGGCCCAGGAAGTGGCGGAAGTGGCGTCCGCCGAGGAAAAACAGGCAGACGAACCGGCGCAGGTTGCAGCCACCGAAGAGCCGGCCAGCGAGCCCGAAACGCAGGTGAAGGAACCCGAACCGGTAAAACCGCTGGCGCCGGTCCTGGTCCAGGCCGTGGACGTGGAGAAGGATCGCCTGTTCGTCGCGGGCAAGGGCGAACCGGGCACCACGGTTCGCATATATCTCGATGGCGACTTCAAGGGCGAGACGGCCGTTGCGCCGCAGGGCACCTTCCTGTTCGAACTGGCACAGGGGCTTGAACCCGGCAGGCACCAGTTGCGTGCCGACATGCTCGGTCAGGATGGCGCCGCCGTCGCTTCCCGCGCCCAGGTTGCCGTCGATCATCAGCCGGAACCGCCGCAACAGGTAGCCGAGGCAGCACCGAAGCAGGTTGAGGTAGCCGCAACCGAGCCGGAACCAGCCGAGCCGCAGGCTGCGGCCGTTGAAACGCCGGAACCCGCCAAGGCGCCTGAACCTGCCCAGGCCGTTGTCGCCGAAAAGCCGGTTGCCGAAACGGTTGAGCAGCAGGAACCCGGGACCGCGCAGAATGAGGAAACGCCGGAACCGGTGCAAACCGCTGCTGCGGAGCCGGCGGAAGAAGCCGTCATCACCACGGGCCGCTCGGTCATCATCCGCCGCGGCGACAATTTGTGGCGCATCTCGCGCCGCATGCTGGGCGAGGGCAGCCGCTATACGCTGATCTTCGAGGCCAATACCAACCAGATCAGGAACCCGAACCTGATTTTCCCCGGTCAGGTCTTTGATGTGCCCGAAGACGAAGGCTCTGCCGATGCGGGCCAGTCCGGTTCCGGCTGATCTCTTTTCGGCAGGGTCCGGCCATGTGCCGGCAGCATCAAAAGTGATTTGACTAAATCGGTAAAAACCGATTAAAGGGCGTCAACCGCAACGACCTTCGACAATGGCATGGCGCGTCCCAGAAACTGCCGCCGGGCAGATCCCGAGCATCTGATGGCGGAGGGTTTCAAGGCCCTTTCCCACCCTTCGCGGCTTGAGATCATCCGCAAGCTGTCCGGTCAGGACCATTGCTGCGCCGGTGATTTCTGCTGTTGCATGCCGATTGCCCAATCGACCGTTTCACAGCATCTGGAGATGCTCAAATCGGCCGGCATTGTCGAATGGAAGGCGCAGGGAACCAAGTCGATCTACACGCTCAACCGGGCGCGCCTGAACGAACTGGTTTCCGCATTGCAGCAACTCGCCTCCGATGAGGGGCCTGCTGCTTCATTGCTGCGGGCCGGAGACGAAACCGGATCTGCCGCGCCTGAAGGAAACAAGAAAGCCCGTTCATGAACGCTCCCATGCGTAACCGGCCTGCCGGCGCGGGGCAGAAAACCCCGCAGCAGCCGGTTGTAAGCGCCCAAAGCGGCGAGACCTATTCGACCATCCGCAATCTGTGGCCCTATATGTGGCCTGCGGACCGGCCGGACCTGAAACTTCGCGTTGCCGGCGCGATGGCGGTGCTCGTCGTCGCCAAGATCATCACCGTTCTGGTGCCGTATTTCTACAAATGGGCGACCGATGCGCTCAACGCCGGCGATGTGCTGCCGGGCTGGCTGCCCGCCTTTCTCATCGCGCCGGTCATGCTGGTCATCGCCTACAATGTCGGCCGGGTTCTGGTGGTGGCGTTCAACAACCTGCGCGATGCGGCCTTTGCCAGCGTCGGCCAGCATGCCGTGCGCCGTCTGGCGACGCTGGTCTTCCGCCACATGCATGCGCTCAGCCTGCGCTATCATCTGGCGCGCCGCACCGGCGGACTTTCCCGGGTGATCGAGCGCGGCACCAAGGGCATCGAATCGATTGTCCGTTTCACCATCCTCAATGGCGGCCCGACCATTGTCGAATTCGCCTTCATGGCAGCCGTCATCTGGTATGAGTTCGGGCTGCTCTACGTCGCGATCATCTCGGTCATGGTGTGGGCCTATGTCTGGTTCTCGGTTCGCGCGAGCAACTGGCGCATCTCCATCCGCCGCGACATGAACGACAACGACACGGACGCCAATTCCAAGGCCGTCGATTCGCTGCTCAATTTCGAGACCGTGAAGTATTTCGGCAACGAGGAGATGGAGGCACGGCGCTTCGATGCCTCCATGGCCCGTTACGAGAAGGCGGCCACCCGGGTGTGGACTTCGCTTGCCTGGCTCAATTTCGGCCAGGCGGTGATCCTCGGCATCGGCATGGGCGCCTGCATGGTGCTGTCGGCGCTCGCCGTGCAGCGCGGCGAACAGACGTTGGGCGATTTCGTGCTCATCAACGCCTTGCTGTTGCAGCTTTCCATCCCGCTCAATTTCATCGGCTTTCTCTATCGCGAAATCCGTCAGGGCTTTGCCGATCTCGAGGCGATGTTCGGCCTGCTGGGCGAGGAACGCGAGATCGCCGATAGGCCGGGAGCCGAACCGCTGCAGGTTGCCAAGGGCAGCATCCGCTTCGACGGCGTCCACTTCCACTATGACGCCGAACGGCCGATCCTGAAGAATGTCAGCTTCGAAGTGCCGGCCGGAAAGACCGTGGCGATCGTCGGACCGTCAGGTGCCGGCAAGTCGACCATCTCCCGCCTTCTGTTCCGCTTCTACGATGTTACCGGCGGTGCCATTGCCATCGACGGCCAGGATGTGCGCGACGTAACCCAGCAATCCCTGCGCCATGCCATCGGCATGGTGCCGCAGGATACGGTGCTGTTCAACGACACCATCGCCTACAACATCCGCTATGGCCGCATCGATGCCGGCGAGGACGAGGTCAGGCAGGCCGCCGACATGGCCCAGATCGGCGAGTTCATTCGCGCCTTGCCGGAAGGTTTCGAAACCCAGGTGGGCGAGCGCGGACTGAAACTGTCGGGCGGCGAAAAGCAGCGCGTGGCAATCGCGCGCACCCTGCTCAAGGCGCCGCCCATTCTCATCCTCGACGAGGCGACGTCCGCGCTCGATACCCAGACGGAGCGCGAAATCCAGTCGGCACTCGACATGGTTTCGAAAAACCGCACCACGCTCGTTATCGCCCACCGGCTTTCGACCGTCATTTCCGCCGACGAGATCATCGTGCTGAAGGCCGGGGAAATCGCCGAGCGCGGCACGCACAAGGCGCTGCTGCGCAAGAAAGGGCTTTACGCGGAGATGTGGAACCGCCAGCGCGAGGCGACAGAGGCCGAGGAGCGGCTACGCAAGGCGCGCGAAAGCGACCGCCAGGGGATCATCTCGCGTGGCAAGACAGCGGGCGAAGGCGGCGCCACAGGGCCCGAACGCGACAAGAGTTTCAGCAGTGCCACCAGCAGGGACGGGTCGGAGCGCGGTTTCACGGTCGGTTAGGCTGAAACTCTTACCCTTGGGAACCGATTGATCCTGATCAAGGAACGAGCATGGAGTTCGGTTATGGATATTGCCGTGGGAAGTGGGGACGCAACGACAGGCAAAGAGGGTCAAATAGTGGTTTTCGCGCGCAGTGGGGATGTCATGAAGGCTTTGGCCGGGAGTGACAACAGAATGCGTCGGCAAGCCACGATCGGGGGGCTCCTCTTTGCCCTGTCGGCCCTGCTGGCGGGAGCAGGCCCGTCCGGGGCAGGGCCGGTGCCTCCGCCACCGGCTGCGCAACTGGGGGCTCCTGCGGCCACAATGACCGTCACACGGGTTGCCTCGCACTATTACACGCCCCAGAAGGGCAGTGCCGAGCGCCGTGCCATCATGGATGCCGCCCGCGTTCCGGTTTCCGCCGACATTGGCCAGACGGTGATTTTCCGGGTATCCGTTCTGCGCACCGATGGCGACTGGGCCTATCTTCAGGCCGAGCCGCGCAATCCTGACGGCAGCGCGCTCGACTGGAGCAGAACCCGCTTTGCCCAAGACTGGGCGATGGATGCCATGAGCGATGTCATCATGGTGCTGCTGCGCCGCTCGGGCAGCGGCTTCCAGGTCGTCGACCGCATCATCGGGCCGACTGATGTTGCCTGGTATGAATGGCTTGGCCGCTACGGCCTGCCCGAAGCGCTGTTCTACGATCGCTGATCGCTCTCCGACGCGTCGATTTCGCAGCCTTTCGCTTGCACCACGCTCCCCTTGGCGGCTATTAGAGCCTCTCCTGTCTCGAAAACGCGCGGTGCTGAATGTCGGTTTCCGATTCGATCAAGAATGCCCTCGTGCCCATTCATCCCGAGGGCTACAAGTTCATTGCCATCTTCTTTGCCGTCTCGGTCGTGCTCGGCTGGTTGTGGGGGCCGCTGTTCTGGATCGGCCTGCTGCTGACGGCCTGGTGCGCCTGGTTCTTCCGCGATCCGCCGCGCGTCACCCCGGTCAATGACGATTTCATCATCAGCCCCGCCGATGGCCGCATCTCCCATGTGGCGAATGTCGTTCCGCCGGAGGAACTGCAGCTCGGCAGCGAGCCCATGCTGCGCATTTCCGTTTTCATGAACGTCTTCAACTGCCACATCAACCGGGCGCCGGTTCGCGGCCGGATAAGCCGCATTGTCTACCGCAAGGGTGCCTTCCTCAACGCCGAACTCGACAAGGCATCGCAGGACAATGAGCGCAATTCGCTGGTGATCGCTTCCGCCAATGGCGATGTCGGCGTCGTCCAGATCGCCGGCCTTGTCGCCCGCCGCATCCTGTGCTGGGCCGGTGAGGGCGAGGAGATCGTCACCGGCGAGCGCTTCGGCCTGATCCGATTCGGTTCGCGCCTCGACGTCTATTGTCCGGCAGGCGCCACAGCCACCGTTGCCCTCGGTCAGACGGCAATCGGTGGCGAGACCATCCTTGCCCGTTTCGACAAGGACTCGGTCAATCCGGTCGTGCGAAAGAGCTGAACAATGGCCGCGCCCTTTCCCCCCTTCGAGCCGGATGACGATACGCCCGCCGGGCGGGCGCCGGCAAACGGCACCCGGCTGCGTGACATTCCGCTCAGAACCCTGTTTCCCAACATTCTGACACTGCTCGCCATCTGTTCGGGGCTGACGGCGATTCGCTTTGCCATAGAGGGCCGCATTCAACTAGCGCTTGGCGCCATCATCCTCGCCGCCATTCTGGACGGCATCGACGGGCGCGTGGCGCGCTTCCTGAAATCGACCACACGGTTCGGCGCCCAGATGGACAGCCTTGCCGATTTCGTCAATTTCGGCGTCGCGCCCGCCATGGTGCTGTATTTCACCCTGCTCGACGAACTGCGTCCCTTCGGCTGGATCTCGGCGCTGGTCTATGCCATGTGCGCCTGCCTCAGGCTTGCCCGCTTCAACGTCCAGCTCGACACGCCTAACCGGCCCGACTTCCAGCAGGATTTCTTTGTCGGCGTTCCCGCGCCTGCCGGCGCCATGGTGGTACTGCTGCCGATCTATCTGGTACTGCTCGGCCTGCGCGAAACCCTGTTTCTCGACGTACTGGTAAGCGGCTACGTTATGGCCATCGGCCTGCTCATGGTCTCGAGCCTGCCGACCTATTCCGGCAAGACGCTCGGCAAGCGCATTCCGCGCAGCATCGCCATGCCGATGATCCTTGCCGCGGTGATCTTCGTCGCCCTGCTGCTGAGCTATCCCTGGCAGGTGCTGGCGCTGTGCGCGATCGCCTATCTCGCCGCGCTGCCCTTCTTCCACAACTACTACTACAAGCTGGAGGCCCAGCACCGCAGGGACGAGGACGTGGCGCGCAGGAAGCGCAGCGAAGGCCGGGTCAAGCCGGCTGCTGCAGCGCCTGGTACTGCCCCGAAAAAGGCTGGCGCGGCCAGGCCCGCGGCGACAAAACCCGCCAGGCAAAAACAGGGCAGGGCAGCGCCGAAGTAACAGGCCCTATTCGGCGGCGTCCTTGAACGCGGCCGCATCGCCACCCTTTGCACGCGCCTTCGTGGCCTTGCCCGCTGGCTCGTCATTGGCTGCTTCCATCGGCGCTTCGCCGCTGGTGGCAACCCTGCGGCGGCGGCCGAATTTTTCAGCGATGTTTGCCGGCAGCGACAGCATCACCGGAATTACCACCAGCGTCAGAATGGTCGAGAAGGCCAGCCCCGAAATGACGGCGGTCGACAACTGCACCCACCAGATCGAGGTGATCGAACCGTAGGTGATCACCTGGTTGATGTAGTCGAAGTTGACCGTCAGCGCCATCGGAATGAGGCCGAGGATGGTCGTGAACGTCGTCAGGAAGATCGGCCGGAAACGCTGTGCGGAGGTCTTCAGCACCGCCTGATGCACATCGACGCCTTCCGACCGCAGCCGGTTGTAGGTGTCGATCAGCACGATGGCGTTGTTGACCACGATGCCGGCCAGCGCCACCACGCCGGTCCCTGTCATGATAATCGAGAATTTCTGGCCGGTGATCAGCATGCCGATCAAGACGCCGACAATGGCGAGGATGACCGTCGAGAGCGTCAGGAAGGTCTGGTAGAACGAGTTGAACTGGGTCACCAGAATGATGAACATCAGGAAGAGCGCGCCCCCTGCCGCATAGACGAGGAACTGGCCGGCCTCCTTCTGGTCCTCATCGGCGCCGCGGAAGCGGAAGCGCAAATCTTCAGGCCATTCCTGGCCGTCGAGCCAGGTCTGGATCTGCTTGACCTTGTCGTCGGCCACCATGTCGCGGCCCTCGAACTGCGCGCCCTTTTGCAGGTTCGCCTTCACATCCATGGCGTAGAAACCGTCACGCCGGGTGATCGAGGAAACCTTGTGCTGGGGCCGCATGTCGATGAAGTTCGAGATCGGCACCTGGCCGTTGGGCGTGCGCAGCCTCAGCTCCGACAGTTTGTCGAGCGAGCGTTCTTCTTCCGGCAGGCGAACGATGATGTCGACTTCGTCTTCGGAATCGTCCGGCCGGTACTTGCCGATCTCGACGCCATTGGTGACGAGCTGCACCATGGAACCGACAGCCGCAATGCCGGCATTGTAGCGGCCTGCTTCCTCGCGATCGACGGCGATTTCCCATTCGATGCCGGGCAGGGGACGGCTGTCCTCGACATCCTGCAGGTCCTGCTGGCCGTCGAAGAAGGCGCGAACCCGGCCGACCTGCTCGGTCAGCAGGTCATAATTGTTCGATGTCAGTTGCAGCCGAACGTCCTTGCCGGTGGGCGGCCCGCCCTCAAGCTTGCGGATTTCCACCTTGATGCCGCCGATATCGGCGGTGCGCTGGCGGATTTCCTCGAAGATTTCCGACGCCTTGCGCCGTTCGGAATAGTCGGCGAGTTCGATCTGCATGACGATCAGAACGTCGGCAGGCATGTCCTGCGGTGCGGCAAGATCGATCCCGCCGCCACCACCGCCACCGCCGGGGGCGGTTGCTGTCAGCACGACGTTGTCGATGCCGGCAACCTGCAGCACTTCACGCTCGACCTCGATACCGATGTCGCGGATGTCCTGGCCGGAAAGATTGCCCCGCGCCTGAACGAAAACCGTGGCGATGTCCGGTTCCTCGTCGACGAAGAACTCGACGCCTTTCGAGTTGGCGCCGAAGCTGATGAAGGTGCCCACTGTAAGCGCGATTACCGTGGCAATGACCACGAGATTGCCCCACAGGGTGCTCGACAGGTCGTCAAGCGTGCGCACATAGACGCCCATCGCGCCGCGCAGCTTGCCTGGGTCGAGTTCGGCCTGGGCGGACAGCATCTTGCCGGCGGTTGTCGCGCGATCGTTGCGCTGGCGGCCAAGCAGCCGGTTCACGCCCTCGCCGAAATGGGCGAAGACACGGCCCGTTGTCGGCACGAAAACCAGTGCCGTCAGCAGCGAGGCGGTCAGAACGATGATCACCATCACCGGCAGATAGCTCATGAATTCGCCCGAAACGCCGGGCCACAGCAGCAGCGGCAGGAAGGCTGCGAGCGTCGTTGCCGTGGAGGAGACGATCGGCCAGAACATCAGCTTGGCGGCCCGGTTGTAGGCCTCGTCCGGCGGCAGGCCCTCGGCCATCTTGCGGTCGGCATATTCGATCATCACGATGGCGCCATCGACCAGCATGCCGACGGTCAGCACGAGGCCGAACATCACCATCATGTTCACCGTCATGCCGAGGAAGGCGAGGATGAGAAAGCCGACCATGAAGGAGGTGGGAATGGCGAGACCCACCAGCAGGCCGGATCTGAGCCCCAGCGAGCCGATAACCACGATCATCACCAGCGAAATCGCCGTCAGGATCGAGGACTGCAGCGAACCCAGAACCTCATAGATGAAGCTCGACTGGTCGATCATGTAGTTGACCTTGATCGTCTGCGGCCAGTTCTTCGTGAATTCCCCCACCACATCGCGAACGTTGGTATTGTTGTCGATGATGTTGGTGCCGATGCGCTTGACGACCTCGAGCGACATGGCCGGCTGGCCGTTGACGCGGGTATAGGTCGAGGCATCCTTGAAGTTGCGGCGGATATCGGCGACCTCGCCGAGCGTCACCACGCCCTCGCCGTTCTGCTTGATCGGGATCGAATAGACGTCCTGCGCCGTTTCGACCAGGCCCGGAAGCTTGACGTTGAAGCGTGCCGCCCCGTCGTCGATGAAGCCGGCGGGAACGAGCTGGTTGTATTGCGCCAACGCGTTGAGCAGTTCCTCCTGGGTGATGTCGTAGGATTCGAGCTTCAGGAGGTCGAGCACCACTTCAAGCTGCTCGACGCGCGCACCCTTGAGCTTTGCTTCGCGAACCGTGGCAATCGCCTCGATCTCGTCCTGAAGCTGACGGGCGAGATTGTACAGCGTACGCTCGGGAACATCGCCCGAAAGGGTAACGATGATCGTCGGCTGCAGGGCGAAATTGGTCTCGAAGATCGCCGGTTCGTCGGCTTCCTCGGGCAGGTTTGCCTTGGCCAGGTCCACCTTGTCGCGGATATCGGCCAGCACCTTGTCCTTGTCGGTGCCGATCTCGAATTCGAGCACGATGCCGGCATGGCCTTCGGAGGCAATGCCGGTGATCTCCTTCAGCCCGTCAAGGCCTCGAAGCTCGGTCTCCATCGGCTTGACCAGCAATCGCTCCGCATCTTCCGGCGAAACGCCGCGCTGGCCGATCGACACATAGTAGACCGGAACATCGATGTCGGGATTGGCTTCCTTGGGGATCGAGATGTAGGAGAGGATGCCCGCGACCACCATGACGATCATCATGGTGATAACGGTCTTCGGCCTCGAAAGAACGGTTTCGAGCGCTCCGGTCATTGTGCGGTCCCCGATTTCTGCAATGCGCCGGCTGCCGCCAGTTGATCGGCATAGCGTTCGTCAATCGCCGTTTCCACCGGCTCGCCCGGCACGACATATTCCTGGCCGAGCGTGATTACACGGTCGCCTTCTTCCGGTCCGGTAATCCAGAAACCGTCCTTTTCCTGCGAGACGATGGTCACGGGCACGAAGGCAACCGTTCCGTCCTGCTGGACGGTGCGAATGCCGATGGCGCCGCCATCGTCCAGCGTTACCCAGGAAGGTGCGACGCGGAAAGCCTTGCCGGCATCGAGCGAAATGCGCGCTTCGGCGGTCATGCCGTCGCGCACGCCGGAGCCGGGTGCGAATTCGATCTCAACCGCGAAGGTGCGTGTCTGGGCATCGGCAGACGGTGCGATGTACCGGATCACGCCGGTTGCCGTATCGCCGGTAATCAGTTTGACCTCGGCTTTCATGCCGGTTTCGATCCTGCCGATATCGCGCTCGGACACCTGGCCGGTAAACAGCATCGGGTCGTTGTCGATCAGCGTCACGCAGGTGCCGCCGGTCGACAGCATGTCGCCTTCCTCGGCGATCGGGTCCTGCACGATGCCTGCGGCATTCGCCTTCACTTCCGTGCGCTGAAGTTCCAGTTCGGCGGAAGCGACGGCGGCCTTTGCCGCATCGAGCGAGGCTTTCAGCGCGGTAAGACGGTTGTTCGAGGCAAAGCCCTTTTTCTTCAGTGTCGAGTTGGCGTTGTATTCGGTCTCCGCCTGCGCCAGTTGCGCCTTCGCCTGGGCAAGGTTTGCCTCGCGCGCGCCGCGCTCGATGACGCAGACGAGGTCGCCTTTTTCAACCTGCTGGCCTTTCGACACCAGCCGCTTCTCCAGCACGCCGGCAGTCTCTGCGCGAACCGTCACAACCGCATCGGCGCGGGTTCTGCCGCGTACCAGCACGATCTGCTGGCGCTCTTCGGCCTTCAGCGGCACGTGGCGCACCTTGAAAATTTCCGCACTGCGCTCGGCTTCGCGCTCGGCGATCGGCGCGGCGTTTTCGCCACTGTCCGACTGCCCGCCGATCTTGACGTCGCCCGCCATCATCCACAGGCCGAGGCCGCCGGCCAGTGCGACAGCGAGGATATGGGAGCCCTTGAGTTTGAAGGCCATGATTCTGCTTCCTTGCGTGGGCTCGTAACCGGGCCCGAAATTCGGTCTATTCTGCGGCCAGCGCGCCCGGCAGGGCATCGCCGGCGATCTCGATCAGCCGTTGCTTGTTGGCAATGAGGTATTCAAGGCTGCTGCGGTAAACGTGTTCGCCATAGTGTGCCACCCAGCAGCTTCCCGGATGATCGCAATCGGTAAGGTGTTGCCGGATCACGGCGAGCTTCGCCTCGACGGTCTCGATACGCTCCTCGATCGCTTTCTCGACGCTTGCCGGGGTCGCAAAGTCCGCCGCCATCGCCACCAGCAGGAATTCCGACTTGAAGACATCCTTGGCCGGCGGCTCCATCATCGAACGAATGAATTCGGCGCGGCCGGTCTCGGTAATCGAATAGACCTTGCGTTCGGGCTTGCCCTGGCTCTGCTCGGCACGGCTCGTCACCAGCTTTTGAGCCTCGAGCTTTGCCAGCGTCGGATAGATCGAGCCATAGCCGATATCGACGAAATAGCTGTACGGGCCGTCGGTGGCCAGCTTGCGGATTTCATAGCCGCTCGCATCCTGAAAGTTCAGGATCGCCAGGATGAGGGTTGTCGCGTTCAAGATCGCTTCCTGATGCAGTTCTGATCGGGCGCGCTGCAGCTTCGGCAGCGGCTCTGGGGGGCACAGGGCAGATATATATCGGGTCGATATATATCAATAGTAAGCAATGAAAAAAGACACTATTCGGGTTTCTGGCGTAATCCTGCTGACAGGATGGTGTCAGGAGACCACTGCTCCAGACCGAGTGGAAGCCGGCAATACGTCGAAAGCACTCACTTCGAGTGCTGGCCGGCCAGTTCCTGGGTGGTGACGTAGTCCGTCTTGCCGCTGCCCAGAACGGGGATTTCAGCGACCTTCACGATCAGGTTCGGCACCATCAGTTCAGGATAGCCCAGTTCCTTGACCGTTTCGATCAGCGGTTCCTTGGCGGCTTGTGGCCAGGTGGTGACCAGCACGATCTTCTCGCCGCGCCGCTTGTCGGGCAGGGTAACGGCGGCGTGGTTTGCCTCCGGCCACAATCTGCCTGCCATCATCTCGATGGCGCCGAGCGGCACCATCTCGCCGGCGACCTTGGCAAAGCGCTTGGCGCGGCCGCGGATCGTCACATATCCTTCGTCGTCAATATCGACGATGTCGCCGGAATCATGCCAGCCGCCCTCGGGGGGCTGCAATTCGCCCGGCCGGTCATGGGTCATGTAGCCGAGCATGACATTGGGGCCTCTGAGCCACAGCCTGCCGCCGGCATTGATCCCCTCGACCGGCTCGAGTCGGACTTCGATGCCGGGCAACAGCTTGCCGACAGAACCAGGCCGGTTTTCCTCCGGCGTGTTGACGGCAACGACGGGGGCGGCCTCCGTCATGCCGAACCCCTCGAGCACCAGCGTGTCGAACCGCTCGGCCCAGGTCTTGCGGGTTTCCTCTTTCACCGCCTCGGCGCCGGCCACCACCAGTCGCAGCGAGGCGAAATCGCTGTCCTTTGCCGCCCGCGCATAGCCGGTCAGAAACGTGTCGGTGCCGAACAGGATGGTCGGCTTCGATTTTGCCACTGCCTGGGGAATGATCTTCATGTGCAGCGGCGAGGGGTAGAGGAAGAGTTTTACCCCATACATCATCGGCAGGATCATGCCGCCGGTAATGCCGAAGGAGTGGAAGACCGGCAGCACGTTGAACAGCTTGTCCTTCGGTCCGAAATCGATGCGTTCGGCAATCTGGGCGCAGTTCGACAGGATGTTCTCATGCGACAGCAGCACTGCTTTGGGATGGCCTTCGGAGCCCGAGGTGAACAGCACCAGGGCAGGCGATGCCGGCTTCGGCCTCGCCACGGCGCGGCGGGCGAAAAGGGCGGCAGCCGCCTTCTCGAAAATGCCGACGCTGGTAATCAGGTCCTCCAGCCAGAAGAATTCGAGGCCGGCATCCTCCAGCGCCTTCTGCAGGGTGTGGAGTTCGGCCTTCTCGATGAAGGTGCGCGAGGCGATCACCAGCCGCGCCTTCACCGTCCGGCAGGCTGACACCACGATGGCAGGCCCCGCCGTATAGTTGAGCATGGCAGGAATGCGGCCCGCCGATTGCAGGGCGAAGAAGGTGCTCACCACCGCATTGGCATTGGGCAGCAATACCGCAACGATTTCACCGGGTTGCGTGACTTTCTCGAATCTTTTTGCGAGCAGTCGCGAACCCAGCAGCACCCGGCCATAGGAAAATTTCTGCCCGACTGCGTCTTCCAGTTGCGGCTCGCTGGAACGGTAGCGCCGGCTTGCTCCAACCAGCGCATCGAACAGGGTCTGTCCCGCAAAGCAGGATGAAAAATCCGTCTCTCCCACGCACGCCTCCTTCGCGCGTTCACTCCTCCGGAAAAGAGTTTGGCAGGGAAAGGGTGGGAAGGGAAGAGCTTACAGCCAGCCCCGGCTCGTGTGGCCGTACAGGCCGCCATTGACGGTGTTTTCAGGCAGGACGAGTTTCAGGAAAGTCTCCGCCACCTCGGAAGGATGCGGCAGGGTTTCCGGCTTCTCGCCCGGCATCGCCTGGGCGCGCATTCCTGTACGGGTCGGCCCGGGGCTGACCATGTTGACTTTCAGGTTGGTGCTGGCGCTTTCGGCAGCCCAGGTTCCGCCGAGCGCTTCGAGCCCCGCCTTGGAGATCGAATAGGCGCCCCAGAAGGGTTTGAAGGTACGTGCGGCACCCGAAGAGACCAGCAGGGCGCGGCCGGCATCCGATGCTTTCAGCAACGGATCGAGAGAGCGGATCAGCCGCCAGTTGGCGGTGAGGTTTGCGGCGATCACGTTTTCGAAGGTCTTCGGCTCGTAATGGCCGATCGGCGAAAGTCCGCCAAGGATGCCTGCATTGGCAATGAAGATGTCGAGCTTGCCCCAGCGCTCGTCGATGCTGGCGCCGAGTCGGTCGAGGGCGTCGTAGTCGGTGATGTCGAGGGGAACGAGGGTTGCAGAACCGCCTGCTTCGACGATTGCATCATCAAGCTCCTCCAGCCCGCCGACCGTGCGCGCCAGCGCAATCACATGCGCCCCTTCGCGGGCAAGCGCCAGCGAGGTAAAATAGCCGATGCCGCGCGAGGCGCCGGTGACGAGCGCAATCCTGCCTTCCAGCCGTTTCATGATCGGTCCGTGTTCCTGTTGCTTGCGGCTGCCTGCTCAGCGTCCCTGGCGTTCTGCCAGCAGGGAGATGTTGGAGGCCTTGCCATCGCCGAGATTGGGGTCTGTCAGGTCGGTGGGATATTCCCGCGAGAAGCAGGCATCGCAGAACTGTGGCGCATCGTTGTTGCGCTTTGCTTCGCCGGCTGCCCGGTAAAGCCCGTCGAGCGAGATGAAGGCAAGGGAATCGACCCGGATGAACTCTGCCATTTCCTCCACGTTCATGCGTGAGGCAAGCAGCTTCTGGCGCTCCGGCGTATCGACGCCGTAATAGCAGGGCGAGGCCGTCGGCGGGCTGGCGATGCGCATATGCACTTCGGAGGCGCCCGCCTCGCGCACCATCTGCACGATCTTCTTCGAGGTCGTGCCGCGCACGATGGAATCGTCCACCAGGATGATGCGCTTGCCCTCGATCATGCGCTGGTTGGCATTGTGCTTCAGCTTGACGCCCATGTGGCGGATGGCATCGGTCGGCTGGATGAAGGTGCGGCCGACATAATGGTTGCGGATGATGCCGAGTTCGAACGGCAGGCCCGCGCCTTGCGCGAAGCCGATTGCAGCCGGCACGCCGGAATCGGGCACCGGCACGACGAAATCGGCATCCGCCGGCGCCTCTTTTGCCAGTTCAACGCCGATCTGCTTGCGCACGTCGTAGACATTGCGGCCGGCCATGGTCGAGTCGGGCCGGGCGAAATAGACATATTCGAAGATGCAGAAGCGGTTGCCGGTCTTCTCGAACGGATAGGTCGAGGTCACCCCCTTGTCGGTGATGATGACCAGTTCGCCCGGATCGATGTCGCGCACATAGCGCGCGCCGATGATGTCGAGCGCGCAGGTCTCCGAGGCCAGAATATAGGCGCCGTCGAGATCGCCCAGCACCAGCGGGCGCACGCCGAGCGGGTCGCGGCAGCCGATCAGCTTCTTGTTGGTGATGCCGACCAGCGAGAACGCCCCTTCGAGCTGGCGGATCGCATCGGTGAGCTTTTCCTCGAAACTCGCCGACTTGCCCATGGCGATCAGATGCAGGATCACCTCGGTGTCGGAGGTGGAATGGAAGATCGCGCCGTCGCGCTGCAATTGCCGCCGCAGCGTCAGCGCATTGGTCAGGTTGCCGTTGTGGGCGACGGCAAAGCCGCCACCGGCGAATTCGGCGAAGAAGGGCTGGACGTTGCGCATCTCGTCGCCGCCGGTGGTCGAGTAGCGGTTGTGGCCGATGGCGCGCGAGCCCTTGAGCCGCTCCAGCACGTCGGGCTTGGTGAAGGCATCGCCGATCAGGCCGCGATGGCGCTCGGCGAAGAACTGCTTGCCGTCATAGCTGACGATGCCGGCGGCTTCCTGGCCGCGATGCTGCAGCGAGTGCAGGCCCAGTGTCGTCAGTGCTGCGGCGTCCTGGTGGCCGAAAATGCCGAAGACACCGCATTCCTCGTGAAGCGTGTCGCCATCTTCCAGTGGGGAGTTGGAAGCGAAAGCCATGGCTGTCCTGTCTTTGTTTTGCGGTTTCAGTCCGATCCGCAAGCTGGCGGATCAGCTGTTGGTTTCTTCTTCTTCGCCAGCGCCGTCCTGCGGCTTCAGGCGGTCGATGATCGATTTTTCCGGATCGTCCGGCAGAAGTTCCACCAGCCCTTCGCCGATCGATTCGAGCATCGGCTTGGACTTGGCATTGGCAACCCATCCGGGCTGGTTTTCCGGCACCAGCCAGTTGAAGAACAACAGGCCGACGACCACCAGCAGCGCGCCGCGCACCGCGCCGAAGACAAAGCCGAGCGTGCGGTCAAGCGGGCCGATCTTGGAGTCGACGATGAAGTCGGCGATTTTCATCGTGATGACGCTGACGACGATCAGCGCGATGATGAAGATGCCGGCGGCGGCGGCGATGTCGGCGACCGTCTGGCTGTCGGAAATCGACTTGGTGTAGTTGTAGGCGAAGGGTGAAAGCGACTTGTAGAAATACAGTGCTGCAAGGGCTGCAACCACCCAGGAGGCGACCGAAAGCACTTCGCGCGAAAAGCCGCGGATCATGGCGAGCAGGCCGGAGACCAGCATCAATCCGATCAGCACACCGTCAAACAGAGTAATCATTGCATTCCCTCAGGACCCAAGTCACGCGATGCAGGCCATTCGACACTGGCGCCGCACCCTGTCCATAGCCGGTTCCCGGCGGCAAAAGGCAGTGGTCCGTCAGCGCGACTAATGCCGCGTTGCAGGCGAAAAATCAATCGCCAATAACAGATTGGGTAAATGGGCTTTGGATATGTGGTTTTCCAGCCATTGGCCGTACCCCGGGCAGCAATGCAAACCGTCCGCCGGCGGGTATTCACACTCCAGCTTCCGGCGTTGGACTTGCCCTGGCGAGAATACGGCCTGCCAGATCGGCCAGTTCGCTGATTTCCACCAGTTCCAGCCCGCTTGGCGCTGCGGCTTTTGTCTTGCCGTTGTTTCGCGCCATGCTGCCCGCCGGCAGGATCGCCCGGCCGAAACCGAGTTTTTCGGCTTCCTTCAGCCGGGCCGGGGCGTGGGAAACCGGCCTCGTTGCTCCCGAAAGGCTGATTTCGCCGAAATAGACGCTCTGGACGGGGAGCGGAACACCCGCAAGCGAGGAGATCAGTGCCGCCGAGACGGCGAGATCGGCCGCAGGCTCCATGATACGGTAGCCGCCGGCAACGTTGAGATAGACGTCATGCTGGCCGAGCCGCACGCCGCAATGGGCCTCCAGCACAGCCAGCACCATGGCAAGCCGCGAAGAGTCCCAGCCGACGACGGCGCGCCTGGGCGTTGCAAGCGAGGAAGGGGCGACCAGCGCCTGGATTTCCACCAGCACCGGGCGCGTTCCCTCCATGCCGGCGAAGACGGCCGCCCCCGGCGCATTGGCGTTGCGCTCGCCGAGGAAAAGCTCGGACGGATTTTCGACCTCCTTCAGCCCGCCATCGGACATTTCGAACACGCCGATCTCGTCGGTCGGGCCGAAGCGGTTCTTCACCGTTCTCAGAATGCGGAAATGATGTCCGCCTTCGCCCTCGAAATAGAGCACTGCATCGACCATGTGCTCGACCACGCGAGGCCCGGCGATCTGGCCGTCCTTGGTGACATGGCCGACCAGAACGAGGATGGTGCCGTGCCGCTTGGCATAACGGATCAGCGCCTGCGCTGAAGCACGCACCTGAGTAACGGAACCGGGTGCCGATTCGACCGTATCGGTCCACAGCGTCTGGATCGAATCGATGATCAGCAGGGCAGGGGGTTCGCCCGCCTTCAGCGTGGCAAGAATGTTCTCGACGCTGGTTTCCGCTGCAAGGCCGATATTCTCCTCGACGGCGGCAAGCCGTTTCGCCCTGAGGCGCACCTGCGCCACCGCCTCCTCGCCGGAAACATAGACCACCGAGTGGCCGCCCCTGGCGAGCGCGGCGGCCGCCTGGGTCAGCAAGGTCGACTTGCCGATGCCAGGATCACCGCCCACCAGCAGCGCCGAACCGGGCACGAAGCCACCGCCCGTCACCCGGTCGAGTTCGGCAATGCCGGAGGCAATGCGCGGCGCTTCCTGGGCATCGCCGGCCAGCGCCACCAGTTCGACGGCATGGCCCGTCTCCATTCTGCGCGCGGCGGGCGCCGCCCCCACGCCCGATTCCCCGCGCTCCTCGACCAGCGTGTTCCATTCCCCGCAGCTATCACACCGCCCCGACCAGCGCGGTGAAACGCTGCCGCAGGACTGGCAGACGAACTGGGTTTTCGATTTGGCCATGCTTCCCCGCCGCCGTCGGCATAATGTTCATGTTACGTTCTATGCAAGTGCCTGCCGTTTTGCAAGACGGGGGTGGCAATTGTTGCAGGACAGGCAAACGCTAGTTTCGGCTTCTCGCCGTGCGGCCGTGGCGGGCGTCCAGTTCGACGAGCCGGCGGAAAGTCGGGCATTCCATGTGCGAAGGTGCCGGGCACTCCGCCACATGGCGCAGCAGATCGCGCAGCGTCTTCATCCGGCGGATCTGCCGGTCCAGCTCGTCTGCCTTGCGGCGCAGCGGTTCCCTTGGAACATCGCCCTTCGCATCGCTGCCGAACATGCCTGCAATCTCGTCCAGCGAAAATCCGGCCATCTTGCCCATTTCAATCAGGGCAAGCTGCAGCACCGCGTCGGGTGTGAACTGGCGCCGCAACCCCTTGCGCCCGGCAGGCGTGATCAATCCGATCTCGTCGTAGTAGCGCAGCGTAGAGGGCGGCAGGCCGGCTTTCTCCGACACCTCTGCGATATCCAGCAACTTCATGCTTGACCTCAAGTTTACTTGAAGTTGTACGCTACAATCGAAGTTGGACATTTACAAGGAAAACAACGCCATGGGCGCGCTCTCTGCTCTCGCACTTTCCATGCTTCTGGCATCCATGGGCACCAGCATTGCCAACATTGCCCTGCCGGCGATTGCGCTCGACATGTCGCAACCGGTTGCCGCCGTGCAGTGGGTTGTCACGGCATACCTTCTTTCGCTTACGGTGATGGCAATCGCGGTTGGCCATCTTGGCGACAGATTCGGTCTCAGGCCGATGCTTCTCTTCGGCCTGCTGCTCTTTTCAGCCGCCTCCCTGGCCTGCGGCTTTGCGCCGAACCTGGGATTGCTTGTTGCGGCCCGGGTGGTTCAGGGGATCGGCGCCTCGTTTCTCATGACGATCACGATTGCACTCGTGCGCGAAACCGTGGGCGCCAAGCGCGCCGGGACGGCAATGGGCCTTCTGGGTACGATGTCGGCAATCGGTACCGCCGCCGGGCCATCGCTGGGCGGCGTTCTGATCTCGCTGGCAGGCTGGCGCAGCGTGTTTCTTGTTCTGGCGCCCCTGGCATTGCTGGCCTTCGTGCTTGCAACAGGCTTCCTGCGGTCAGGCACAAACCCCGTAAGCCTTGCAAAGCTGGACTTTGCCTTCCTTCGCCATGGGGGGCTTTTGCCGAGGCTGGCGGCAAATCTGTGCGTTGCAGCCGTGATGATGGCAA
Source organism: Phyllobacteriaceae bacterium (assembly GCA_023954255.1). Taxonomy (GTDB): domain Bacteria; phylum Pseudomonadota; class Alphaproteobacteria; order Rhizobiales; family Rhizobiaceae; genus Salaquimonas. Next base: position 11,991 of record JAMLIH010000030.1, on the reverse strand, counting down.
CGCTGGTTATAGGCCCCTTCTTCCTCGGCATCACCCTGGGGCTTGGTCCGGCGGCGGTCGGCTTTGTGATGTCCGTGGGTCCGATCATTTCGATGGTCAGCGGGGTTCCGTCGGGGAGGCTGGTCGACCAATGGAGCGCCCGGCAAGTCAGCACACTCGGGCTTGCCGCCATGGTTGCCGGGGCCTTTGCGCTTGCCTGGTTGCCGCACAGCTTCGGCGTGGCAGGCTACCTGGCCGCAATCGCCGTTCTGACACCCGGCTATCAACTGTTTCAGGCGGCGAACAATACGGCGGTGATGGCAGGCATTCCGGAGCAAAGGAGGGGAACCGTCTCGGGCATGCTCGGTTTCTCGCGCAACCTCGGTCTCATGCTGGGTGCATTGCTTGTGTCGGCCATATTCGCTTCCCGCAGCGCAACGGACCGACTGCATCACATTGCTCCGGAAGATGTGGCAGACGGCATGCAGTACACGTTTCTCGCTGCCGGATGCATCCTGATCTGCATGCTTTGGCTTACACGCCGCAGGCAAGGCTGATGCTTACAGGCGTCCGGCCCTGGCAAGTCCGTGCGCCACCAGCCGGTCGATGATTTCGGCATAGCTGACACCGCTTGCCGCCATCACCTTGGAATACATGCTGATGTCGGTGAAGCCGGGAATGGTGTTGAGCTCGTTGACGAGAAAGCTCATGTCTTCGCGCAGGAAGAAATCGACCCGCGCCATGGCATCGCAGCCAACCGCGCGAAAGGCCTTCGCCGCCGTCTCGCGGATGGCGGTTTCAACCGCCTCCGGCAGTTCGGCAGGAACCTTCAGCAGTGCGCCGTCCGCATCGATGTATTTGGCGTCGTAGCTGTAGAAGCCGTGGCTTTCCGCCGGCACGATCTCGCCGGGCCTGGAAACGAACAGGCTGCCGTCCGGCGCCTCGATGACGGCGCATTCGATCTCGCGGCCCTTGATGAATTCCTCCGCCAGCAGCACGCGGTCGTATTTGAAGCCTTCTTCAAGCGCTGCCGCATAACCGGCTTTGCCGGTGACCTTGCTCACGCCGACGGATGAACCCTGCCGGGCGGGCTTGACGAACACCGGAAGCCCGAGCGCTTTTTCCAATACATCGAATGCCGGGACATCATCCCGCCGGATGGTGACCGACCGGGCTGCCGGAATGCCTGCCTCGTTGAGCAACCGCTTGGCGATGTCCTTGTCGAGTGCCGTTGCCGAGCCCGCAATGCCGCAGCCGGCAAGCGGCATGCAGGCGGTCTCGGTGAGACCCTGCACCGAACCGTCCTCGCCCGGCAATCCGTGCAGTACGGGAAACAGGATGTCGAGCTTTCCCAGTTCCCGCGCCCTGCCGTCCCCTTCCAGCGCGATCATGCGCCCTTCACCGCCGGGCATCAGGCAGACTTCCGTACCGGAGACCGGCTGTTCGAGCACGCCATTGGCATAGCCGCTCAGCAGCCACTTGCCTTCACGGGTGATGAAAATGGGAACGGCATCGTATTTTGCCGGATCGAGCGCGGCCATCACATTGGTGGCCGACAGTACGGAAACATCGTGCTCGGCGGAGCGTCCGCCGAAAACCACGCCGATGCGAGTTCTGTCATTGGAAAGGGGCATGAAAAGGCGGCAGGTCCTGTTTATCGGATGCAGAGGCCTGCCAGACTGCCACGCCATGCGGCGCGGCGAAAGGCGGGATTTGTCACCCTGTCATTTGACGTAGATGCGCTCGTAGCGCTGGCCGAGACTGGTCAGCAGTTCATAGCCGATCGTGCCGGCGCTTGCGGCAAGCTCATCGACGCGAAGCCGGCTGTTGATGAGATCGACCCATTCGGTTTTGGCGAGGATGCGCTCCGGAACATCGGTAACGTCGAGTGCCGTCAGGTCCATGGAGATCCGCCCGAGGATCGGCACCCGATAGCGCCCGATCATCGCGCAGCCCCCCGAGCCGATCTTGTGGTTGCGCAGCGCGGTTCCCGCACCCGAAGCCTGCCGGTGCAGCCCGTCCGCGTAACCGATGCCGATGACGGCGATTTCCGTGTCGCGTTTCAGCACGGCCGCCGCACCGTAGCCGACGCTTTCGCCGCGCTTGGCCCGCTTCATCTGGATGATGCGGCCCTCGAGCCGCACCACCGGCTTCATCGGGTTTCTGACATCGTTGACCGCATCGCCGCCATAAAGCGAGATGCCCGGTCTCAGCAGGTCGAAATGCGCCTTCCTGCCGAGGAACACCCCGGCGGAATTGGCAAGTGAAGCCCGCGCATCGGGAAAATGCGCCCTAGCGGCAGAGAAGGCTGCAATCTGGTGTGCATTGAGCGGATGGCCGGGCTCGTCGGCACAGGCAAAATGGCTGACGATCAGTTCCGGGTTCAGCTTCTTCATTATCTCGGGTGAAGCGAGGAGCCAGGCAAGTTCATCTTCCCCGAGTCCGAGCCGGTTCATGCCGGTGTCGATGTGCAGGGCAGGGCGCCGGTCCTGGCGCCGCTTCAGCGTCCAGTTGGTGATGCCGCGCGGCGAGTTGATCACCGGGGTGAGGCCGTGACTTCGGTATTCGGCCTCCGCCTTCACATTGTAGCCGTTGAAGATGTAGACCCTGGCCTTTGGCGCGACCTGGCGCACCAGCACGCCTTCGCCGATGGTGGCGGTAAAGAAGTCCCGGCAGCCGGCACCATAGAGCGCTTTTGCCACCGGCTGGGTGCCGAGCCCGTAGGCATCTGCCTTGACCACGGCGGCGCATTGCTTGTGTGCGGCCTTGCCGCGCAATTTCTGCCAGTTGGCGACGATGGCCGAAAGATCGATGGTCAGCCGCCCGTTTGAGTGCGGCGGCGAGGGATATGTCTTTGCCATAAAACCTGCCTGCGCTCTATTCGTACCGATCGGGCAGATGGTCCTCGTCGGCCAGATCGGTAAAGCGGGTGAATTCCGCCTGGAAGCCGAGCCGGGCGGATCCCGTCGGCCCGTGGCGCTGCTTGGCGACGATCACTTCCGCCTTGCCAAGCGCCTCGGCCATGTCGGTCTCCCATTTGAGATATTCCTCGGTGCCGGGCTTCGGCTCGCGGTTCTTGATGTAATATTCCTCGCGGAAGACGAACAGCACCACGTCGGCATCCTGCTCGATCGAACCCGATTCGCGCAGATCGGACAGTTGCGGGCGCTTGTCGTCGCGGCTTTCCACCTGGCGCGAAAGCTGCGACAGGGCGATGATCGGGATATCGAGTTCCTTGGCCAGCGCCTTCAGCCCGGTGGTGATCTCGGTGACTTCCTGCACCCGGTTGTCGCCGGCACGCTTCGAGCCCTGCATGAGCTGGATATAGTCGACCACCATCACGTCGAGGCCGCGCTGGCGCTTCAGCCGGCGGGCGCGGGCAGCAAGCTGGGCAATCGAAATGCCGCCCGTCTCGTCGATATAGAGCGGGATGCGCTGCATCTCGCTCGAGCAATGCGACAGCTTGACGAACTCCGCCTCGGTGATCTCGCCACGGCGGATTTTCGACGACGAGACTTCCGCCTGTTCGGAGATGATGCGGGTCGCCAACTGGTCGGCCGACATTTCCAGCGAGAAGAAGCCGACGACGCCGCCATTCTTCGCCTTCGGCCGTCCGTCCGGTTCAACATCCCCTTCATAGGAATGGGCGATGTTGAAGGCGATGTTGGTGGCAAGCGAGGTTTTCCCCATGCCGGGACGTCCCGCCAGGATGATCAGGTCGGAGTTCTGCAGGCCGCCCATGCGCTGGTCGAGGCTGTGAATGCCAGTCGAAATGCCCGACAGCCCGCCGTCGCGCTCATAGGCGGCGCCCGCCAGTTCGATCGCCTTCTGGATCGCGTCGGAAAACTCCTGGAACCCGCCGCCATAGCTGCCGGTTTCCGCCAGTTCGAACAGCCGCCGTTCGGCATCCTCGATCTGGCCGGAAGGCGGCATGTCCACCGGCGCGTCATAGGCAATGTTGACCATGTCCTCGCCGATGGTGATCAGCGAGCGGCGCACGGCGAGATCGTGGATCAGGCGGCCATAGTCGGCGGCGTTGATGATGGTGGTCGCTTCCGCCGCAAGCCGCGCCAGATACTGCGCCACCGTCATGTCGCCGATCTTTTCGTCTTCCGGCAGGAAGGTCTTGACCGTGCGCGGATCGGCCTTCTTGCCGACGCGGATCATGTCGGACGCGCATTTGAAAATCTGCCGGTGGATCGGTTCCTGGAAATGCTCGGTCTTGAGAAAGTCGGACACCCGGTAATAGGCATCGTTGTTGATCAGGATCGCGCCGATCAGCGCCTGCTCGGCTTCCACGTTCTGTGGTGCGGCGCGGTAGGGCAGGGCGCGCCCGTCGCCCCTGCGCTCTGCGTTCTCGTTGTTCAGATAGGAAATGTTTTCGGCCATGCTTGTCCCAATGGCATGCCCAGCGGCATGTTTGAATAAACGCAAATGTCGTGAGCAGGCTGCGCGCGTACTGACACCCCTTCGCGCGCTGCCCGGCAATACCCGCCAACCCGCTTCAGGGTTTTCATCATCCGGCCGGGATTGCCAGAGCCGTTGGCGACTTCCACGCCAATTAACAGCTTTCTTTTCGATGCTTCAGTTTTGCCTTGACAGCAATAGCTGATTCGCCCGGCAGGATATCAGGATTTTGCATTGAAAATGGCCGGCCAGAAGGCGATACGCGGCTTCCCGGCGCGCTGATTGGCAAGCCCCGCCCCGACCGCCATGCGCCAGTGGGAGAGAAAAATCCCGATTGCCGCCGCCAGGCCGTAGCGCGGGTCATAGGCGTGTACCGGCTCGGAATAGAGCGCGTTGACCTCCAGCACCTTGATGTCCCTGCCGGCAAACAGGCTTTCGTAATTGGGTGCCCGCGCGTCGAGTCTGCCATAGTGATAGCCCTCGATCGCATCGAGATGCGGCGCGACACCGGCATTGAGCCCGTCGGTGATGAAGTCCGAAATGTCCTGAAACGTCGCCCCTAGATGGTGGTTTCGCACCGGCATCAGGTCGATGGCCTCTCCCCGGGCGGGAACGCGCTCCAACTGGTGACGGTTGTATTTGGCGACCCGCCGCCGCGTTTCCTTGTCGGCGTTGACGGCGTCATCCGCATCGATCAGTTCGCCAATGCTGCGCGCGCCGTCGCCGGTCACCGGAAAGCCGCGCTTCAGCGTCATCGAGACGATCCGGCCGGGTTCGCGCGGATTGGCGCGGACATAGAACAGACCGGCCTCCACGCCGCCAACGAATTCCTGCAGCAGCCAGGTGCCGCCGGAGGCTGCAGCCTTCTGCCATGCCTGCCTGAAATCCTCCGTGCTGCAGATCATCAGCACGTCCATGCCCTGAATGCCTTCATCGGGTTTCAGCACGGTGCGGGTCCCGCCGAGCGTCCCGACGAAAGCCTCATAGCGCTTCAGCGCCTCTTCCGGGGAAAGGGCGGTGGCAAGGGCGGTCTGTTTTATCAGCAGCGGGCAGTCCGGCCTGAAGCGGGCAAAGAAGGCTTCCTTGGAAGCCGGGTGCAGCCCGCCATGCGCGAGCCCGTAATTGGCGCAAAGCGGTGCGCTGAGGCTGCGGTGACGCGCCAGCATCGCCACAATGCCGATCGCCACCGGCACGTAAAACAGCCACATGGGGATTTCGTGCCACCAGCGCCGCTCGAGGCGGATTTCAGGCGGCACCGTTGCATTCTCCGTGCTGCCGGATTTCGCCATCTGCTCCCGCCTGCCGAGTCTGTCCGAAAGACCTGTCCAAAGAAAGAAGGGGGCGCGGAACCTCTCCCGCGCCCCCGTTCACAAGTGTCACAAATGCCGTCCGGCTGGCAAGCGTCTTAGGAAGCGGCCTCTTCGCCGTCATCGGCTGCTTCTTCTTCGACGGCAGCCTCTTCCTCACCGTCTTCTTCTGCAGCCAGTTCCGCATCGTCCGGATTTTCGAAGATTTCCTCCAGATCGATATCGCCTTCGGCGGCTTCCTGCGCCTCGAAGGCGGCGTTCGGATTGGTCAGGTCTTCACCGGCAGCCTGCCGGGTGGCCTCGTCCCCGGATCGGGCGACGTTGATGGTGATCATGGAGGTGACTTCCGGGTGCAGCACGATCTCTACCGAATGCAGGCCGATGGTCTTGATCGGATTCTGCAGGCTGATCTGGCTGCGGGCGACCTTGAAGCCGTTCTCGTCGAGTTCCGCGGCGATGTCGCGGGTCGAGACCGAACCGTAGAGCTGCCCGGTTTCGCCGGCCGAACGGATCAGCACATAGCTGGAGCCGTTGAGCTTGCCGTTGACCCCGTCGGCTTCCTTCTTGCGCTCCAGGTTGCGCGCTTCCAGTTCGACGCGCTGGGATTCGAAGCGTGCCTTGTTGGCGTCGTTGGCGCGCAGCGCCTTGCCCTGCGGCAGCAGGTAGTTGCGGGCATAGCCGTCCTTGACATTGACGATGTCGCCCATCTGGCCGAGCTTGGCGATGCGTTCGAGAAGAATGATCTGCATGGTTTGGTTTCCTTGTTGAACGTGCTTTGGTGTTGAATCCGGGCCTAGCTGTGCCCGGGTGTGTTGCGGGCCTGCTGCGAAAAGCTGCGCAAAAGGCCCATGATGGTGAAAACGATGAACGGGAACGCCAGCAGGATGACCGATCCGTAGGCGATGGTGAGCACCAGAAAGGCGGCCGGATTGCCGCGCAGCTTGAAGTGCAGTTGCGCCAGCCCGATCAGCCCGTAGCCGCAAATGGCGATGCCGAGCATCACGGCGCCGGCAAGCGCCACACTGCCGCTGAGCACCAGCATGCCGACCAAGCCGGCAACCAGAAACCCTGCAGCCTGTGGCGGCAGGGCGACACTGGCCGCGATATCCTCGCGTTCGCGCGCCAGAATGCCGGAGCGCCGGGTGATTGCGGCAGCGGCAAATGCCGTCAGCACATGCATCAGCAGCCAGACGCCCGGCGCCACCAGGGGAATGACCGTGGCATAGGCGCGCGCCTGGGTCTCGATTACCTCCGGCGTTAGCCCGCTCATGTCGGGGCGCTGGCGCATCACTTCCGAAAAAAGCTGCTTGAAGGAGTTTACCAGTGCTTCCTCGGTCACGCCGCCCAGTGCGCCGATGGTGATGAAGACGACCACCAGGATCGCCATGAGGTGAAACAGGATGGTGCCGAGCGGATACCAGCGGATGCCGCCCCTGTCCTCGTCGGTCTGGCCGAGATTGGTCAGGTGCCCGACCCAGCCGGCAGGCACGAACAGCATGGCGGAGCCGGCAAGCGCGGTCGAGATTTCCGTGAACGCGCCAATTGTGCCCGTTCCGGCAATCACCGAGGCGATGCCTGCCTGAAAACCCCATCCCATCGTTGCGATGTAGATGACGCCGGCGGCAACGAAGGGCAGGAAGAACGCAAATGGCATGGTGGTGACGGTTGCCGTCACCAGAAGGCCGGCTGCAAGTCCGGCCAGAAGTCCGATCAGAATGGAACGGTTTGCCATTGTCTCTCGCTGTCCTGCCGCTTTCGGCAGTTAGGCGCATCTCGCGCCAACCTGGGTTCATCTGTCCCTGACCGCGATCCCCATCGCGGCGGGGGATGGCAGCGGCGCGAAACGCGCCGCCGCATTATTGCCAACCGGCTTGTTTAGCCGATTACGTAAGGCAGCAGGCCGAGAAAGCGGGCCCGCTTGATTGCCTGCGCCAGTTCACGCTGTTTCTTGTTGGAAACCGAGGAAATGCGCGAAGGAACGATCTTGCCGCGTTCGGAAATGTAGCGCGACAGCAGCTTGACGTCCTTGTAGTCGATGACCGGCGCGTTGGGGCCGCTGAAAGGGCACGACTTGCGGCGGCGGTTGAAGGGTCTGCGGGCAGCCATGGCCATTATTCGTCTCCACTTTCGTCGTTTCTGTCGCCGTCGTCATTTCTCGGGCCGCGGCGCGGGCCGCGGTCGCCACGATCACCGCGGTCGCCACGATCACCACGGTCATCGCGGTCACGGCGCGGGCCGCGTTCGTCGCGGTCGGATTTCTTCATCATCGCAGAGGGGCCATCCTCATGGGCTTCGACCTTGATGGTCATGTAGCGCAGGATGTCCTCATGCAGGCGCATCTGGCGCTCCATCTCGGAAACCGCGTCAGCCGGAGCATCGACATTCATCATGATGTAATGGGCTTTGCGGTTCTTGCGGATCTTGTAGGCAGCCGTTTTCAGGCCCCAGTTCTCGACCTTGCCGACCTTGCCGCCATTGCTTTCAAGAACGCCCTTGAAATGTTCGGTGAGCGCATCGGCCTGCTGGCCGGAAATGTCCTGGCGAGCCAGGAAAACGTGTTCGTACAGTGGCATATTGCCTTTCCTTTCTTCTGCCGGGCGCCTTCGCGCAAAGCCTCCAAACCGCTTTTCTGGGGCGATATCATCCGAAAGGACGCAATCGCGGGAAAGGCGTTTGGGAACGGTTGAGAGCAGAGACAAGGGAAGCCGGTCCGTTTTTGAACCCTGTTCCGCAAACCGTTCCCAATAGAACCCGTCTACCGGTATTTGCGGAACCTTCCTTTCAGTCTCCGGCGTAACCGCCCGGAACTTGAACGGGCGCGTTATACGCATTTCCGGTGCAAATGCAAGCCGGAGGCTTCGTTTGCGGCATCTGCGCCCGCATCCGTTGCGAGGGAAGGGCAGGGGGACGGCAAGGGAAGGGATGGACAAACCCGGCGCCGGGCGCGTAATGCGGGCCTGAATGGTTCCCGATCGAGCAAATCCGACACGTGTTTTTCCGAACCGGCTGCGCCGTGCTTCCGCGTTCGCCGCCCTGTCGCTGGCGCTTGCAGGCATCCTGGCGGCGCTACCGGCCTGTCAGACCTCGGACACGCTCTCCTCCGCCGCCGAACAGGCGGCAGGCCGCCGCACGCCGGCAGGCCCGTTGCCGGAATTCAAGGATGCGCTGTTTGCCTACCGCAAGCCGCTCGAAGTGAGCGATGGCGGCGCCCACCTGGTCGTTCCCTATGATGAAATGAAGGACATCAACCAGCGCGACGAGATGCCGGTGCGCAAGGTGCACAGCCGCTACATCCAGCGGCTGCCGGCTTCTTCCGAACGCGACTTCACCTATGTCTCGAACGGAAGGGAACTTGCCGTCCTCGGCGCCGGAAAGCTGGATGGCACAGCCCGTTTCACGGTGATCTACCTGCATGGCCGCGACGGCAACCGCACCTGGGGCTTCGACGACGAGCGCTTCGGCGGCAATTTCAACCGGCTGAAGAACCTGGTGGCAGCAGCGGGCGGCGCCTATCTGAGCCCCGACTTTTCGGATTTCGAGGCTGAGGGCGCTGCTGACATTGCCAGCCTCATCAGGGCAAGAACCGCGCAGGGCGGCGGGCCGGTGGTGCTTGCCTGCGGCTCGCTGGGCACGAAAATCTGCTGGGCGCTGGCAGACGATGGCGATATCCGCAAGCAGTTGGCAGGCCTCGTCGTGCTGGGCGGTTTTCCCGACAGCGGTTTCCTGCGGGCGGCCTATTCAGGCGCCGTAAAGACGATTCCCGTCTACATCGCCCACGGCTCACGCGATCCGGTCTATGAACTGGAGGACATGGAGGATTTCTATGGCGCGCTCAACGTCAAGTCCTATCCCGTGCGCATGACGGTTTTCGACACCGGCAATCACGGCACCCCGGTGCGCATGGTCGACTGGCGCAACGCCCTCAACTGGCTGCTTTCGGCGGCATCAGGCTGATCCGGCTTCATGCCACCTTGCGGATGATGGCCGGCTCATCATTGCCGATGAAAGAGCGGCTCCAGGTAAGCTTGTCGCGGATCGCATCGGTGGACCACACACCGCAGCCGATCTCGAGGCCGTTTTCGTCCAGCTTGCTGGAAATCATCTGCGCAGGCGGGCCGTAAACCGCGGCCATGTCGAAGAAATAACGCTCGCAGACGGCGACAACGTGGGAAATGCCGTTAGCATTGCCGAAGTCGGCGACCGCGATGGAAAGTTCCAGCGTTGCCCGGTTGGCCAGGCTCGCCCTGCGGGAACTCATCGTTTCATCGATGCAGAACCGCGTTGCCTCCCAGATGCCGGGGCTACGCATGGCGTTGCCCTCGGGCAGCATGTCGGCCCACACGGAGTGAAGCAGTGTCGGTCCGGTGGTGGGCATCAGCCTTACCCCGCCGCAGACCTGCTGCGTGTCTGGGTCGATGCAGAGAATGTAGACATTGAAACAGGGATCGAAACGGTCGGTCTCGTAGCGGTCATGGCGCGGTTCGACCCAGCCCAGCCTGTCGCAGAAGACACGCTTTCGAAGCGCGAAATACTGGCGCAGCTGTTCGGTGTGCCGGTGACGTCTTTCAGGTGTGATGTAGATGATCATGTGCGGGCTCCCCACCTTCCGCCGGGCCGCACGGACAGCCCGCGAGCCGGATAAATTCGGCACTGCCGCCGGGCTTCGCACAATCACCAAGAAACAACCCCCCAGATATTGGGGGTGAGAACAGGCAATTATAGGTTGCGGTTCGTGAGGTGCCGGAACCGGAGGATTTCAGAAGTGAAACCAACCTGTCTGTTGATGCCGCAACCGGCTGAACTTGACAGGGGCAGGCAAGTTGCTCACTAGGATCGGGTTTCAAACCACAGCAGGTAAATATCCATGACAGTTGCGTTCACGTTTCCGGGCCAGGGCAGTCAGCAGGTCGGCATGGGAAAGGCGCTTGCCGATGCCTACGCATCTTCCCGCGCGGTTTTCGAGGAAGTGGATGAGGCGCTCGGCGAAAAACTGTCGCAGGTCATCTTCGTGGGACCTGAGGAAACCCTGACACTGACGGCCAACGCGCAGCCGGCGCTGATGGCCGTTTCCATGGCCGCGCTGAGAGCGCTGGAAGAGGGCGGGTTCAGCCTGGCCGGGGGTGCTTCCCATGTTGCCGGGCACTCGCTCGGGGAATATTCGGCGCTTTGTGCCGCCGGCAGCATCTCGCTTGCCGACACCGCCCGGCTGCTGCGCATTCGCGGCAATGCCATGCAGGCCGCCGTGCCGGTGGGCAAGGGTGCCATGGCCGCCATCATCGGCCTGGAACAACAGGACGTTGAGACGGTCTGTGAGGCAGCATCGCAAGACGGTATCTGCCAGATCGCCAACGACAATGGCGGCGGCCAGCTGGTAATCTCCGGCGAGAAGGCGGCGGTCGAGAAGGCTGCCAGCCTTGCTAGCGAAAAGGGCGCAAAGCGGGCGCTGCTGCTGCCGGTATCCGCCCCCTTCCATTCCGCGCTGATGGCTCCGGCTGCCGATGCCATGCGCGAAGCCCTTGGCGGCGTCGAGGTAAAGGCGCCGGTGGTGCCGCTCATCGCAAACGTGCTGGCAGCCCCGGTCAGCGATCCCGATGAAATCCGCGCCCGTCTGGTCGAACAGGTTACCGGCCAGGTGCGCTGGCGCGAAACCGTGGAATGGTTCGCCGCCAATGGTGTCGGCACGCTGGTCGAGGTTGGTTCCGGCAAGGTGTTGTGCGGGCTTGCGCGACGCATCAATCGCGACCTGAGGTCCAAGGCGGTCGGAACGCCGGAGGATGTTGCCGCCTATCTTGAATCAGCAGGTTAAGCCGTTGAATCCGGCTCGCAGAAACCTGCGGCAAGTCATTGAATGGAATCAGCTTCCGCGTACCGGCGGATAACAAACCCAGGGAGATTTCGATGTTCGACCTTACAGGAAAGAAGGCGCTGGTAACGGGCGCAAGTGGCGGCATCGGCGAGGCGATTGCCCGCACGTTTCATGCCCGCGGCGCCATTGTCGGCCTGCATGGCACGCGCGAGGAAAAGCTCAACGAACTGGCTGGCGAACTGGGCGAGCGGACGATTGTTCTGCCGGCGAACCTCTCCGACCTTGATGCCGTCGATGCGCTTGGCGAAAGGGCGGAAGCCGAGATGGAAGGCGTCGACATCCTCGTCAACAATGCCGGCATCACCCGCGACGGTCTGCTCGCCCGCATGCCCAATGACGACTGGGACGATGTGATCCGGGTAAACCTGACTGCCGTCTTCCGCCTCACCAAGGCGATTTCCTATCCGATGATGCGCCGCAAGTCGGGCCGCA
>JAMLIH010000003.1 GCA_023954255.1 Phyllobacteriaceae bacterium | reverse complement strand
CAGCGGACAGGCAAGGCATGCGCGAATTGTTCAGGACCTCCGAGGGCGTCATCAGCCGGGGGGTGTTCAGAAAAGGAGCTTTGTTTCTTTTCGGGCTGTGCGCCTTCCTGGGCCTGCTGGCCTACGGGGCCGTGAAGGTCAATCACGCCATGGCGTGGATGACGGTGGCCGTGGCGCCGTTTCTGGGGCTGGTGGTTTTCTTTGCGATCTGCAGCGTCGTCTATTTCTGGTACTGCCTGCTTGCCAAACGGCTGCGTGGCATGGCGCAGAAGCCGCATCTGCTCAACGCCCTGCTGGGCACGCTGGTGCTGGCGGGGGCAGCCATGCTCGCCGATTACCAGAACCGGACATTGCTGCTGGCGAGCGAAGGCCTGCTGGCGCAGGCGGGAAACCTGGCGGTGCTGTTCGGCGTTGCAGCAGCACTGTTCTTTCTGATTCTGCTCGGCATGGGCTGGTTCGGCCCGGATGAGCCGGTGGCGCCGGGAAGCTGCTTTCCCGAGAGGCGCGGAAAAACCGGTGGCGATGCGCCGCGCAAAGGGGCTTGATCCGTCCCGGTTGCGGGTTTAGATGGCGGTGTCCCGGATACGGGCCGGTAGCTCAGCTGGGAGAGCGTCGCGTTCGCAATGCGAAGGTCGGGAGTTCGATCCTCCTCCGGTCCACCATTTTCTGCCTTGCGCCGGTTTGCTTTGATCACGGCCCCGAAAGAGCCGCATCTCCGGCGTTCTCCATATGCTTGCGATTCTGCGCGGCAACTTGCCAAGCGCAATCCTCACTCTTTCCTGGCCGTTGTCTCCTTGCGGCGGATGGAAAGCTTCGGCTTGTCCTCCAGGATGCGGACCTCGCGCTGGGGATAGGGGATGCGGATGTCGTTTTCCAGCAGCGTTTCCCAGATGATCGTCAGCAGGTCGGCGGAGATGCGGTTCTTGCCGTCGTCGATGCCCTTGATCCAGAATTCCACGGCGAACTCGATGCCGCTGTCGCCGAAGCCGCGCAATTCGCAATCGGGCTTTTCCGGCTCCTGCAGGACGCCCGGATGCTTCGACACCGCATCGACGATCAGGTCGGGAATCTTGCGGATGTCGGTATCGTAGGAAACCGAGAATTCGACTTCGTAGCGCTGGCGCGGATCGTCGCGCGTCCAGTTGACGAAGACGGAGGTGATGAACTTCTCGTTCGGCACCATGATTTCCTTGCCGTCATAGGTCTCGAGCGTCGCCGAGCGCATGTTGAGCTCGCTCAATATGCCGGCGCGGCCATCTTCCAGTTCGATGTAGTCGCCGACCACCAGGGTACGCTCGACCAGCAGGATGATGCCCGAAATGAAGTTCGAGGCGATCTGCTGCAGGCCGAAACCGATACCAACGCCGACGGCACCGCCGATGACGGCAAGCGCTGTGAGATCGAGACCGAGAACCTGCAGCAGCAGGACGAAGATCGCCGCGAACAGGGCGATCTGGAACAGTTTGGCAAACAGTTCCTTGGTCGGCAGGTCGAGCGCCTCCTGGGAACGGATGGCGTTCTGGCCGGTGCGGTTGGAAATCGTTCCCAGCCAGAAGAAGAAGCCGCCGGCGATTGCCGCCTTGATGAGGAAATACAGCGAAATGCGGATGTTGCCGGCTTCCATGGAAATTGAATCCAGGAAGGCGGTTGTATCGTCGAGATATTCGAAGACCTGAAGGGTTGCCACCGGAATGCCGATATAGAGCATGGCTGTGCGCAGCATCGGATGGGTGATGAAACGGTTGATCGCCGTGTAAAGCAGGAAGATGACCGCCAGGCCCTGGGCGATCTTGACCAGCCAGCCGGCGCCCACTGCGGCCGTGACGAGGTCCACGGCAAAGCCGAGGAAAACGTAGCACAGCAGGGCAAAAAGCAGATCCGACAGGGCATGAATGTACTGGCGGATGCGATAGAAGCGGACATCCCTGGCCGGTGCGTCGGAGAACCAGCTGACGCGCCGGTTGAGCAGGCGGGCAAGGAACCAGGCAGCCGCCACGCAGACGATGATGGCAGCGATCTGGGCATAGAATTGCGGGCTGGTGAACCAGGCAATCAGCTTGTTGAGGATGTCATTGGCAGTTTGCTGCCAGAAGGCCGGATCGAGATATTTCTGCATGGTTGTCCCCCAGTCGCGCCTATCGCAACGCGTGTGCCGCCGTCCTTATGCACCCTTTATCACACATTCATGACCCTGGGCCATCGGACCTTCAGGCTTTCCACCGTGCAGCAGACCCGAGTGAAAGAAATCTAACTCCGACGGACAGCCACGGTCATCTGCCGCTTGCCCGCATGGCCGGGCTGGCGGGTGGTCCGGAACCCGGCCGTTTCCAGATTGCGGCGAACCCAGCCGGCAGCCGAATAGGTGGCAAGTGTGCCACCGGGCAAGGTGTGGCGGAACACCTCGCCCAACAGGGCCTCGTTCCACAGTTCTGGGTTCCTGGCCGGTGAGAAGCCGTCGAGAAACCAGGCATCGGCCACAAGGCGCGCCTGCGGCAGGCGGATATTGGCATCGCCGAGGAAGACGGTCAGGCGGGTGCTCGCCATCGTCAGTTGGAAGGCCTCCATCCCGTCGCCGCGATTGTCCCATGCGTCGCATAACGGCTTTGCAAGTGCCGCCAGTTCCGGCCAGACGGTGAGGGCGGCAGCCATGTCGGTTGCTGCCATGGGAAACTGCTCGAAGGAGAGGAAGTCAAGCATCGCCCCCGGTGAGGCGGTCTCGTTCCACAACATCGCCGTTGCGAGAAAGTTGAGCCCGGTGCCGAAGCCGAGTTCTGCAACCGTAAACCGTCCGGCGTCTGCAAAGCGTTCGGCAAGCCGGTTGCCGGCAAGGAAGACATGCCGGGTTTCGGCCAGTCCGTCCTGGCGCGAATAATAGGGGTCATCGAAACGAGCGGAGCAGGGAACGGCACCCTCCAGCCATTCGATCTGCGCTTGCCCGCTTTCGGTGCCTTGCGTTTTGCTTTTGTTTTGAATCATTTGCGCCTATTCACTCGCGGGATGAGTCAGCAAGTTCATACACCGATTCAAGCGCGGATTCAGGCCACAAATCGCAGCGGTCGCCATCTCGACCCGGTGGCCGATCTGCTGGTTGTCGGTGGCGGCATTTTCGGGCTGTGGTCGGCACGTCACGCATTGAAGCAGGGCAAGCGCGTGCATGTGGTTGAAAAGCGCCGTGTTGGCGCAGGCGCTTCCGGCGGGTTTCTCGGCGCGCTGATGCCGCACATGCCGGACCGCTGGAACGAGAAAAAGCAGATGCAGTATGAGGGCCTGCGCTCACTCGAACAGGCGATCGCGGAACTTGAATCCGATACCGGGGCTGATTGCGGCTACCGGCGCTGCGGGCGGCTGATGCCGCTCAGCCATGAAAGAATGCTTCATCACCTTGAAGAGCGGATTTCCGGCGCGGCCCGAAACTGGGTGGACGAGAGGGGTAAGCAGATCTTCAACATGGAGCATGTTGCGCCGGAGGAACTGGCAGGGCGTTTTCCGACATTGGGCGGTGACGGCTGGTTGTCGCCGCAGATTGCGCCTTTCGGCGCGGCGTACGACACGCTGTCGGCGCGGATCAACCCGCGGGCCTACCTGTCTGCTTTGGCACGATATATCCGGGAACATGAAAACGGCAGCCTTGTGGAGGGCGCCACTGTAACGGCGGTTGATCCTGCAGCCGTTTCCGTGTCGCTGGCCGATGGCGGTGTGCTCTCAGCGGGGCAGATCATGATCGCCAATGGCTGGGAAGCCTATGGTCTGCTCTCCGGTATCGATGCACGTATCGGCAACCAGAAGCTCACCGGTCGCGGCGTGAAGGGGCAGGCAGTGCTGCTCGACCTGCCGCATGATGACAACCTGCCGATCCTTTATGACAGCGGCAGCTATGTCGTGCCGCACGGAAAGGGGATGAGTGTGGATGCGTCGGGCAATGCCAATCGCGTGGCGGTGGGCTCGACCAGTGTCGATGACTGGCTGCCGGGGGATGCGGATGAAGAGGCCCTGGAGGCAGCGCGCACCGGCTATGATGCCGCCGACACCGGCTTTTTCGACCATGCCCGTTCGTTCTGCCCGGCGCTTGCTTCTGCCACGGTGGTGGAGCGCTGGGCCAATGTGCGGCCGCGAAACACCATCCCCGATCCGAAAACCGGCAGGATCGGCACGGAGCCGGTGTTTGGGGCGATTGAGGGCCATGACCGGGTTTCAGTGGCGGCGGGCGGTTTCAAGATCAGTTTCGGCATTGCGCATCTGCCGCACTGAGCCTGCCGGTACGCCGCCGACACGTCCCCGTCGCTGACAGAACATCGCCTTGGCTGCCGATTTAAGATAAACCGGATCAATCCCTTTCGGGCAGGCCGGTTTGCAGTCCATTCAGGATGTTGCCGGTGCCGCCCCAGTTCGAGCCGGAGCGTGTTATGGCGGAATTTCCCAAGAAGGCAAAAGTGGTCATCGTCGGTCTCGGCGGCATTGTCGGTGCGTCGGTCGCCCATCACCTGATCGAGCGGGGCTGGGACGATATCGTTGGCATCGACAAGTCCTCGGTTCCCACCGATATCGGCTCGACCTCGCACGCTTCGGATTTCTGCTACACGACCAGCCACGATTTCCTGTCCTGCTGGACCACGCTGTATTCCATCGATTTCTTCGAGAAGATGGGCCACTACGCGCGCGTCGGCGGCATGGAGGTTGCCCGTGTGGGCGACGACGAGCGCATGGCGGAGTTGAAGCGCAAGGTCGCTTCCGGCAAGGCGTTCGGTACCCGAGCCTCGATGATCAGTGCTGCCGAAGCCAAGCAGAAGTTCCCGCTGCTGGAAGAAGACGTGATCCAGGGAGCGATGTGGGATCCCGATGCCGGCCTCGTGACGCCGCGCTCGCAGACGGTTGCCGGCAAGCTGGTCGATCAGGCCGAGCAAACCGGAAAGCTCAGAAGCTTCCCCAATACGCCGGCGACCGATCTCGTGATCGAGAACGGCCGCATCAAGGGCGTCGTGACCCACCGCGGCACCATCGAGGCCGATTACGTCATCGTCTGTGCCGGGCTGTGGGGCCGGCTGATTGCCGCCATGGCGGGCGAGGACCTGCCGGTCATGCCGGTTGACCATCCGCTGACCTTTTTCGGCCCGTACAACGAATTTGCAGGTACCGGCAAGGACATCGGCTGGCCGCTGATGCGCGACCAGGGCAATTCGGCCTACATGCGCGACACCGGCGATCCGACGACGCCGGAAGGCGGCCAGATCGAGTGGGGTTATTACGAGGAGAGCGAGCCGCGGCTCTGCCATCCCCGCGACATTCTGGAAAAGGACCAGGCACGGCTGTCGCCTTCCCAGCGCGACCTCGACATGGAACAGATCCTGACGCCGCTGGAGCGCGCCATGGAGCTGACGCCGATCCTTGGCGAACTGGGCTACAATGAAAGCCACTCCTTCAATGGACTGCTGCAGGTGACGACCGATGGCGGGCCGTCGATCGGCGAATCCCAGAAGGTGCGCGGGCTGTGGTATGCGGTTGCGATCTGGGTCAAGGATGCTCCCGGCATGGCCAAGCTGCTGGTCGACTGGATGACCGACGGGCGCACCGAAATCGACCATAACCGGATCGATTATGCCCGCTTCTATCCGCATCAGACGCAAGAGCAGTTCATCCACGAACGCTGCACCGAAACGGCGATGAAAATCTACAATCCCGCCGTTCATCCGCGCGAACCCTTCGCCGGTGGCCGCGGCGTGCGCCGTTCGCCCTTTCATGAGCGCGAAAAGGAACTGGGCGGCTATTTCATGGAACTGGGCGGCTGGGAGCGTGCCCATGGCTATGCTTCCAACGAGCACCTGCTGGAGAAGTTCGGCAACCGGGTGCCGGTGCGTGAAAACGAATGGGACAACCGCCATTTCTGGCGCGTGTCCAACGCCGAGCATCTGGAGATGAGCGGGAATGTCGGCATGGTGAACCTGTCGCACTTCGCCATGTACGACATCACCGGGCCGGATCAGGAAGCCTTCATGGAGTATCTCTGCGCGGCCAAGGTCGGCGGCGAGAACACTGTCGGCAAGGGCATCTATACCCATTTCCTCGACGATGAAGGCATGGTGCGGGCCGATTTTACCGTGTTCCGGATGGCAGACCGCTATCGCTTCGTCGACGGGGCGGATGCCGGCAACCGCGATTTCCTCTACATGAAACGGATGGCCGAGGATCGCGGCTATGACGTTGCCGTCGAGGATGTTTCTGAAAAATACATTACCATCGGCGTGTGGGGGCCGAATGCGCGCACCACGCTGCAGAAGGCCGTTGCCGATTCCGATGGCCTAAGCCAGGAGAACTTTCCGTTCGCGGCAATCCGGCAGATCGAGATCGCCGGCAAGAAGGTAACGGCCTTCCGCATCTCATACGTCGGCGAGCAGGGCTGGGAACTGCACATGAAATACGAGGACGGGCTGGCCGTTTGGGATGCGCTCAGAGCGCTCGATATCATGCCGTTCGGCGTCGAGACCTATGCCAATACCCGCCGCATGGAGAAGAGTCTCAGGCTGCAGAACGCCGACCTGCTGACCGAGTACAATCTCTACGAGGCCGATCTTGCCCGCCCGAAGGTCAAGGAAGCCGATTTCAGAGGCAAGGCAAAGCATCTGGAATACCGTGCCCGCGATCATCAGCCCGCCATGCTGTGCACGCTGGTGATGACGGACAATGTGGATTCGGGCGGTGTTGCCCGCTATCCGGTCGGCACGCTGCCGATCCTCGATCCGCAGACGAAGGAGACGCTGGTCGATTCGCTCGGCCGGTATTCCTACACGACCTCCATCGCCTTCGGGCCGACCATCGGCAAGAACATCGCCCTTGGCTATCTGCCGCATGAATACTGCCAGGAAGGCCGTGAACTGCTGGTGGAGTATTTCGGCGAACACTATCCCGTGCGCGTCGAAGGTATCGGCTACAAACCACTCTACGATCCGGAAAACCTCAAACCACGGAGTTGAGGGGCGAAGGCCGGGTGCACTTCAGTATCAGGGGCGGCCATCAGGCCGCCTTTTTGTTGTAGAAAATCCTGCAAATCTGACCTTTCGTCACGATTGCGGCAGCGCCGCCGTCTGACTAAAGTCGATATGTTCTGGCCGCAGACCGCCAAGTTGCGGCCAAAAAAGTGGGGAATATCGTAGCGTAGAATGCGATTCGGGTCCGGAAGGGAACGGAAGGAGCCGAATACGCAGCCGACAAACGGGGTGGGTCACTTCGCCGTTTCAGACGAAACGTGAAATGACCCGGGTGTGCAGTGCAGCCGGGAGATCGTGTCGTGGCCGTCCGCCAGTCACATGAGGAACCGCTGACGCGCCGTTTGATCCCGGCGATGGCAGTGCTTTGTGCTGTCGCAGCCTGGAACTGGCTTTCCGGGGTTCCGGCAACGGCGCAAAGCCTGACACAAATTCCGCCGAGAACCTCGGAGGCAGTCAACAGCCTGCAGGAAAGCGTCTGGCGTGAGCTGTTGCCGGGGCTTGAGGCCATGGAAGTTGCAACGGCGCTGGGCACGCGGCTCGTTGCGCTGCGCATCGCCCATGCGAAATTCCGTTTCAGTGTGGTTCAGCAGGAAGAGGAAAGTGGCGAGCGTGCCCGCTCGGTGGTGCGGCGGCTCGACGCCGTGCTGGCGGTCAATGGCGGCTTTTTCGCCTCGTCTTCGCAGGGCAGGCTCAGTCCCGTAGGCATGCTGGTCGATGATGGCGAGCGGCTTTCTGCTGCCTGGCCGCTAAGTGGCGGCTTTCTTGCTTTCGACCGCGACGGACTGCCGAATATCACGCTGTCGCCGGACGGGCCGCCCGAACAGGCCGTCGAAGCCATTCAAAGCCGTCCGGTGATCCTTGAACCCGGCGGCAAGTGGGCGATGAACACCAATGGCAACGATCCCGAGCGGCGCACCATCTTCTGCAGGCTCGATCAAGAGACGTCGCTGATCCTTTTGGTGACGGGGCAGGGGCTCAGCCTCTATGAAGCCGGATGGCTGCTGCGCAGCCCGTCCTGGGGCGGCTTCTTCGATTGCGATTCGGCGATTGCACTCGACGGCGGCAGTTCCTCCCAGCTTTCGATAGCCGGGGAATGGGACCTCAGGGTCGATGCGCTGGCAAGGGTTCAGAATTTTCTGGTGATCCAGAGCCGGGATCCGGCAACGCAGTAAGAACCTTTTACTGGCGTTCCTGAAGCGGCGACTTGCCGTACATCTCACGGTAGCATTTGGAAAAATGCGATGCGGAAACAAAGCCGCAGGCAATGGCCACATCGACCACCGGAATGGTCGACTGGCGCAGCAGGTGACGGGCGCGGTCGAGGCGGACTTCGAGATAATAGCGCGCGGGGGAGCGGCCCATCTGGCTCTGGAACAGCCGTTCGATCTGGCGCCGCGACAGGCCGACATAGTCGGCAATCTCGACCAGAGAGAGCGGCTCGGAAATATTGGCTTCCATGAACTCGATGATCGAGATCACCTTGGCGTTCTGGACGCCGAGCCTTGCCCTGAGAGGCAGGCGCTGGCGGTCATGAGGGTTGCGCACGCGGTCGGTCAGCGCCTGTTCGCAGACGCGGTTGACCAGTTCCTCGTCATTGTCGCGGCCGATCAGCGACAGCATCATGTCGAGGGCTGCAGTGCCGCCGGCGCAGGTCCAGATGTTGCCATCCATTTCGTAAAGGTCGGCATAGACTTCGGCGGTGGGATATTTCTCCTGAAAGCCCGGAAGGTTTTCCCAGTGGATGGCGCAGCGCTTGCCGTTCAGAAGGCCGGCGGCAGCCAGCAGGTGGGCCGCGGTGCACAGGCCGCCGACCGTGACGCCGGAATTCTTGCATTCCCTGAGATAGGCAAACAGCGACTTGTTCTCGGCCTGCTCGACATGGATGCCCGAACACACGAACATGATGTTGGGCCGTCTGGAGCTTGCAAGCGCATGGCGCTCGTCGTCCAGCGAGGTCTGCACATTGACGACGACACCGTTCGAAGCGGTGACCGGCAGGCCGTCGATGGAGGCCAGGCGCCAGGCATACATCTCGTCACCGCGCATGCGGTTGGCCAGGCGCAGCGGCTCGATCGCAGTGGTGAAAGCGATCATGGAGAAATTCGGCACCAGAAAGAACACGATGGTTTTCTGGTTGTGTGCAGCCGGCCTAGCCGCTGCCGGATCAATCGATGTCTGGACGGTCAATTGTTCCTCCGCACCCCCGGCACCGCGACCAATTCGTCCGGGAAAGCTGTGCCAGCATATCCCAAATGCGACATGGCCGCAATTGGCGGATTGTCAATTGGAAAGCGGCGGGATGTACGGTTAATATCTTGGAATAATTAACAAAAAGCCCGGTGCGGAGACCGCATCCGGGCTTTTGGGAAATATGCTGGGGTGGCCTTAGAAGCTCATGCCCGCATAGCGCATCGAAATCAGCGCCGCAGTTTCACCGGGCATGGAACGGGCCATGCGGGCGCGGGCGAATTCGGTGTTCATGTTTACGTGTTCCGTCCGGAACCGGGAAAACAGCTTTTTCATCATGAACTCCATGCGTTGGCGTAGACACAGAGTCGCCTTGCTCTCCTGGCAGGTCTTCAACCGGAAACCCGACCTCGCTTGCGAGACTGGCAGCATCCGTTTGCCCAATACAAGTAAATTGGGGCGGCTCACACTGCGCATATAGTCCTCACCGCGCCGAACAACCAGTGTGAAAACGGCATAAGGGGGATGCAGTTGCGACATAGCGGTGACGGCCGTTCAGCCTTGCGGCAGTTGCTCAATTCTTGCGGCAAGCTCGATAAAATCGGCGGCGACGATCTCCCAGTCGCCGGTGGCCTCAAGATCGGTTGCCTGGCCGGGGCCATGCTCCTGCGGCCGGGCGACGAAGGCGGTCGAAAGACCGGCCCTCCTGGCCGCTACCAGATCGTCATTGTGGGCTGCCACCATCATTACCTCGCCGGGTGAAAGGCCCAGGATTTCAGCGTTTCGCTGGTAGACGGCTGCTTCCGGCTTGTAGTTTTGCGCGATGTCGGCACCGAGAATGGCATCCCAGGGCAGGCCACCGAATTTTGCCATCCGGGTGATCAGGGCGATCGACCCATTGGAGCAGGGGGCGATGATGGCATGTTTCCTGATTGCGGCGAGGCCTGCCACCGAATCGGGCCAGGGCGGCAGTTTCTCCCAGGCGTGGTTGAGTTCTGCGCATTCATTCCGGTTGAAATGCGCATCCAGGCCGGTTTCGGCGAGAACGGCAGCGAGGTTCTCCAGATGCAGCGTGTCTAGGGAGACATAGCCGCGATTGCCCGAACGCACCTTCTGCATTGCCGGCTGGTACTGGGCCCGCCAGCGGTCGGCGAATTCGTGAGGGTCGGCTGCGATGCCCTTTTTTTCGAAAGCTGCCGCGCATTCGGCTGCAACGCCGTTGCGCCAGTCGACGACTGTGCCGAACACGTCGAAGATAAGGGCCTTGGGGCGATAAAACGTGCCGGATTGTGGTGTCATTGCCGTGCCTGTTGTTGTCTTGCCCGTGCCGGGCCGGTGGCTGCCTGCGGGGAGGGTGACAAAGGGAGTTGTTAGCGGTTCTGTCTGCGGTTACCCTGCCGCCAACGGAATACGATCATGTTTCCTTTTACACAACTGCGGACCGTTCTGCTGGCATTTGCCATTCCGGCTTTTCTTCCTGCTGTTGCGCTGGCGCAAAGTGCCGAGCGGGAAGTGGATGTCGAACTTGTGCTGGCGGTGGATGTTTCCCGCTCCATGGGAGCGGAGGAAATGGATATCCAGCGCCGTGGCTATGCGGCCGCGCTGACCGATCCGCAGGTTCTCGATGCGATGTTTTCAGGCCTTACGGGCCGGGTGGCGATCACCTTCATGGAGTGGGCTGGCGACGGCAACCAGCATGTGGTTGTGCCGTGGCGGGAAATCGCGTCGCCGGAAGATGCCCAGGCGTTTGCCGATCTTCTGCTGGCGGGACCCTCCTACAACATGCGCTACACGTCGATTTCCGGGGCCATTCTGACCGCTACGCGATTGTTCGACGACAACGGGTTTGCGGGGTTGAAGCGCGTCATCGATGTTTCAGGCGACGGGCCGAACAATCAGGGTGTGCCGGTGGAGGAGGCCCGGGATCTGGCCGTCGGAAACGGCATCATCATCAACGGGCTGCCGCTGATGACTACCGGCGGGTTCTACGGGCGCTATTCGATCCCCTATCTCGACCGCTACTACGTCGATTGCGTGATCGGAGGGCCGGCCTCCTTCTCCCTTCCGGTGAAAAGCTGGGAAGAGTTTCCCGAAGCCGTACGGCGCAAGCTGGTGCTCGAACTTGCAGGCCATGCCATGCCGGAAAGCGAATTGCCGGTGGTGCGGGTGGCGCAGGAGGAGAAGACCGATTGCCTGATCGGCGAACGACTGCTGCTGCAATGGGATTTCAACGACCGCTAAAGGGAACGGCCCCTCCAGCGGTCAACGGGAGAGGCCGTTTTGCAGTGTGGGGAGCATCTCAGCGCTTCCATTCCTTGCGGTTGATCAACGACCTCAATTCAAGTTCGACGGCGGCATTGACCGAGAGGGGAAGCCGGTTTGCCCATTCGACATCGCCGCGGGTGAGGCCGATATCGCGCAGCATGTGATCCTCAAGTCCGAGCATGTACTGAACGGCTGAGCGGTCAAGCTTGCGCTGGCGCCGGATGCGGATTGCCATAGAAAGCCGGGAAAACGCTCCGATGATGGTTTGCGCGAGCCACTCCAGGGCACGGCCTGCACCGGAGGCAGGATCGTAGTGACGAGCCACCGGATGCCAGGTGGCAGGATTGATCGCGGCGGAAGCACCGCCCGTTTTGGCATTGCAGGTCATTTTCATTCTCCTTTTTTGCCATGCGGCCTCAGCGGCATGGCTAGTTGTTGAAAGGAGACTTCGCGAATGTCTCGACCTGCACACTGGCGCCAAATTATCTTTCAATCAAACGAATAGATTTTATTATTGCATTCAGAAAAATTGACATATAGGTTTCCGGGACAATCATCTGAACCCATGGTGGCCATCATGAACGCACCCACTGTTCCGCAACTTCCCCTGCTCGAGCTGGATCTCCTAAAGACCCTGGTGGCGATTGCCGAGACCGGCAATTTTTCGGCTGCTGCCGAAGCGGTCTTCCGGACGCCCTCGGCGGTCTCCATGCAGGTCAAGAAGATGGAGGAACTGCTTGGCAAGCCGCTGTTCATCCGCGATTCCCGTTCGGTATCGCTGACGCCGGATGGTGAGGCGCTGCTTGTCCATGCCCGCCGGGTGCTGGCGCTCAACCGTGAAATCGTTGCCCGTTTCATCACACCGGAAATTGCCGGCGTGGTCAGCATGGGGGCGCCGGACGATGTTGCCGAGCGGATGCTGCCGGACATGCTGCGGCGGTTTTCCCAGTCCCATCCCTGCGTGACAGTCAATGTCGTGGTGGAAAGCACGCACCGGTTGATCGAGATGGTCAGCCGGCGGGTGCTCGACATGTCGATCATTACAAGCGAGGCGGGATTTGCCGGCGACAACAATGCGGAAATCCTCAAGCGGGAGAAGCTGGTCTGGGTCGGGCTGAAGGGTGGCATCGCCCATGAAAAGCGGCCATTGCCGATTTCGGTCTGGGAGGAGGGGTGCCTGTGGCGCGCAGCCGCCATCAGGGGATTGAACGAGGCCGGTATCGATCATCGCATCGCCTTCCAGAGTTCGAATATCTCCGGCCAGAAGGCGGCGATCCTCGCCGATCTGGCGATTGCGCCGGTGCCTGATTCCTCCGTCGATGATCGGATGGAGCGGCTGGATGGCAAGGGAGGGCTGCCCAAACTGCCGGACTATGCGCTTGGCCTGATCCTGGCTGAGCAGCTTTCGGGTCCCGCCAGGGCGGCAGCCGATCACCTGCGGGCCAGTTTTACCGCCTGAGACGGTGCCGGCGGGCGGGCGGCGGGAAAATTCCATGGGAATGAAAGGCTTGCGCTGCGGCATGCCAGTTGGCATGCTCATTTCATGCATAAGCCCGATCCGGCCCTGACGCTTGGCATTGAAGAGGAATATCTGCTGGTCGACCAGGAAACCCTGGATCTGGCCGCGGCGCCCGATGCGCTGATGCGCGATTGCGTGAAGGAGCTGGAAAAGAAGGTCAGTCCGGAATTCCTGCAATGCCAGATCGAGGTCGGCACGGGCGTGTGCGAAACGATTGGCGAGGCGCGGGAAGACCTCGGCCATCTGCGAAAGACGATCAAGCGCGTTGCCAACCAGTACGGGCTGGCGCCGCTTGCCGTGTCGACCCATCCCTTTGCCGACTGGCAGTATCAGCACCATACCGACAAGGACCGCTACAATGCGCTGCAGCGCGATCTTGGCGGGGTGGTGCGGCGGCTGCTGATCTGCGGCATGCATGTCCATGTCGGCTTGAGCGACGACGACCTGCGCATCGACATCACCAACCAGCTTTCCTATTTCCTGCCGCATATTCTGGCGTTGTCCTGTTCCTCGCCCTTCTGGCAGGGCATGGACACCGATCTTTCCTCCTACCGGCTGACAGTGTTCGACAACCTGCCGCGCACCGGCCTGCCGCCGGTCTTCAACAGCTATTCGGAGTTTCAGCGCTCCGTGCAGGTGATCATCGACAGCGGGCTGATCGAGGATTCGACCAAGATCTGGTGGGACCTGCGGCCTTCGGCGCGCTTTCCCACCGTCGAGGCACGCATCTGCGATGTGTCGCCCATTCTGGAGCATACACTGTCGATTGCCGCATTGATCCAGTCACTGACGGCGATGCTGTGCGAATTGAAGAACCACAATCAGCGCTGGCGCCAGTACAGTGATTTCCTGATCGGCGAAAACCGCTGGCGGGCGCAGCGCTACGGCCCCTCGGAGGGACTGATCGATTTCGGCCGCGGCCAGGTGGTCGACTATGCGCAGCTGCTGGAGGAAATGATCGAACTGTGCCGGCCGCATGCCGAAGCGCTTTCCTGCCTGAGGGAAGTGGAAGGTGCCCGCGATATCCTGAAGCACGGCAACAGCGCCACGCGGCAGCGCGCCGTCTATGCCGAGGCGATGAAGAACGGTGCCGATGCCAAGGAAGCGCTGAGGGAAGTGGTGCGGAAACTGGCCGAGGAGTTCAGCCGGGGGCTTTGAAAGCCATCTGGCGACCGTTCAGCCGCGGTTACGCCGTCTTCTGCGACCGCCGGCGTCTGCGCCTGACGGGTCGAGTGCCTTGCGCTCCGGCAGTTTGACTGCCTTCGCCAGTTTGGGGAACGGGTCGACCTTGTTGGGCATCGCCATGGCGTTGACGAAATGCTGCTGGAAATCGGGCTCAAGCGCGGTTTCGATCTTTTCGATGCGGCGCACGGTTTCCTCGATCTCCCGGCGGTAGGTGCGGTTCAACAGCGCCATCTTGGCACCATAACCGGCTGCATTGCCAACTGCCTTGACGTTGTCGAGGTCGCAATCGGGGATGAGGCCCAGCACCATGGCGTATTTCGGATCGATGAAGGTGCCGAAGGCGCCGGCAAAGCTGATCGAGTCGACGTGGTCGATGCCCTTCTTGTCCATCAGCAGGCGGATACCGGCATAGAGTGCTGCCTTGGCAAGCTGGATGGCGCGCACATCGGTTTGCTTGATGGTCAGTTCCGGCTCGCCGCGCCACAGCGTGTAGGAAAAGGTGCGGCCATCGGCGACAATGCGGTCGGATTTTGCTGCAAGGGCGCCGTCGACGACACCGTCTTCGGAGATGATGCCGGTCAGGTACATTTCGGCGATCACCTCGATGATGGCCGAGCCGCAAACGCCGGTTACCCCCGTCTTGGCAGTGCCTTCGGCAAACCCTTCCTCATCCGACCACTTGTCGCAGCCGATGACGCGCACGCGCGGCTCAAGGGTTTCGGGATCGATGCGCACGCGCTCGATGGCGCCCGGCGCGGCCCGCTGGCCGCAGGAGATTTCGGCTCCCTCGAAGGCGGGGCCGGTGGGCGAGGAAGCGGCGACGATGTGATCCTTGTTGCCCAGCACGATCTCGGCATTGGTGCCGACATCGACCACCAGCATCTGCTTTTTCTGCCGGTGGGGACCCTCGCAAAGGGTGACGGCGGCGGCATCGGCACCGACATGGCCGGCAATGCAGGGCAGCATGTAGACGCGCGCGCCCTTGTTGACATGCACGTCCAGGTCGCTTGCCCAGGAATGCACCGCGCCGGAAACCGCAAGCGCGAACGGCGCGCCGCCCAGTTCCGTCGGGTCGATGCCGAGAAACAGGTGGTGCATGATCGGGTTGCCGACGAAGACCAGATCGAGAATGTCGGTGGGGTTTATCCCCGCCTCTGTGCAGGCGTTTTCGATCATGCCGTTGATTGCGTTGCGCACCGCGGTGGTCATGCCTTCGCGGCCATCCGGGTTCATCATCACATAGGAAACCCGGCTCATCAGGTCTTCGCCGAAACGGATCTGCGGGTTGGGCGTGCCGGTCGAAGCGATGGTGGAGCCTGAAAGCAGCGACACCAGATGCAGCGCGATGGTCGTCGAGCCGATGTCGCAGGCGATGCCGTAGGCTTCGTTGTGAAGGCCGGGATAAAGCGCGATCAGGGAGGGGCGGGAGGAATTCATGTCGCGGTGAATGGCGGCGGTAACCTTCCATTCCCCGTCGCGGAGGATTTTCTGGATGTTGGGCAGAAGATGCGAATCGACCATCAGGTCGTTCCAGCCCCAGTCCTTTTCCAAGGCTGCCTTGAGACGGTCCAGGTCGCCCAGCGGCTTGTGCATGTCGGGTTCCTCGACCTCGACGTAGCAAAGCTGGATTGCCGGATTGCGGTCGATGTGGCGCCCGTCGTCTGCCTTGCGCACGATTTGTGCGTTGATCTGAAGGTCCTGCGGGATGTCGACGACGAGATCGCCCTCGACATAGGCCGAGCAGGAAAGGCGGCGGCCTTCCTTCAGTTCGCGTTTTTCAGCGTAGCGGATTTCCTTGGGGCCGGGAGGGGAGATGTTTTCGGCGGCCGAGGTGATGCCATGCTTGGCGAATTGTCCGGTCTGGATTTCGCACTGGCAGCGGCCGCAGATGCCGCGCCCGCCGCACACCGATTCCACGTACACGCCCAGTTCCCTAGCCGCATCGAGAATTGCGGTGCCTTTTGGAAAGCGCCCGCGCTTGCCCGAGGGCATAAAGAGAACGAGGGGATCGGAGCTGTCGTTGCGTTTGTCCATTCTGCCGAAAGGCAGGGCGTTGCCCTATGCCGCTCCCCTTCGTGAGGCCCGGCCGCCGGCCCGGCGTCCGCCCCGTCCACCTGCGGCGGCATCGGGGTCGCGATTGAATGAAATCCAGGCAGCGCCGCCCGAATCCTGATTGAGCAGGAAGTTGGCGGCGCGGATCGCCTCCATCTCCTTGCCGGGGCGCGACCTGGTCGAGCCGAGGCCGAAGAGCTTGACGAAGGTCTCATCGTCCATGTCCGGCGGCAGCATGATGCCGGCGGCTTCGACCTCGGCTTTTTTCTCGGCAATTTTCTTCGGTCCCACGGGCAGGGCGACGGGGTTCATGATGGCGCTGGTCATGCCGGCGGCATAGGCCATGGGCAGGAAGGCGTTGTTGATGCCGTGGCGGTTGGGCAGGCCGAAGGAAATGTTCGACGCGCCGCAGGTGGTGTTGACGCCCAGCTCCTCGCGCAGGCGGCGTACTAGGGTGAAGACCTGCTGGCCGGCGGTTGCCATGGCGCCGACCGGCATTACCAGCGGATCGACCACGATGTCATGAGCCTTGATGCCGAAATCGGCGGCACGCTCGACGATCTTTTTGGCGACGGCAAAGCGGACGTCCGGATCTTCGGAAATGCCGGTGTCGTCGTTCGAAATGGCGACGACCGGCACATCGTATTTCTTGACCAGCGGCAGCACCTTTTCGAGCCGTTCTTCCTCGCCGGTTACCGAGTTGAGCAGCGGGCGGCCCTTGGCGGCCTTCAGGCCGGCTTCAAGCGCGCCGGGAACGGAAGAGTCGATGCATAGCGGGGTGTTGGTGACGTTCTGGACCACCTCGACCAGCTGCGCCATCAGCGTGGGCTCGACGAAGTTGTTGTCGGCATAGCGCGGATCTTCCGCCATCTTGCCGGAGAACACCGCGCCGGAGTTGATGTCGAGCACGGTCGCGCCTGCTTCGACCTGTGCGAAGGCATCTGCCTCGACACGGGAAAAATCGCCACGCTCCAGTTCCTCGTTGAGGACCTTGCGCCCGGTCGGGTTGATACGTTCGCCGATCACGCAAAAGGGCTGATCGAAGCCGATGACGACTTCCTTGCTCTCGGAGGCGACGAGGGTATGGGTCATTGGGTTGCTCCTACGATATAAAGATTTCTTTATATCTCTGATCGAGTGAATTCAAGGCCGTTGAAGCCGGTCAATTGACCACTTCATCGACGATTTGTTGCGGGGACAGCGGTTCATCGACTGATTCATGGCGGTCGATGAGGCGTTCGGCATCGGGTGCCAGTTCTCGGTGCCAGGGTTTGCGGCCCTTGAGCACGCCTGATTCGGCGACGATTTCGGCGACATATTCCTCCTGGCGGTAGGCCATGACGTGAATGCCGCTGACGCCCTCGATCTCCTTGACCTCATTTATGATGTCGATGCAGATCTGCTTGCCTTCCTTTTTCTGGTCTTCTGCGCCTTCCAGCCGTTCGATGATGGCGTCGGGAATGTGAATGCCGGGCACGTTGGAGCGAATCCAGCGGGCGGTCTTGGCAGAGGCCAGCGGGCCGACGCCGCAAAGGATGAAGCATTGCTCGTTGAGACCCATGTCACGGACGCGTTTCATGTATTCGGCAAACATCGGAACGTCGAAGCAATACTGGCTCTGGACGAACTGGGCACCTGCCTCGATCTTCTTTTTCAGCCTCAGCGGGCGGAAATCGTAAGGTGGGGCGAAGGGGTTGATTGCAGCACCCAGAAAGACTTCCGGCGAGGTGGTCAATTTGCGCCCCGACAGGAACTTGCCGTCGTCGCGCATGGTGCGCGCGGTGTTGAGCAGGCTCATGCAATCAAGGTCGAAAACCGGCTTGGCGCCGGGCTGGTCGCCTGCCTGCACGCCATCGCCGGTGAGGCACAAGATGTTGGCCACGCCCATGGCCGCAGCACCCAGAATGTCGCCCTGAATGGCGATGCGGTTCTTGTCGCGGCAGGCAATCTGCAGGATTGGCGCGTAGCCCATGCGGGTCAACAGAGCGCAAATGCCAACCGATGACATGTGGCAGTTGGCGCCAGATGCATCGACCGCGTTGATGCCATCGACCCAACCCTCGAAAATCGCGGCGCGGTCGTAGACATCGTCGGGATTGGCAGAATCCGGCGGGTTCAGTTCCGTGGTGACGGCGAATTCGCCGCGGCGCAGCACGCGCTCCAGCCGGCCGCGCGAAGAATGACCGGGCAGCGGGGCAAGCGGGCGCTCGACCTCATTGAGAAAACGATCGATGTTCATGCCGATTTCTCCATGCTCACTCCGCGATCTGCGGCCGCCTGTGCCGTGACGCGCAGCCAGGATGAGGTTTCGCGCAGGCTCTGATCGACCGGTTTCTGGACATTCATTATCGCATCGTTGTCATGCATGCGCTGAGAGCCTGCCCAGGCCTGTACCCAGACGCAGGGCATGTTCGGCTCGACCTCGCAATTGCCGTTGGCACGCACGCCGCCGCAGGGGCCGTTGCGCAACTGTTTGGGGCAGTTCATCGGACAGGACATTCCGGTCGAGGAAAGAACGCACTGGCCGCACATACGGCAGTCGAAGAGCAGGCCCTTCACATTGCGCTCGACAAAGGTCACCGGGCGCTCGACGCGGCTGTAGCCGACCCAGTTCCAGAACGGGTGCAGCATCAGGAACATGTTGGCGAAACGCTTGTAGAACCATTCGAGAAAGCGGGCATTGCGCACCGACCAGAGCCGGATCGAATAGGAACGCTGGCGCCTGCTCGGGCTGACGTCGGCCGGCTTGAAGGCGGTCTTCGATGCCTTGGCCCGCACAATGGTTGCCTGCGTGACCTTCTGAGCGTTTTCTTCCGTGGGCGTGCTGCTCATGGCAATTCCCGAGACAGGTGGATGTTTCAATTTCCCGGCGGGCAGTGCCTGCCGGCTCTACGCTTCTCTGCCGCCGGCTTTGACGAGGGCAGTCAGGCGCGCCTTGTCGTATTCCGCTTCGAGCCTTTCGGCAGCCTTTGCCGCTTCCGCCTCGATGTCGTCGCCTACTTCAACCGGGTCTGCCCGCCGCCATTCGGCAAGGTAGTCATCGGTTTCCGAAGCGCCCGAGCGCATGGCGCACATGTCGATCGCCTCGGTAAAGCGCAGCGGCAGTTCGCGTTTTGCGACATTGCGCCGGTCGGCCTTGACGATGACCTGGGCCGGAATGTCACGCCAGTAGACGATCTGCAGTTGAGCCATTCGAGCCACCTTTTTCTGAGTGCCTGTCATGCTTTGAAAGCGCCAGCCAGGCTATGCACGTTACGACGCGCAAACAAACAATCGCGACACGGCGGATTCATCGGGAAACATAACCGATCAGGCGGGGAATTTCAGCAGAACAGCGCTTTCGAATGTCAACACCTTCTCACCGTGCTGGTTTTCGCCGCTGCTCGCCGCCGAGAGGACATGCCAGCCGGGCCTGCTCCTGCTTTCGCGGCAGGTGGTGGTCCGGTTGAAATAGGTGATCGTGTCCCCGGCATAGACGGGTTTCAGCCATTTCAGGTTCTCAAAGCCCGGCGAAGGGCCGAATTCGGCCACCGGCAGGCCGTTTTTCCTGCGTTCTGCCAGATAGCCGAGCGTGTAATCGCGTTGCTTGCGCATCCACACCGAGGCGGTATGCCAGCCGGAAGCGCACAAGGCACCGAACAGGCTGGATTTTGCGGCTTCGGCGTCGACATGAAAGGGCTGGGGGTCGTAGTCGCGGGCAAAGGCGATGATTTCCTCTGCCGTAAAGGTGTGCTCGCCAATTCTGCCGGACCAGCCGGGCACCATGAATTCCGGCATGCCGGTCGTTGCGGTATCGTTCACGCCGTCCCCCGTGTGGCCATCATGCCGGTGTTGCGGAACATCAATACAGGCTTGTCCTGCTGGTTGAAAAGTTCGCAGCGAAGTTCCAGCAGACCCAGACCCGGACGGGAAGCCGATACCCTTGCCCCCTCGACGACGACCTTGCCGTGCAGCGTGTCGCCTGCCAGCACCGGTGCCAGCCATTTGCATTCCCTGATGCCGGGAGAACCCAGGCTGGCCGAATCCAGCAGGTAGGAATCGCAGATCATCTTCATGGCGAGCGCGCAGACATGCCAGCCGGATGCGGCAAGCCCGCCGAGCAGGGAAGCCCTCCCGGCTTCCTCGTCGAGATGAAAGGGAACGGGATCGAATCGGGAGGCAAAACCGACGATTTCCTCGGCCGTAACGGTGCGCGGAGCAAGCGTCATTTCCGAGCCCGGCGGGCAGTCTTCGTAGTAGTAGCGGTAGTTCATGATGTCTTTTGGGAGGTCAGGGCTTGAGGGAGGCGAGGGCAGGCGCAAGATCGCCATAGCCGGTATAACGGTATTTGTATTCAAGCCCAAGATAGGCGGCAATCTCCCGCGCCCTTCTTTCCAGTTCCGGGTCTTCGGTCTGGGCGAGGTAAAGCGCAGCGGTGTAGTTGGCGAAGTACATTTCCTTCAGATCGGGATGGCGGTCGAGGCCCAGCGGTTTGACCATGAAAGCCTCGAACTGGCGGGCAAGGAACGGTAATGAAAAACGTCGTCATCAGTTCCCCGCCTCGGCGGCAAAGGCAGCGTTACCGGCATAGAAGGAAAAGCAGTGCGGGCCCGCGATGCGCTCGACGCCGTGCTTTTTGCAGACCTTGTCGAGTTCGCCGCCCGTCCCGCAATCGGCATAGCCGACGAAGACATGCTCGAACCCCTCGGCGCGAGCAGTCTCGATCGCCTTGTCCATGGCGGGTGCAATCTTCTCGGGATAATGATGGTATTCGGCCGGAAGGCAGGCCAGATCGATGTGATCGAAACCCAGCTGCTCGTTTACCGCCAGGACTTCGCGGGCAATCATGCCGCAGGCGATGACGCGAATTCTGGCAGGAGATGAGGGTGTCGATGCAGTCATCGGTTCAGTTTACAGCTTGATTCAACAGCTTGTCAGCCCGATTCATGCCCTGCAGACAAGATCCTGAAAAATAACGACTTAGTTCTTTGCGCTATGTGATCGAGCGACGACTGCGAGCAAGGCGAAGCCGCCCAGCATGGCAAGGCCGAGGCCGAGCGGCGCAACCTCGCGAAGGCCGAAGGCATCCATGATGAACAGCGGCACGGCAAGCGGCAGACCCAGGCGCATGCCCCATACCAGTATGCGTTCAACCAGGGTGTTGCAGGGCAGGGTGAAGGTGATTGCGAACAGCGAAAGGGCAGCCACCTGCCACTTCATGGCGGAGACCGATGCCTGCCAGGTGATGTGCTGGAGGGTGAGCGGCGCGCCAAGCACCGTAATGTCGAGGGACTGGGCAAGCGTGGCATTTTCCAGTGCGTCGAGGATGGCAACGGCGATCATGCCCAGGCCGCCGAACCATGCTGCTGGCGGGCATTTCCGTTCAAAGGCTGCGATGGCGAAGCAGATGGCGGTCAGATAGGCGATGATGAAGAGGCTGTCGATGAACAGGATCGCCCGCAGGCCGTCTTCAGCCTGTGTCAGTCCGTCGGCATAGGCAACGGGATTCGAAACGGTTTCGAACGGCTCCTGACCGCTGCCCGAAACGAGCGATACGGCGGTTGCAGCCAGCAGCAGGCCGAGGGCGGCAAGGCAGCCGGCAAACGATGCGGCGAGGTATTGCGTATTGCCGGTTGGCTTGTCCATCGCTGCAGTCCCCGTTCAAGACAACGCCGCCCGCGATTTGCCACCCGCAAGAGCAGGTTGCACGCGTTGCCGTGTCAGGCCCGCTGGTTGTGCTTGCGAGCCATGAATTCCTTGGCGGTTTCAACGGCAACAGCGGCGTCGCGGCAATAGGCGTCGGCGCCGATTGCCTTGCCGAATTCCTCGTTGAGCGGCGCGCCGCCGACAAGGATGGTGTAATCATCGCGAATGCCCTTGGCGACCATCGTGTCTATGACGACCTTCATGTAAGGCATGGTGGTGGTCAGTAGGGCCGACATGCCGAGAATGTCGGGCTGGTGTTCCTCAAGCGCTGCAAGATATTCATCGGCATCGGTGTTGATGCCGAGATCGAACACGTCGAAGCCGGCGCCTTCCATCATCATGCCGACGAGGTTCTTGCCGATGTCGTGAATATCGCCCTTGACGGTGCCGATGACCATGGAGCCGAGTTTCGGTGCGCCGGTTTCGGCAAGAAGCGGGCGCAGAATGGACATGCCGGCCTTCATGGCGTTGGCTGCGAGCAGCACTTCCGGCACGAACAGGATACCATCGCGGAAGTCGATGCCGACGATGCGCATACCCTCGACCAGCGCCTTGGTCAGCACGTCGTAGGGGGTCCAGCCGCGCTCCAGCAGGATGTTGACGCCTTCCTCGATCTCCTCCCTCAGTCCGTCGTAAAGGTCGTCGTGCATCTGCTGCACGAGTTCCTCGTCGTTGAGTTCGGAGAGGATGATTTCGTCATCGGACATTGGCGGAATCCTTCGCTCGATCGGCGCGCATGGGCAATATTGTCGTTGGGCGTCGGAAAGCGGTCTGCCTTCCTGCGGCGCGAATTTCCCCTATAGCAGGAAATCGGCGCAGCGCACCTGTTTGTTTCGCGACCAGAAACTCAATTTTTGCGACTGCAAGGCCTTGCCGCAAAAGCCGGAATCGTCTGTTCCCGAGGGCGGGAATTTCCGGCAAGAAAAAAGGCGGGTCCGAAGAACCCGCCTTTTTCGATGGTTCCGAATACCGCTTGCCTAGGCGTGCCTGGCGCCGCGGCTTGCTGCCTTGCTGCCTTCGCCGCGCAGCCTTGAGGGCAGGGCGAAGGCGATGGCGACAAGGACAATACCCATGACAATGCCGATCAGTGTGCCGTTGACGGCGAACAGTGCGGGGTAGTCGGTCCCCGCAACCTGGCCCAATGTCGTTTTGCCGCCCAGAATGTCATCCAGCATGCCGGTAGCCTTGACGCCGCCATAGGTGCCCATATAGGCGCCGGCTCCCAGAAGGCCGCCGAGAATGAAGAACAGGGCATCCTTGCGCCCGGTTGCCATGGCGGCAAGGCCGGTGCCGGGGCAGTAGCCGGCGACGGCAAAGCCGATGCCGAGCAGAATGCCGCCGACAAAGACACCGGCATAGGCGGTCTTCACATCGAGATGACCGGGATCAATCAGCCCCAGCGACAGGCCGCCGAACATCAGTATGGAGGATACGCCGATGGCCAGCAGGATGGTTTTCATCAGATGCAGCCTGGAAAGCCGCAACATGCCGATGATGTAGTCGGGATTGGTGGCGCCGACACGGTCGAGCACGAAGCCGAAAGCCGCGCCGATTACGATTGCAAGCATGATGGTGGTCATGGCTCAGGCCTCCTTGCCGTAAAGATAGATTGCCGTCGGAATGCCGGCGAGGAAGGCACCGGCAGCGAAGATATAGCCGGAAACGGCCGTCTGCATCATGCCGCTCATCATGTGACCGGAGGTGCAGCCGCCGGCCAGGCGGGCGCCATAAAGCACTACGAATCCCGCCACGAAGGCTGCTGCATAGCGCTTCCAGGGATTGTCGCCGAAATTGGCCCGCCAGATTTGCGGCATGGCGCGTTCGGCCCGGGCGACACCGCCGCGCAGAACACCCGACAACAGCGCACCGCCGATCATGGCAAGCACGAAGACGAAGCTGTAATTGACGGGGTTTGCGACGTTTTTGGCGTATTTGCCGCCGCTCTTGTTGAGATAGGCATTGGGGCTCGCATAGCCGCTTTTCGCCTCGCTGCTTTCAACGACGACGGACGGATTTACGGCATCCCACAAGATGCCGTCGAAAATGACGAACTGGGTCGAAACCCCGATCGGCTTGACCAGCAATACGGCGGCCAGAAAGACCAGACCGAGGGCCAGCCCGCCGTTTCTCCAGGTTAACATGACAACCTCCTTTCATATAAAAGATGGCTAATATTAGCATTCATTTATATATGCGATTTGACCTGCATCAAACCGCCAGCCGGTTTCGGGCGGGGCGTAAGCAGCGCTGGTGGGCAGTGCCGGCGGCAGCGCAAATGCGCCAACGCAGGGCGTTTTTGGCGTCATTTGTGCCTTGGCGAGCCGGTATTTTGAGGCCAAAGGCCGCAACGCCCGCCGCGCCGCGTGATGCGAAGGCGACAGCCGGCTATTCCACGTGATAACAAGGTCAAACCAAATGGAAGAATCGGGCATTGCCATGAGCGAAGGTGCTGGTGAAGTTCAGGAAAATGCCGGCCGCCAGGGCCGGGTGAGGGGCGGCGGCGGCGCTGCCAGGCGGGCAGCGCGTTCGGGCGTTCACCTGACGAGCCTGCCCTATATCCACCGCAAGCTGGAGCCGGTGGACATCCTTTCCAGCGAGGCCATCGAACTGATCGAACACAATGCCGACCTTCTGATGGAAGAGATCGGCGTCGAGTATCGCGGCGATGCGGAAGCGCTTTCGATGTGGAAGGATGCCGGCGCCGACGTCAAAGGCGAGCGGGTGCATTTTCCCAAGGGGCTGTGCCGCGAACTGATGAAGACCGCGCCGTCGCAGTTTACCCAGCATGCGCGCAATCCAGACCGCAATGTGGTCATCGGCGGCGACACGACCGTGTTCGCGCCGGTTTACGGCCCGCCCTTCGTGCGCGACCTTGAAGGGACACGGCGCTATGCGACCATCGAGGATTTCCGGAACTTCGTGAAGCTCGCCTATCTGGCGCCCGCCATGCACCATTCCGGCGGCACGGTGTGCGAGCCGGTGGACATTGCGGTCAACAAGCGCCACCTCGACATGGTCTATACCCACATCCGCTACTCTGACAAACCCTTCATGGGGTCGGTTACCGCGCCGGAGCGCGCAGAAGATACGGTGAAAATGGCGCAGTTGCTGTTCGGCGAGGAGTTCGTCGACAACAACTGCGTGCTGGTTTCGCTGATCAACTGCAATTCGCCGATGGTTCTGGACGACACCATGCTGGGCGCGCTGAAAACCTATGCGAGGGCAAACCAGGCCTCCATCGTGTCACCCTTCATTGTCGGCGGGGCGATGAGCCCGGTTACCGTCACCGGCACGCTGACCCAGGTATTGTGCGAGGCAACCTCGGCAATTGCATTCTCGCAGTTGTGCCGCCCCGGCTCGCCGGTGATCTTCGGCACGTTCGCAACCGCCATCTCGATGCAGTCGGGCGCGCCGTCCTTCGGCACGCCGGAACCGGCACAGGTGCTGATGGGGGCCGCACAGTTCGCCCGTCGCTACAACCTTCCGTTCCGCTCCGGCGGCTCGCTGACGGGTTCCAAACTGCCCGATGCGCAGGCCGCCTATGAAAGCGCCAACACGCTGTGGCCGGCCATGCTGGGCGGGGTCAACTTCATGCTGCATGCTGCAGGCTGGCTCGAAGGCGGGCTGGTCTCCTCTTTCGAGAAATTCGTTATGGATTGCGATCAGCTTGCCGCTGCACAGAAATTTGCCGGCGGGGTGGATATTTCGGAAAACGCCCAGGCGATGGATGCTATCCACGAGGTCGGCCCCGGCGGGCATTATCTCGGTTGCGCCCATACCCAGGCGAACTTCAAGGAAGCCTTCCACGTTTCCAACGTTGCCGACAACAATTCGTTCGAACAATGGGAGATCGAGGGGGCGAAGCGCACCGAGCAGAAGGCAAACGACATCGCCCGGGCCTGGCTCGAGGCCTATCAGCCGCCGGTGCTTGACGAGAGCATCGACGAGGCGCTGAAGGATTTCATGACCAGGCGCAAGGACTCCATGCCCGATGCCTTCGGCTGAAAGGGAGACCCGGCCGGCGAGGCGCTAAGCCGCCGGCGTGTGGGAAACCAGATCACCCGCAGCGTCTGGCACCTTTCGGAGCCGACCGGCGTCAAGGACTGACGGGCCGGGTGTCATGGCAGAAGCGGACGCTGCCCTTTCCCGCATCATGATCTGTCTGAAGGACAATGGTCTTGCCTGTTTCGGCCGCTTTGCGATCGAACCGGGCGAGACCGCCGATCCGGCCTTCCATCACCTGGAAGGAAGGCCGGCGCTGCTGTTCGGCAATACCGGCAGCGCCATGTGGCAGCATTTTTCCGCTTCCGGCGAATCCCGTGACGGCATGCCCGATCCCATGAACCGCTGGACACGGCGGATAGTCGGCGAGGCGGTAGCGCCGCTTTCGCAAACCGGGCAGCCGCCCGCCGAATGCCTCTTTCCCTTCGGCGAGCGGGTCTGGCCGTTTCAGCGCTGGGCAAAGCGGGCGATGGGACTTCAGTCCTCGCCGCTCGGCATGCTGATCCATCCCGAATACGGTTTGTGGTTTGCCTTGCGGGCGGCAATCGTCCTGCCGGCGGAGGTCACTGTGGGTGGTGTTGTGCCGGAGGTGCAGACAGGTGCGCATCCCTGCGACACGTGCGACGGCAGGCCGTGTCTTTCAGCGTGCCCCGTCGGCGCCTATGGGGAAGAGGGTTTCAATACTGCTGCCTGCCGGGGCCACCTTGCCTCCGGAAACCGGCCCGACTGCATGACGCTGGGTTGCGCGGCACGCGATGCATGCCCGGTCGGCAGAAAGTGGCGCTATGAGGAGGCGCAGCTGCAGTTCCACATGGTGGCGTTCGGCGGCTGATGCCGGATCACGCCCGACGCCTGCCACGCCGTTCGCGGCGGGGAGCCTCGTCATTGGCGGAAGAGGTGGCGTTCTTCATCGGGCCGATCTTCTCGACGATTTCCTCGACGGTGGGGCGTGGTGCCTTGTCCTCTGACAGGTGCTCATCAAGCGCCTTGCGCATGTAGCGCAGATGGTTGCAGGAGGTGCCGCAACAGCCGCCGATGATGCGTGCTCCGGCATCCATGGCCATTCTTGTATAGTCGGCCATCAGTTCCGGTGTGCCGGTATAGACGACCTTGTCGCCTCGGATTTCGGGAATGCCGCAATTTGCCTTGGCAACGACGACCGCCGAAGGATCGGCAGCGGTCATGTCGAGAACCGAGGAAAGCAGATCGGATGCACCGACGCCGCAATTGGCGCCGACAGCAACGGGTGCAGTGGCCTGGCCGGCCAGTGTCGCGGGCATGCTGGCGGGGGCGAGGCCCATCATGGTCTTGCCTGCCGTGTCGAAGGAAGCGGTGATGACATAGGGCATACCGACTTCAACCGCAGCTGCCGCGGCCGCCTCGATTTCGTCGACGGCGGACATGGTCTCGATCCAGATGACGTCGACGCCGCCTGCCTTGAGCCCCTCCATCTGCTCGATGAAGGCCTGTTTTGCCTCTTCCTTGGTCAGAGCGCCAAGGGGAACCAGCAATTCCCCGGTCGGGCCTACCGAGCCCGCGACCACGACGGGGCGTCCCGCGGCATCGGCGACTTCGCGGGCGATCCTGGCGGCCTTCTCGTTGAGTTCGAAGACCCGATCCTGGGCGTTGTGCAGCTTGAGGCGGTGGCGATTGCCGCCAAAGGTGTTGGTCAGGATGATGTCGCTGCCGGCATCGACGAAATCCTGGTGCAGCTTGCGGATGTTCTCCGGCTTTTCATCATTCCAGAATTCCGGCGAATGGCCGGAGGAAAGACCCATCTCGAACAGGGTGGTGCCGGTTGCGCCATCGGCAAGCAGGACGCCTTTTTCTTCAAGCAGGCGGGAGAGCAAATCCATCGCGAAGATCCAAGTGATATGAGGATATAAAGATTTCTTTATATTTATTTTTCCTTTGCCCGCCGGTCAAGCGATTTTGCCGCCCGGATAGCTGAATATGAGGTGGGGAAGTGCCGAAAATCGGGCCGAAGAGGCGCAAGGGAAAGTGCGCGTGGTTGCGGCGGTTTGTTTTTTCGATTTCAGGGCCAAAAAAAACCGCCGTTAATCATGCCGTAACCCAATTCTAACTGCCTGTTTACACTATTCGCCTAAAACTCAATGCGGTTCCGGGACTTACCGGAGCGACCCCCGGATCAGGTACTGCGTACCGGGGCAATACAGTTGGCCGGCGAACCCGGCATTGTAGCGTCTCAAAACCGACTATTTCCCGGCTTTTGCCTGGCGATAGTCGGTTTTTCGGTTTCCGGTCCCGACGGGCGAGCCGGGCCTGTGCCTCTCTTGCTGAAATCTGTGGTTGCGTGTAGGTTCCGACCAAAAACAAGGGGCGAAATCTTGTATGCTTCTGTCAAGCATCTGCTGGACAAGCTGGGAGGACCGGCGGAGTCCATCGAATTCACGCGCGAGGATACCCGCACGGCAGTCGCGGTCCTCTATTATCGGGTCATTCTTGTCGACGGGCGCATAAGGGCGCAGGAATTGCAGCATTTCCGCGATCTCCTGGCGCGCACGCTCGATGTCAGCGAGGACGAACTGATGCATTTCGAACAGGAAGTGCTTCGCATCGCCCAGGAGGATTCCTCGCTGTTTCCGCTGACGAGCCTCATTCGCAGGCTGCCGGTTTCCAGGCGGCGGGAAATATTGGAAGACATGAAGGCGATTTCGCTATCCGACCAGGAATTCCACGAGTTCGAAATCAACATGGTTGCCCGCGCGGCGGAACTGCTGGGGCTGGACGGCAAGGGCGAAGAGGATAGCGGCAAGGCGAGCTGAGCCAGTGCCGAACAAGTGCCCTATCACCGCCGGGCCTTGCGCGGGCAGGCTACTTTCCGCGCTGTGGCGGCTTTTCGGCTTCCGTTCGGCGGGCGAGGGCTGCGGCCAGATCGGGCGCCGCTGAAATCAGCTCCCTGGTGTAGGCCTCTTTCGGTGCGGCGTAGAGCTGTTTTGCCGGACCGGCTTCGACGATCCTGCCGTGCTGCATCACCATCACCGTATCGCAAAGCGCATGAACGACCGAAAGGTCGTGGCTGATGAACAGCCAGGCAAGGCCCTTGCGTTCGCGAAGCTCGATGATCAGGTCGAGGATTTGCGCGCGGATCGAAACATCGAGCGCGGAAACGGGTTCATCGGCGACGATGAGCCTTGGATGGTTGACGATGGCGCGGGCGATCGCAAGGCGCTGGCGCTGGCCGCCGGAAAATTCGTGCGGATATTTACCGAGATCGGCGGCGGAAAGTCCGACGCTTTCAAGCGCCTCGGTCACCCGGTCGCGTTTTTCGGCCCGGGAGGCGATGCGGTCCACAAACAGCGGTTCGGCAACCAGCCGTTCGGCGGTATGGCGCGGGTTGAAGGAGCCGTAGGGGTCCTGAAAGACCGCCTGCGCCAGATGCACGATGCGTTTGGTGTCAGGGTTTCAGGCGTGTTGAGCGCTTCACCCCTGGACAGGATCCGGCCACCCGCCGGGCGCATCAGGCCCAAAACGGTGCGTGACAGCGTCGATTTTCCGCATCCCGATTCGCCCACTAGGCCGAGGATTTCACCGTCACCCATGTCGAAGCTGACATCGTCCACAGCGCGGAACGGGGGTGATTTGGCAAACAGCGATGGTCCGGTGGCCGGGGTATTCGCAGACGAGGTTCTCCACCCTTAGCAGGGGGGTGTCCTTATGTTCGTCGCGCCATGACTTTGATTGCGCTGGAACATGACTGGAAGCTTCGGCCAGTTGCGCCGTATAAGGGTGTTTGCGGTTCTTTAGCACGGTTACGGCGGGGCCGGATTCCTTCACCTCACCATGGCGCATGACGACGATGTCGTCGGCGAGTTCGGCGACGACGCCGAGATCGTGGCTGATGAACAGCATGGCCATGTTGTCTTCGGCGACTAGTTCCTTCAGCAGTTCGAGAATGCGTGCCTGCACCAGCACGTCGAGGGCGGTGGTGGGCTCGTCGGCGATCAGCAGTTTCGGGCGCAGGGCGCAGGCCATGGCGATTACGACGCGCTGTCGCTGGCCGCCGGAAAGCTCATGGGGAAACCGGGACAGGGGAAAGCGGGCTGGCGGCAGACCGACACGGTCTAGGATTGCGGCGGCCCGTTCCTGCGCCTGGCGGTTATCCGCGCCGGTGTGGATGCGAATGCCTTCGGCGACCTGTTCGCCGATGGTTTTCAAGGGGTTGAGCGCCGTCATCGGCTCCTGAAACACCATGCCGATGTCGTCGCCCCGGAGCGCACACATGGTTTCCTCACCGGCGTCGAGGAGTTCGGTTCCGTCGAAGCGGATGGAGCCCGTGCTGCGCGAGCCGGTAGGTAGCAACTGCATGATCGAAAGCGCCGTAAGCGACTTGCCGGAGCCCGACTCCCCGACCAGTCCGGTGATGCGGCCCGGCTCGAGGCGGAAGTCCACCTCCTTGAGGATGGGCTTTCCCTTGATGGAAAGGGCAAGGTTTTCGACCGACAGAAGACTCATCTGCTTTCCCTGAGTCTGGGATCTAGCGCGTCGCGCAGGCCATCGCCCATCAGATTTAGGCCCAATACGGTGAGGATGATTGCCAGGCCCGGAAGATCGCCATGTGAGGGGCGATCGCCATCATGGTCTGGGCTTCAAAGAGCATGCGGCCCCAACTCGGCATGGGAGGCTGGGCGCCAAGACCGACATAGGAAAGGCCGGCCTCGGCCAGAATGCCGAGGGAAAACTGGATCGTTCCCTGTACGATCAGCAGGTTGGCGATGTTGGGCAGGATGTGTTCCAGCGATATGCGGGCTGCTCCCTTGCCGGATACTCTTGCCGCGAGAACGAACTCCCGCGTCCAGAGCGATAGCGCAGCGCCGCGGGTAAGCCTGGCGAAGACCGGGATGTTGAAGATGCCGATGGCGATGATGGCGTTGACCGCGCCGGGGCCGAAGATCGCGGTGATCATGACGGCGGAAAGGATCGAGGGAAAGGCAAAGATCAGGTCGTTGCTGCGCATCAGGATATCGTCGGCGATGCCCCGCTTTGCCGCTGCCCAGGCGCCGAGCGGCACGCCGATTGCCATGCCGATGCCGACGGCGACAAGCGCCACGGCGATGGAATTGCGCGCGCCCACCATGATCATCGAGAAGATATCCCGGCCGAAATGATCGGTGCCGAAGAGGTGTTGCGGCGAGGGCGGCTTGAGCCGGTTTGCAACGACCAGTTTCGTCACATCATAGGGCGTCCAGAGGAAGGAGATCAGTGCCATCGCCAGAATGACCAATGTGATCGCCGCGCCGATCAGGAAGGAACGGGAGGTCAGCAGTCTGGGCAACAGGCCGACAGGCTCGCTTGCGGCCTGGGGCAGGCGTTCGCCGGTATCGCTGCGCTGGTTTTTCATCGCGCCGCCTTTCTGAGGCGCGGATCGATCCAGGCATAGACGAGATCGACGAGAAAGTTGGTCAGCACCACGCTTGCGACCAGCAGCAGCACGGTGCCCTGAACCACCGGCAGGTCATGCTGGGTTATTGCCTGGAACACCAGCCGTCCGAGACCCGGCAGGTAGAAGACATTCTCGATGATGATGGTGCCGGCGAGCAGGAATGCAAATTGCAGCCCCATGATGGTGACAACCGGTATGAGGGCATTTCTCAGCGCGTGGTGCCACAGCGTCTGGTTGCGGGTCAGCCCCTTGGCGCGGGCGGTACGAATGAAATCCTCGCCGAGAACCTCGATCAGTGCCGAGCGGGCAATGCGCGAGAGGATGGCGGCCTGGGGCAGGGCAAGGGCGATTGCCGGCAGGGCGAGGGATTTGAGCGCCGGCCAAACGCCGGCCTGCCAGCCGGGGAAGCCGCCGGCGGGTACCCAGCGCAGCACCACCGCGAAGAGATAGACCAGCAGCAGCGCGAACCAGAAATTGGGTATCGCGATGCCGAACTGGGTTGCCGTCATGATGGCTGTATCGCTGGCCTTGCCCCGCCGCGCGGCGGCATAGAGACCGACCGGAACGGCGATCACCGTCGACAGGGCGAGCGCCAGCAGGGCGAGAGGAAGGGAGACCCAGATGCGCTCGCCGATCAGTTCGGCGACCGAAGACGAGTAGGTGAAACTGCGGCCGAGATCGCCCTGCAGCAGGCCGCCGACCCAGGCAAAGTAGCGGGTCAGCAAGGGCTGGTTGAGGCCCATCTGCTCGCGCAGGGCGGCAACGGCGTCTTCGGTTGCGTTGATGCCGAGCATCAGGCGCGCAGGGTCGCCGGGCACGATTTCCAGCACGGCAAAGATGACGGCAGTCGCCAGCAGCAGCGTCAGAAGCAGGGAGAGCAGGCGGCGGAACAGAAAATAGCTCATGCGTTGCCTGCGGAGAATGCCGCTCCCGTTGTG
Organism: Phyllobacteriaceae bacterium; assembly: GCA_023954255.1. Classification (GTDB taxonomy): domain Bacteria; phylum Pseudomonadota; class Alphaproteobacteria; order Rhizobiales; family Rhizobiaceae; genus Salaquimonas. Next base: position 47,886 of record JAMLIH010000003.1, on the reverse strand, counting down.
GAGGACGCGGCGTTCAGGCCGCGCGCTCCGGTAGGCTGCCGGTCAATGGGCTCAGTCCGTCCAGTGCACGCCGGTCAGGTCATTGGCCTGCACGGGCGAGTTCTTCCACAGGCCCTCGACCTTGGCGTTCCAGACGCCGGACTTGGCAAGCTGGAAGAGATAGCCGTTGACGGCATCCTTCGAAATGATCGTCTGGGCTTCGCCCATCAGCTTGTAGCGCTCTTCGGTGTCTGCCGTGACGTTGAGCTTGGCGATAACGTCCTGCAGTTCCTTCGAGTCGTATTTGAAATAGTAATCCGGGTTGGCGTAGATGCCGATGTCCATCGGCTCGGTGTGAGAGACGATGGTCAGATCGTAGTCGCCCTTGAAGGGGCCTTCGAGCCACTGCTTCCACTCGACCGGAATGATCTCCAGATCGATGCCGATTTCGCGCAGTTGCGAGGCGATGATCTCGCCGCCACGGCGGGCATAGGTGGGCGGCGGCAATTGCAGCGTCGCCTTGAATCCTTCGGGGAAACCGGCTTCGGCCAGCAGCGCCTTGGCCTTTTCGATATCGTGGGGATAGGTGTCGATCAGTTCCGCCTTGTAGGCGGGATGGTGGGGCGCGAAATGGGTGCCGATCGGGGTGCCCTGTCCGAACATGGCACCATCGATGATCGCCTGACGGTCCAGGGTGTGGGCGATTGCCTGGCGCACCCTGATGTCGCTGAAGGGGGCTTTTGAATTGTTGGTCGAAAGAATGGTTTCGCCCTCGGTCGACCCCTGTACCACGGCAAAGCGCGGATCGGCTTCAAGCTGCGGCAGGGCTTCCGGTGCCGGGAAGTTGGCAAAGGCATCGACATCGCCAGCCAGCAGGGCGTTGGTGGCGGCGGCCGCATCGGGAATGATGCGGAAAGTCGCCTTGGAAAGCGCCACGGCACTGCCCCAATAGGCATCGTTGCGGACGACTTCGATGGCCGAACCCTTTGCCCAGCTGGAGAATTTGAACGGGCCGGTGCCGACCGGGTTTTCCTTGTTTGTATCGGCCGATTCAGGAGCGACGATGACCGCATCGCCCCAGCCCATGTTGAACAGGAAGCTGCCGGCGGGGTTGGAAAGATTGACGACAACGGTATGCGGATCGCTCACTTCGACCGACTCGATGGCCGAAAACAGGCCTTTCTGGGCATTGGTCGAATCCTCGGCGCGGGCACGGTCGAGGGAAAACTTGACGTCTCCGGCGTCGAAATCCGTGCCGTCATGGAACTTTACACCGCTGCGCAGTTTGAAAGTGTAGGTCTTGCCGTCCTCGGAAACTTCCCAGCTTTCGGCCAGCGCCGGCAGAATCTCGCCGTTCTCGTTGATGCGGGTCAGCCCCTCGAACACGTTGGCATAAACTACTTCGTCGATGGCTGCGGCGGCTCCTGCCGTCGGATCGAGATGCGGCGGTTCCAGTGCAACGCCCATTACCAGCGTGTCCTTGGCAGCCAGTGCCGAGGTGGAGAGGAGAGCCGTTGAAAGAAAGAGCGTTGCGGCGATGCCTGCTTGGAGACGGCGGTACGACATGGGATCCTCCCTTGAAAACAAAACCGGTGAGACCATAGGCCAAGCCAGCGGGAGGTTGCAACGGATTTCCCCGCCGCCACGGGCCATTGCGCCGCTTTGCTCCGGACATGCAGGTACAACTTGCAGATTGGCCTGCGCTCAAGCACAATCGGCCGGTATCAGGCTGCCTGAAAGGGTTTCGGGCAAATCACGGGAGAGAGCAATGTACACTGAACTGGGCGTATGGCTGGGCATTGTGCTGGGCGGGATTGCCGGCTGTTTTGCCACCGGGCTGTTTGCCAACTGGCTGAAGGGTGTGCCGGTGATGAAGGTGGCCGGTAATCCGGCAAAACACTTGTGGTCGGTGATCTTTGCCGTGCCGATCCCGCTGCTGCTCTATCTCGGCGGGGCGGCGGGGCTACTGCTGGCGTTTGTCTGGCTCGTGCTTTCGCCGACCATCGCTTCGAAACTGCATTTCGGGCCGAAGGAGGTGCCTGCGATGGTGCTCAATGCCTTCCACACCGGCTATGCGGTGGCGGCACTGTTCGTCTATGTGCTGGTGACCTGGGCGATGTCCGTCGCCATTTCGTAAAGCTCAGGTACCCGGGTGCAGCAGTGCGTCGATGGAAAGCGCCATAACCTTGGCGCTTTCGACCATGTCGGCAATGACGATGAATTCATCCGGGCGGTGGGCCAAATCGAGAATGCCCGGCCCGTAGGCGATGCAGTCGTGCAGGTGGCCGATGCGGGTAACATGCTTCTGGTCATAGGTTCCCGGTGAAACGACATATTCGGGCTCCTTGCCCATGACGCTTCGGATCGCCTGCGCCACCGTTGCCGGCACCGGCTGGTCGCGCTCGGTCAGCATGGGCAAGACTTCCATCAGGTCGCGGATGGCGTAGTCGAATCTCGGCCGGTCCTTCTTCAGTGCTTCGAGGATGGCGACCACTTCGCCTTTGACCTCGCCGATATCCTCCTCGATCAGGAAGCGCCGGTCGATGACCATCCGGCAGGAATCGGGTACGTTGGGGCTCGGCAGGCCGGAATAGTCGTCGGTCTGGCCGCCATGAATGGCGTTGATGTTCATCGTCGAGGAACGCGCGCCTTCGGGAACGACCGGCATGGCGGTACGCTTTTCGGCCAGTTTGGGAAACAGTTCGCGTTCGAAACGCTCCAGAACGGCACCCATGTGGCGCACGGCACAATCGCCAAGAAACGGCATGGAGCCGTGGGCGATCTCACCCTTGGTCTCGATCTCCGCCCACCACACGCCGCGGTGTCCCAGACAGATGCGATCCTTGTTGAGCGGTTCGGGAATGATGACATGATCGACGCGCGGTTTCGAGAAATAGCCCTTGTGGGCAAGGTAGGCGACGCCGCCGAAGCCGCCGGACTCTTCATCCACCGTGCCGGAAATCTCGATTGCGCCATCATAGCCGGGATTGGCGGCGATATAGGCCTCGGCTGCGATGATGGAGGTGGCAAGCCCGCCCTTCATGTCGCAAGTACCCCGGCCGTAGATCCTGCCGTCCGAGACGGTTGCAGCGAAGGGATCGAACGTCCAGTCCTCGCCCGCTTCCACAACGTCGATGTGGGAGTTGAAATGCACGGTGGGACCGGGACGGCGGCCCGCGCGGCGGGCAATCACGTTGGTTCTCGGGTAGCGGTCGGTGTCGCCCGGCGTATCCGTGCCGCGCTCGAACCGGATATCGAAACCGGAGCGCCGGAGACGGTTTGCGATGTATTCGGCGCAGGGTGTGTAGGCTTCGCCCGGCGGGTTGACCGTGGGAAAGCGAACCAGGTCGCAGGTCAGTGCGACAAGGTCGTCGATGCTGCCGTCAATACGCTCAAAAAGCCCGCCGGGAGGTGATCTCATGAATTGATGTTTTCACGGGTAAGCAGTGCGATCAACCGCTTTCATCGCGTTTACCCTGTCTGTCGAACGGCGGACGATCACGCGTTTTTTATCTATGACCAAGCAAAGGTTGTGTTATCGTTAGGTGAGGGGCAACCCATTGTTGGAGGGAGCAATGAAACAGATATTGGGGGCTGTATTCGCTGCCGCTATGCTTTTTGCCACGCCGGCCGTGATGCCGGCACAGGCCAATGCTGCAACGCTGGAGGCGCGCATCGACATCTCAGACCAGACGATGCATGTCTACCGCAATGGCAGGTTGCTGCATCGCTGGCCGGTGTCTACCGGGCGCAAGGGCTACCGCACGCCAACCGGCAGTTACCGGCCGCAGCGCATGTACAAGCGCTATTATTCGAAGAAATATGATGGCGCGCCGATGCCCTATTCGATCTTTTTCCGTGGCGGCTATGCCATTCACGGCACCGGCCACATCAAGGGGCTGGGCCGTCCTGCATCGCATGGTTGCATACGGCTTCATCCCGACAATGCGGCCAGGCTCTACAGCATGGTGCAGCAGTACGGGGCGGGCAACACCAGTATCCGGATCACGCAGTAAGGTTGGAAAGCCGGGGTTATGACGGCCGGTTGCTTACCGGCCGCCGGCTTCTTTTCCGCCGGCGGGGCTTTGACGACCGCCACCGGCGGTGCAGCCAAAGCCATTGCTCGGGATGCTCGCGGATCCAGCCTTCCATGACCGTGTTGACAAGCTGCGTGGTGGCGTCGGTATCGATGCCGCCGGCCTTGTCGCGCGGCAGTTCGAGGCGGTCCTGCAGTTCGATGCGGTAACGCCCGCCGGGCAGGCGGATGGTGCGGGCCGGATAGACCGGACAATCATAATTGCGGGCGAGTTTCGCCAGCAGCGGGTTGGCGGCTGCCTTGTGGCCGAAGAAGGTGACCATCGGACCGTTGTCGTAATACTGATCTGCCAGAAGGCCGATCTTGCCGCCTTCGTCCATGACGCCGGAGAGTGCCCAGGCAGCGCCGGCGCGCGAGGGCACCAGATGGCCCATGGCGGTCTTGCGGGCCTTCAGCAGTTTTCTGGCCAGAAACGGATTGTTGGGCGGACGGAACAGCGCGGTGATGTTGAGGCCGAAAGCGGCAGCGGCAATCGGCAGAACCTCCCAGTTTCCTGTATGGGCAGTAAAACAGATGGCCGGGCCGTCATGCTCGCGCAGTTCCTCGAAATTGGGGATGCCGGCAATCTCGAAACGGCTCTTGTGCGGATTGTCGAAATCGACATCGAAAATCTTGTCGAGAAAGGCGTATTCGGCGCCGGTGCGTCCCATGTGTTCCCACATGCCGCGCAGGATTTTCTCGATCTCCTCGTCGGTTTTTTCGGGAAAGGCGAGGCGAAGGTTCTTGCGGGCGTCCTCGGTGCGCGGATGCAACATGCCGAGAAGGCGGGCGAGTTTTGCCGTCGCATTGATGGCCGGGTCGGCAGGCAGGAACTTGATCATCCGGATCGACCCGAGGGCGGCGGCTGCAATCAGCCAGTCGCGCGTATTGCGCAACACGACATACCAGCGGGGATATTTGGTGCGCCTGCCGGCCATTGCGGTTTCCGGTACGGTTTTCGAATGGATGAAACGGACTGATCTCAGTCGTTGACGCGCATGACGATCTTGCCGAACACCTTGCGGCCTTCCATGCGCTCCAGCGCGGTGGAAAGATCGCCGAATTCGAGTTCCGTGTCGATCACCGGATGCACAATGCCCTTGGCCATCTTTTCCATGGCATCGGTCAGGTTGCGCATGTTGCAGCCGAAGGAGCCGATCAGGCGCAATTGCTGCTGGAACAGCATCATCAGGTTGGTTTCCGCTGAAACGCCGGAAGTGGAGCCGCAGGTCACGAGCCGGCCGCCGCGACGCAGCGAGAGCAGGGAGCCAGCCCAGGTGTCCTTGCCGACATGCTCGAAGACCACATCGACGCCCTTCTTCTTGGTGATCTTGCGGACAGCGCCCTCGAAGCGGTCGGCGCGGTAGTTGATGACGTGATCGGCGCCGAGTTCGAGGCAAGGCTCGATCTTGTCGTCGGAACCGACGGTGGTGATCACCGTGCAGCCGATCTTCTTGGCAAGCTGGATCGCCGCCGAGCCGATGCCGGAGCCGCCGGCATGGACCAGAATGGTCTCGCCGCTCTCAAGCCTGGCATTGTCGAACAGCATGTGCTCGCAGGTGCCGAAGGTCACCGGTGCGACGGCGGCAGCGATATCGCTCAGGCCTTCCGGCGCACGCACGACGTTGCGGGCAGGCATGTTGGCGAACTCGCGGGCATAACCGTCGAGATGGAAGCCGTGCACGCCCTTGGGGTGTTCGCAATGGTTGTCGCGGCCCTCGCGGCAGGGGCGGCAGACGCCGCAGGTCGGCGCGCCATAGATTGCCACCAGATCGCCGGTCTTCAGACCCGATACGCCGGGGCCGATTGCGGCGACTTCGGCGGAAGCCTCGGCGCCCACCGTCATCGGCAGCTTGCGCTTGGCAAATGCCATGCCACGCCAGCCCCACACGTCGATGTGGTTGAGGGCCACGACCTTGATCTTCAGTTGCACCTCGCCTTCGCCGGGCGGCGGTGGCGCCTCGACATCGGTGACTTTTACTTCGCGTTCGGAAACCAGTTGGAGCGCGCGCAACGCCGTGTCTCCCTTGTCATTCTGCCTTAGAGGCCAATTTCAACAAACTGTTGCGCGGAACAGTGGATTATTCCCGCATGAATATCGCACAGCCCGCAGCAGGTGGTGGATTTGCTTTTCGTTATGCCATGCCCCGTCACGCCACATCCTTGGCAAAGACAAGACAGGCATTCTGCCCGCCGAAGCCGAAGGAGTTCGACAGCACCGAGTTCACTTCCGCCTCGCGCTTGACGTTTGGCACAACGTCGAGCGGGATATCCGGATCGGGATTGTCGTAGTTGATGGTCGGCGGAATGGTGCTTTCCTTCATGGTGAGGAAGGAGAACACCGCTTCGACGGCGCCGCCGGCTGTCAGCGTGTGGCCGATCATCGACTTGTTGGAGGAAATCGGCACCTCATGGATGCGCTCGCCGAACACGGCCTTGAGCGTGTTGTATTCCATGCGGTCGTTTTCCGGCGTCGAGGTGCCGTGGGCGTTGACGTAGCTGATCTCGTCCGGCGACATGCCGGCATCTTCCAGCGCGGCGCTGATGGCGGCTATGACCGGCTTGCCGTCCGGGCTTGAACGGGTGCGGTGGAAGGAATCCGCCTTTTCGCCGACGCCGCGAATGACGCCGATGACCCTGGCGCCACGGGCAACGGCATGTTCCAGCGTTTCCAGCACCAGCGCAGCCGACCCTTCGGACATGATGAAGCCGTCGCGGTCCTTGGAGAAGGGGCGGGAGGCGGCGGAAGGGTTTTCATTGTGGGTGGAGAGCGCCGACAGCAGCGAAAAGCGGATCAGCCCTTCGGCGGTTACCGATCCGTCGGAGGCGACACACAGGGCAGCCTCGGTCTCGCCGCGGCGGATCGCCTCGATGCCCTGCTGCAGTGCAGTGGCGCCGGATGCGCAGGCTGTCGAAAGCGAGATCGGCAGGCCCTGGGTGCGGTATTTCTCAGCCAGCTTGTAGGCGATGGTGCCGAGCTGGATGAGGCTGTGCATTTTCGGATGGGGTTTGGCGCGGGCTGCTTGCAGCAATTGTTCGTAGCCCGGTTCCATGGAGGGACCTTCCTCCATCAAGGCGAAACGGTGCTGCCACTCCATTTCAACCGGAGGTGCAGCGAAAAACAGCGGGCCGGGAAAGCCTTCGTCGCCGAAGCCTGCTTCCTCCAGCGCTTCGCCGGCAGTGCTTTCCGCCATGGCATAGGAGATCGCGGGCGCCGAGACTTCCTCGGTCTCCATGAAATCGACGGTACCGGCAATCACCGTGTTGAGGCCATCGGTGGGAAAGCGGGTGATCTTCCGGATACCGGATTTTCCGGCCGACAGCGCTTCCCAGTTTGCCTTCTTGCCCTTGCCGAGGGAGGTCACCACACCCATGCCGGTCACGGCGATGACCGGCCTGCCAAGGTGATCGGTATACTGCGTGGACATTGACAGTCTCCTTGATCAGGAAGCGGTTTCCACCATCGCCATCCCTTCGCCGCGATAATGCCCGGCGGTGCTGACGAGGATGGAGGTTGGCGGGATTTTAACCGGCTTTTCGGCCGCTTCAAACGGCTCGTAGAAATGGCCGTTCTTCAGCGCCATTGCAGCAAGCGCAAGGCCGAAGGGAAAGTTCGCCTCGATCGGATTGCCGATCATCGACGTGTAGCTGCGGATCGCCGCCTCCATGCCGAAGCGGCTGCGCAGTGCATCGAGTTCCCATCTGGTGATATCGTCCTGGCCGCTGGCGCCCGAGAGGATGGCGGGGCGGCTGTCGCGATCAAGTGACAGCTTGTCGATCATCCGGGTAAAGCGCGCCGCGGTTTCCTTTTCGGTACGGTTGCCGAGATCGGATGCGACAGCGGTGATCCTGGCATAAGGTCTTGCGCCGCGCGCCCTGGCGTGTTCGGCCGATTCAAGAACGAGAAAAGCGCCGGCGCTGCCGGGGATCATGCCGCCGCCGGCCTCCAGCCTCTCTTGAACAGGGGCTGCCGTGTCACGCGCCAGATAGCGGCCCAGTTCGATGTTGAGGAACAGGTCGACCCGTTCCGCATTGTAGCCGCCGCCGACGAGAAGATGGCTGCTCTGGCCGTGGGAAATGCGCGCCACGGCATCGCGAATGGCGGTCACGCCGGCCGATTCCTCGCCCATATAGGTGCGCGAAGAGCCGGTTACCTTGTGCACGATGGAGATGTTGCCGGCCATCAGGTTCGACAATTGTGCCAGAAACAGCGTCGGGCGCAGGTCCTGAGGCAGGCGCTCATTGAGGATCAGGTCGCGATCGTTGCGGGTCTGGGCTTCCTTCAGGATCGCCGTGTCGACTTCGAGATCGCGCTCGCCGCCGCCGGCGCAGACGACGAGGTCCATGGTGGAGACCAGTTCCTCGTCTTCCTTCATGCCGGCATCGTCGAGCGCAAGGCCGGCGGCATAAGTACCGATGCGCTGCCAGTTTTCCATCTGGCGCATGTCCTTGCGCGACATCTGGGCGGTCCAGTCGATCTCGGGCAGGGGATGCACGGCATAGGGCGCATAGGTTTCGCGGTCGATCGGCGCGGAGGCGGCATTCGACGCGTGCAGCTTTTCCCAATGGGTTTCGGGGCCTTCGCCGAAGCAGGACACCAGCCCGATACCCGTTATCCAGACGTCGTTCTTCTTTTCGGTCATTCGGTTTCCAAAACGCATTCGCCAGGTTTTATGCGGTCTGCCGCCTTTTTGTTTTGAAGTGCTCTAGCAGGTATCGAAAAACGAAAACACCCCAAAACAGGGCGGGCGGGGCGGCGGTTTCCGGTCACGGTTAGCGCGCTCAGGCCGGTTCCTTCTTCATGTCGGCAACCTGCTGGCGGATCAGGCCCTGCAACTCCTCGCTCGGGAAGGGCATGATGGTGAAGGTCAGTTGTGCATTGGCAACACGCTTGCCCTGCGAGCGGATCTCGGCGCGGGTAACCGCAAAGCCGGAGCCTTCGTGTTCGATTTCGGCCTTGATCTCAAGGGCAGCCTTGGGGCCGACGAAATCCCTCAGCTTGCCCTCCTTGACGCCGGCAAGCAGCGGTATCCTGGTAAAATCGATCGTGTGCATGATGAGAATGCCGGAGCATTGCGCCATGGTTTCGATCATCAGCACGCCGGGAACCAGCGGATGGCCGGGAAAGTGGCCCTCGAACACCGTGCTTTCATCCGGCACGGTGGACTGGGCCCGCATGACCTTTTCCTCAAGATCGACTTCGGTGATCCGGTCAATCATCTGGAAATATTCGAGCAGCATGGGTTTGAAGTCTTTCTGGCTTGGCAGGTATCAACAAAACAGGCCCCGAGGGGCCTGTTTTCCGGAGAATATGTCTGGCGGCTTGCCGGCGAGCGCCGACCTTACGCCTTGGCGGCGATCAGCTCGTCGATCTTGGCGACCAGGTTCTTCATCACGAAGTATTCCTCGGTCGATGCCTTGCCGTCATTGACTTCCTGGGTCCAGGCCTCAAGCGGAATCTTGATGCCGAATTCCTTGTCGATGGCGAACACGATGTCGAGGAAGTCAAGGCTGTCGATGCCGAGATCGTCGATCGTGTGGCTGTCCGGCGTGATTTCCTCGCGCGGAATCTCGCTGGTTTCGGAAATGATGTCAGCTACTTTGTCAAAGGTGCTCACGTTACAACCTCTTATTCTTCAATTGCCGGCTGTTATCCGCCCGTCGGCGGTTTTCCGGCTGCGAATTTGCCCGGTGGCGGGCCCCAAGGCCCGTGCATGCCCTCATTTACCTGAAAAACCAGTTTTGGTTTGGGAATTCAACGTAAAAATGCGGGAGCGAGGCCTCATCCGCCATTCATCGATTGTCTTCAAAAGGACTCGGCGCGGTGTTTATCCGTGAATGGGGCGGATGTCTATAGTGGAAGCACATCAAGTTAACTGATAAGAAGCGGCCTCAAACAGAAAACGTTCTCAGGGGACAGGCTGCAAGATGATACGCGCCGGCACCGGGCGTCTGCCGCAAGAGATGTGGAAAACCGGCCTTGCCTGTCTGGTTACGCTGGCAACCGTTCTTGCCGCGCCTGCTGCGAAGGCTGCCTGCAGTACGCCTAACAACACTTCGCTTAGCGTGCATCTTCCCGACTATCCGCTGTGGCGCGGTGTTGCGCAGCACATGATGCAGTGCGGCAACGTTACCGTGGAATACGGTTTCGATGCGGCGACCGTTGAGCCCGATCCCGGCAATCCCGACCGCAATCTGGGTTCGCTGGTGGGTATTTCCAACGCCAGCCTGTACCGGCTGGCGAGCCAGAAGCTGTTGCGGCCGCTCGATGATCTGGCAGAACGCTACAAGGTATTGCTTCATCCCAGGCAACTGATCCGCCAGGATGGCAAGGTCATCGCCATCGCGGTTGCCGCCAACACCAAGGCGATGACCGTCCATCGCGAACTGCTTGTGCAGGAAGGAATCGGTACGCCGAAGACCTATGACGGCCTGATCGAGGCGGCCGAAAAGCTCAAGGCCACCGATTCCAGGCTGTTCGAGGTGCCGCTGACGCTTGCCTACAAGCCGGGGTGGAACCTGACCCAGGAGTTCATCGATCTGTTTCTCGGCGCCGGTGGGTCCCTGTTCGGCGAAGCCGGCAAGCCGTCGGTTTCCACGGAGAAGGGAATTGCCGCGCTTGAGCAGATGAAGAAGCTGGCTGCATATTTGCCGAAGGAAGCCAGGGAACGCGATGCCGCCACCGTGCTCAACGACCTGATGCGGTTTACCGCGCCGATGTCGGTGACCTGGGTGAGCAGTGTCGGGCCGCTCGATAATCCGGCGGTCAGCCGGGTTGCCGGAAAGATGCAGATACTGCCGGCGCCGGCTATCGGCGATAGCGGCAAGCCGGCGGCAACGCTTTGGTGGGAGGGCTTTGCCATTCCCGTCAGCGCCACGGAGGAGGAAGCCGAGGCGGCATTCCTGACAGCGCTTGAGGGCCTCGACGAAGACATGCTTGCCGAACATGGCTGGGAAGCGCTGTGGCTGGTCAAGGACTTTCAGCCGGGTCATCTGGCCAAGGATGTGCTGGCGGCAATCGATGCCGGCATTGAGCCTTATCCCGACAGCCAGGCGCTGAACCTGCTGCGCCGCGCGCTGAACGATCAGATCGAGGCCGTCGTATTCGACAACCGTGATCCGGCCTCGGCACTGAAGCGCGCCGAAGCCGATTACATGAAGGCGGCCCGTGAACTGGGCCTGCCGGGTTTCTAGAGCATCACGCGCTCTAGGCGCAGTCTAAGTCAATTCCTTTCATCAGTGAGGCAAATCTGCCGGTGATTTCGCCCGGCATGGCAGTAAAGATTCCGGTGCGCGCCGGATGAAAACACTTGCCAATTTTTTGATAAAATGAAATTCTTATGAATAATTTCATTTCCGGACCGGAACCGGAAGGATTGCGGGAGGAAGCCCTTGGCCGGACGTGCCTTGCCGAAAGCGTTGATCGCCTCCGGGACAGAGGCTGCCGATGCCCCGTCCGTGCCGCATGGCGTGGAGACTGCGCCCGGTCTGGCTGCCGTGGCAGTACCCCAGCACCATGTGGGAAATGATATCCGCGCCCTGCGCAAGAGCCGGGGCATGACGCTCAACGAATTATGCGATGCGCTGGGGCGCTCCATCGGCTGGCTGTCGCAGGTCGAGCGCGGCCAGGCAAACCCCTCCATTCCCGATCTCAAGGCGATTGCCGCCCGTTTCGGCGTGCCGGTCAGCTTCTTCTTCCGCAATGCCGATGCACCCGCCGACGAACGCGGCTGGATCGTGCGGGCCCATTCGCGTGCGGCCATGGGATCGCCCGAGGACGGACTGACGGAGGAGCTGCTGTCGCCCGATATCGGTGGCGATTTCGAGATGATCCGCTCCGTCTTTGCGCCCGGCGCAAGGCGCGAGGTGATGGCGGCGCGGGATACCCAGGACGGCGGCTATGTGGTCAGCGGCGAACTGGAGATGACCATTGGCGGTGTGAGCTATCTTCTGAAAGCAGGCGACAGCTTCCAGTTCGACCGCCAGCCCTATGGCTGGGTCAACAAGGGGGACAGGCCAGCGGAAGTGATCTGGATCATATCGCCGCCAACCTATTGATGCATTGATTTACGGGTTGGAAAAAAGACGAGTCAAAACAGCGGGATGAGTGAAATGTCTGATAACGCGAATCAAGCCTTTCCTGGCCAGGCCAGGGTGGTGATCATCGGCGGCGGGGCGGTTGGCACGTCGTCGCTCTATCATCTGGCGAAGGCAGGCTGGACGGATTGCGTGCTGGTTGAAAAGAACGAGCTTACGGCAGGTTCCACCTGGCATGCCGCCGGCAATGTACCGACCTTCTCGGCTTCCTGGTCGATCATGAACATGCAGCGCTATTCGACCGAGCTTTATCGCGGGCTCGGCGAAGAGGTCGGCTATCCGATGAACTATCACGTTACCGGCTCGGTGCGGCTTGCCCATTCGAAGGAGCGCATGCAGGAATTTGCCCGCGCCGCCGGCATGGGCCGCTATCAGGGCATGGACATCGAGGTTGTCGGTGCCGACGAGTTGAAGAACCGATATCCGTTCCTGGAAACCCATGACCTTCTGGGCGGGCTGTATGATCCCTATGATGGCGATATCGATCCGGCACAGTTGACCCAGGCACTGGCCAAGGGCGCGCGCGACATGGGTGCGAAGATCATCCGTTTCTGCCCCGTTACGGGAGTCCGGCGCGAAAACGGAGAATGGGTGGTGGAAACCGCCAAGGGAGAAATCCGCTGCGAATATGTCGTCAATGCCGCCGGCTACTATGCCAGGGAAGTGGGCCGGATGTTCGGCCGTGACGTGCCGATGATGGTGATGGAGCACCAGTACATCCTCTTCGAGGAGATCGATGAACTGAAAGCCTGGTCGGAAGCGGAAGGCCGCAAGCTGCCGCTGCTGCGCGATGTCGATTCCTCCTACTATCTGCGGCAGGAAAAGAACGGCATGAATCTCGGCCCCTATGAGCGCAATTGCCGTGCCCACTGGGCAACGCCGGATGATCCCATGCCGGAGGATTTCTCCTTCCAGCTCTATCAGGACGATCTTGAACGGCTTGAATGGTATCTCGAAGATGCCATGGCGCGGGTACCGATCCTCGCCAAGGGCGGGCTTTCCAAGGTCATCAACGGGCCGATCCCCTATGCGCCGGACGGCAATCCGCTGATCGGGCCGATGCCGGGCGTTCCCAATGCGTTCGAGGCCTGCGTCTTCACCTTCGGCATTGCCCAGGGTGGCGGCGCCGGCAAGGTGCTGGCCGAATGGGTCACCGAGGGCCAGACGGAGTGGGACATGTGGTCGTGCGATCCTCGCCGGTTCACCGACTTCTGCGATCACGACTATTGCGTCGCCAAGGGCATGGAAGTCTACGGCCATGAATATGCGATGCACTTTCCGCACCATCGCTGGCCGGCGGGTGCCAACAGGAAGCTTTCACCGATCCACGAGACGCTGGTTGCCTCCGGCGCGCAATTCGGTGCCTATAACGGCTGGGAGCGGGCCAACTGGTTTGCCAAGGAGGGGGATGATACCTCCGAGGAAACCACCCAGACATGGAGGCGCGAGGGGCCGTGGTTTGCCCGCATCCGCGAGGAGTGCCATGCGGTGCGCGACCATGCGGGCATTCTCGACCTGCCGGGCTTTTCGCGTTTTGCGGTCCGCGGCGAAAACGCCGTCGAATGGATCGAAAGCCTGATCACCGGTTCCGTGCCGAAGGTGGGCCGTGTCGGGCTCGGCTATTTCGCCGACGAGAAGGGGCGCATCGTTACCGAGATGTCGCTGTCGCGCATCGAGGAAGAGGGCGTGCTGTGCATCACGGCGGCCACGGCCCAGTGGCATGACCGCGAATGGCTCGAAAAGCACCTGCCGGAAGACGGCAGCATCACCATCCGGGACGATACCGACGACTATACCTGTTTCATTCTCACGGGGCCGAATTCGCGCGACATCCTGAAGGGATGCGCCGATCTCGATCTCGACCTGCCCTGGCTTTCGGTTCAGCGGGGCAGGGTGGACGCCCATGACGTGATGTTCATGCGGGTGTCGTTTGCAGGTGAACTGGGCTGGGAAATCCATTGCCGCAATCAGGTGGCGGGCGAAGTCTATGACTGCCTGATGGATTCGGGCGACCGATACGGCCTCAAGCCCTTCGGCATGTATGCGCTCAATGCGCTCAGGCTCGAGAAGGGTTACCGCGCCTGGAAGGGCGATCTGTCGACCGACTACACCATGCTGCAAGGCGGACTGGAGCGATTCGTGAAATGGTCGAAGCCCGACTTCAAGGGCAAGGCGGCACTGGAGGCGGAACGCCAGAAGGGCGTTGCCAAGCGCTTCGTTACCCTGATTGTCGATTGTGACGAGTATGACGCGCCCTACATGTCGACGCTCTGGCACATGGGCCAGGTGGTCGGCGAAACGACCTCGGGCGGCTACGGTCACAGGATCGACAAGTCGATCGCACTCGGCATGCTGCGCGATGACCTTGCCGTGCCCGGAACCCGGCTGGAAGTGGAAATCTACGGCATGCGCTATCCCGCGGAGGTGCAGGAAGATGCACCGCTTTGGGATGCGAAAAACGAAAGGCTCAGGGCATGAGCCGGATTGTCATTCTCGATGGCGGCATGGGGCAGGAGAAGCCCGCCGTCACCTTCATGAACAACGGGCTTGATATTGCGGGGACAGTCCATGGCTGAGGCAAAGGCAATCCCCGGGCAGGCGCGGGCGGTGGTGATCGGCGGCGGGGTTGCCGGCTGTTCAGTCGCCTATCATCTTGCCAAGCAGGGCTGGAAGGATGTCGTTCTGCTGGAGCGCAAGCAGCTTGCCTGCGGCACGACCTGGCATGCGGCCGGCCTGATCGGCCAGCTCCGGGCAACCAAGAACATGACGCGCCTGGCGAAATACTCCGCCGACCTCTACACGAAGCTCGAAGCCGAGACCGGGGTTGCCACCGGCTTCCGCAAATGCGGTTCGATTTCCGTTGCGCTCACGAACGAGCGGCTGGAGGAACTGCATCGCTCGGCTTCCATGGCGCGGGCCTTCGGGGTCGATGTGGAAGAGATTTCTCCCGAAGAGATCAAGAAGCGCTACGAGCACATCAATCTCGACGGGGTGACCGGCGGTGTATGGTTGCCGCTCGACGGCCAGGCAGATCCGGCCAACATCGCCCAGGCGCTGGCAAAGGGCGCGCGCCAGATGGGCGCGAAGGTGATCGAGGGCGTCAAGGTCACCGAAATCCATGAAACCGTCAGCGGTGGTCGGCGCACGGTTTCGGGCGTTTCCTGGCAGCGTGACGGGTCGGATGAGATCGGCACGATCAGGGCCGAGATGGTGGTCAATTGCGGGGGCATGTGGGCGCACGAGCTTGGCCGCCAGAACGGCGTCAACCTGCCGCTGCATGCCTGCGAGCACTTCTACATCGTGACCGAGAACATTCCGGGATTGACCCAGCTTCCGGTGCTGCGGGTGCCGGACGAGTGTGCCTATTACAAGGAGGATGCGGGCAAGATCCTGCTCGGTGCCTTCGAGCCGGTGTCGAAGCCCTGGCCGTCACTTCAAAGCGGTGAGCGCATTCCGGAGGATTTCTGTTTCGACCAGTTGCCGGAGGATTTCGACCATTTCGAGCCGATCCTTCAGGACGCCGTCAATCGCATGCCGATGCTGGCGGAAGCGGGTATTCACACCTTCTTCAACGGCCCCGAAAGCTTTACGCCGGACGATGCTTATCATCTCGGCGAAGCGCCGGAAATTCGCAACTACTTTGTCTGCTGCGGCTTCAACTCGATCGGCATCCAGTCTTCCGGCGGGGCGGGCATGGCGCTTGCTCACTGGATGGAGCACGGCCATCCGCCGTTCGATCTCTCCGATGTCGATATCCGCCGCATGCAGCCCTTCATGAGCAACAAGACCTTCGTGCACGAGCGCGCGAAGGAGACGCTCGGCCTGCTCTATGCGGATCATTTCCCTTACCGGCAGAAGGCGACGGCCCGCGGTATCCGCCGCACGCCGTTTCACGAGCACCTGAAGGCCCGCGGCGCCGTCTTCGGCGAGGTGGCAGGCTGGGAGCGGGCAAACTGGTATGCCAATGAGGGAGAGGCAGCCGAATACCGCTATTCCTGGAAGCGGCAGAACTGGTTCGGGAACTCGGCTGCCGAACACCGCGCCGTGCGCGAAAACGTCGGCATGTACGACATGTCGTCCTTCGGCAAGATCCGTGTCGAGGGGCGCGATGCGGAAGCCTGTCTCAACCGCATCTGCGGTGCCGACATGTCGGTGCCGGCGGGCCGCATCGTCTATACGCAATTCCTCAACGAGCGCGGCGGCATCGAGGCCGATGTCACCGTCACTCGGCTTGGCGAGACAAGCTATCTGATCGTTACGCCGGCGGCGACCATGGTGCGCGAGATGGACTGGCTTTCCCGCCACAAGGGCAATTTCGAGGTTTCCTTTGTCGATGTGACGGCGGGCGAGGGTGTGCTGGCCGTGATGGGCCCGAATGCGCGGGCGGTATTGCAAAAGGCCGCCCCCTTCCACGAATGGTCGAATGACAATCATCCATTCGGCACGGCGAAGCATATCGAGCTCGGTATGGGGCTCGCCCGGGCGCATCGCGTTTCCTATGTGGGGGAACTCGGCTGGGAACTCTACATCTCCGCCGACCAGTGCGGCCATGCCTTTGAAACGCTGATGGCGGCAGGCGAAAGCACGGGAATGAAACTCTGCGGCATGCACATGATGGATTCCTGCCGGATCGAAAAGGCGTTCCGCCATTTCGGCCATGACATCACCAGCGAGGATCACGTGCTGGAAGCAGGCCTCGGCTTTGCCGTGAAGACGGAAAAGCTGGATTTCATCGGCCGCGATGCGGTACTGCGCAAGCGCGAGGAGGGGCTCAAACTGCGGCTGCTGCAGTTCCGGCTGACCGATCCGGAACCGCTCGTTTATCACAATGAGCCGATCCTGCGCGATGGCGAGATCGTCAGCTATATCTCGTCGGGCAATTACGGCCATACGCTGGGTGGTGCCATCGGCATGGGTTACGTGCCCTGCGAAGGCGAGACGGCGGACGAGGTGCTCGCCTCTTCCTATGAAATCGAGATTGCCGGAACGCGGGTTGCTGCCGAAGCCTCGCTCAGGCCGATGTACGATCCGAAATCCGAAAGGGTAAAGGCATGAATCTCGCAGCACGGCACCAGGCATTTCAAGAGCTTCACCAGTCCGGCTGTTTCGTGATCCCCAATCCCTGGGACATCGGTTCGGCGCGGATGATGGCCGCACTTGGCGCCAAGGCGCTGGCGACGACCAGTGCCGGTTTTGCCTTTACCCTTGGCAGGCCCGATATGGGTCGTGTCAGCCGCGATGAGGTGCTTGCCCATGCCGAGGCAATCGTGACGGCAACCGACCTGCCGGTAAGCGGCGATTTCGAGAACGGTTTCGGCGATGCGCCGGACTATGTTGCCGAGACGGTGCGGCTTGCCGCTGAAGCGGGCCTTTCAGGCTGTTCCATCGAGGACACTCGGATGGTCGACGGCAACCCCGCCTATGATTTCGATCTGGCGGTCGAGCGGGTGCGTGCAGGGGTGGCGGCGGCAAGAGCGCTGCCGCATCCCTTCGTCTTCTGTGCGCGGGCCGATGGGGTGATGAACGGCAGCTATGGCATTGAAGAGGCAATCCGGCGCATCCGAGCTTTCGAGGAGGCGGGTGCCGATCTGCTCTATGTGCCGGTACCGCCGGGTGTCGACGAATTGAAGCAGGTACTTGCCGCCGTCAGCAAGCCGGTCAACGCGTTGGCCGCAGGCCCGCTTTCCAAATGCAGTGTCGGCGAGCTGGCCGCGATGGGCGTGCGGCGCATTTCGCTGGGATCGATGATCGCGCGGGCAACCCATGCGGTTATCCGCGATGCAACGAAGGCAATGCTCGAGGAAGGCAGTTTTGCGCCGCTTGCAGGCGCAGCAAAAGGTGGCGAGATCGATGCGATGCTGCTGGCAGGTGCCGCAGATGCAGATGGCGAAAGGTAACAGGCCATGGAACAGGGAAGTGCCGGGGATCAGGGAAGTGTTGTTGATGATCAAGTCATCGGCCGTTCGCGGCGATCCGGAGGAAGAGCAGGCCGGCATGCAGTTCGCTCTGCGCCGCTGACAGAGGACATAAAGCCGATTCGGCCAGGCATGGAAGGCGGCTCCTACAAGCCGCTGACGGAGGCCGGTGTGCAGCGCATTCACGAAGCCGCGCTGGAAGCCATGGAAGTCATCGGCTTTGCCGATGCGCCGGAAACCGGCGTTGAAATCCTCACCGCTGCCGGCTGCATACTGGGCGATGACGGACGCATCCGGTTTCCCCGCGCGCTGGTCGAGGACATGCTGGCGAAGGCGGCGAAGGAGGTAACCCTCTTTGCGCGCGATCCCGCACGGGATCTTCATCTTTCCGGCAATCGCGTCCACTACGGCACGGCGGGGGCTGCCGTCTATGTGGTCGATGTCGAAAACCGCGACTATCGCGAATCCACCGTGCAGGACCTGTTTGACGCGGCGCGGATCACCGAAGAACTCGACAACGTGCATTTCTTCCAGCGTCCGATGGTGTGCCGCGACATCGAGGACAATTTCGAGATGGACCTCAACACGGTCTACGCCTCGTGTGCGGGCACCAGGAAGCATGTAGGTACCTCGATCTTCGATCCGGCTTTCGTCGATGGCTGCTTCGAACTGCTGCACATGATTGCCGGCGGAGAGGACAAGTGGCGCGAGCGGCCCTTCGTTTCCAATTCCAACTGCTTTGTCGTGCCGCCGATGAAATTCGCCACCGAAAGCTGCCGGGTGATGGAAAAGTGCATCGCCGGCGGCATGCCCGTCCTGCTGCTTTCTGCGGGGCAGGCAGGGGCCACAGCGCCGGCGCCGATTGCCGCCGCAATCGTTCAGGCGGTCGCCGAATGTCTTGCCGGCATGGTCTATGTCAACGCGATTTCGCCTGGCTATCCGGCGGTCTTCGGTACATGGCCGTTCGTTTCCGATCTGCGCTCGGGTGCCATGTCGGGCGGTTCCGGCGAACAGGCATTGCTGACGGCGGGCTGCGCGCAGATGCACCATTTCTACGGCCTTCCGGGTGGCGCTGCGGCCGGCATTGCCGATGCCAAGCTGCCCGACATGCAGGCCGGCTGGGAGCAGATGTGTTCCAATGTGATGGCAGGCCTTTCCGGCCTCAACATGGTCTATGAGGCCGTCGGCATGCATGCTTCGCTGCTCGGCTTCTCGCTCGAAAGCCTGATCCTGGGCGATGACCTGCTTGGCCAGGCGATGCGCTGCGTGCGGGGCATCGAGGTCACCGAGGACAGCGTGTCGCTCGACACGATGAAGGAGGTCTGCCTTGGCGGGCCGGGGCATTATCTCGGCTCTTCACAGACGCTCAACCTGATGCAGCGCGACTACGTCTATCCGAGGATTGCCGACCGGCTGAGCCCGAAGGAATGGGCGGAGGTCGGCAAACCCGACCTCATCGAACAGGCGATCAAGCGCAAGCGGCAAATCCTCGATGCACCGCGCAAGGCGATCATCGATCCGGTGGCCGACAAGGAAATCCGCAGGAAATTCCGCATTCACCTGCCGGGCGCCTAGAACATGACACGCTCCAAGCGCGCTACGCCCAGTCCGTCAAAGCGTCGCTGAAAGGGCGGGCAGGCCATCCCTGCTCGGCGGCATGCCGAACTTGCGGCTGTAATCGCGGCTGAAATGGGTCGGGCTTTCATAGCCCACCGCATAGGCCGCCTCGGAGACCGTGTGATTTCTGTTCAGCAGCAGCGTCTTGGCCTCGATCAGGCGAAGGTCCTTCTGATACTGCAGCGGCGTCGTTCCTGTGACCGACTTGAAATGCTCGTGAAAGGACGAGGCGCTCATGCCGGCGGTCCTTGCCAGATCGGGCACGCTCAGCGCGGAGCGGAACTCGGCCCGGACCTTGAGGATTGCTTTTGATATCCGGCTGGCATGGCTGTCTGCGACAAGGAGATGGCGCAGCATCCTGCCGGCCGGCGAGAGCAGCAGGCGGTAGTGTATCTCGCGCAGGATCGAGGGACCGAGAACCCTTGCATCCATCGGATCGTCCATCAGTTCGAAATAGCGGACCAGCGGTTCCAGCAGGCTCTCTCCGGCAGGCGAGGCGGCAAGGGATCTCGCCGGAGCATCAAGGGCAGGCGCATCGGCGACCTGATCGTACAGGCTGCGGGCAAGGCCGAGATCGAGCGACAGGATCAGCGCAAGATAGGGTTCCTGCCGGCTTGCCCGGGTGATCCGCGAGACGACGGGCAGGTCGTGGCTGACCAGCAGCGCATCGCCAGGCAGCAGTTCCACGGTCTGGTCGCCTATGGAGGTGACTTTGCTTCCCTGAAGGATCAGGCACATGACAGGTTCGTATACCATTGCCTCGATATCGCTCCTGACCTCCCGCCGAAGAACCGAAAGGCGGGGCAGCGACTCGAAAATATCAATATTTTCAAAAGTATGCTGATGATAAAGGGAAATGAGGCGTGATAGGGCTGTGTCTTTTTCCATGATTCATCCCTATCAGGCTTTGCCTTCCGGCACATCGGATAATTTTCAGGTCTGCAGGAATTGGCAGATGTTATGGAGGATGTGGCAAGCAGGAAGCAGTCTTTGCGGCTATCGGTTGCAGGCAACAGACACCAGCGGAAAAGAGGATATTCCATGTCATCAATTCAAGACCAGTTTCCCGATCTCGGCGCGCACCATGCCGTGTATGAAGCCATCGATCCGAAATCGGGCCTCAAGGACAGCGCCTCCGGCAAGGTCGTGTTCATCGCCGGTGCCTCCAGGGGTATCGGTCAGGCGACCGCCATTGCCTTTGCCGAGGCCGGCGCAAAAGCGGTCTACCTTACCGCGAGGTCCGAAGATGCCCTGCAGGAAACGCAGGCTCTGGTGAGCAAGGCCAACCCGCAGACGCAATGCGCCTATGCCATCTGCGATGTCACCAGTGCGGAACAGGTCGAGGCAGCCGTCGCGGACTGCGTGGCCAAGTTCGGCAGTATCGATGCAGTAGACGCCAATGCCGGCTATCTCGGTCCGTGGGTGAAGATCGGCGAGTCCGATCCCGAAGGCTGGTGGTGGAACTGGGAGGTCAACGTTCGTGGCGCCTACCATGTGATCCGCTTCACGCTTCCCCATCTCATTGAAAGCGCGAAAAGGTTCGCCGCCGAAGACCGGAGCAGCGGCCATCTTATTCTGCTGTCGTCGATCGGTGCTCAGTTTCTGATGATGGGGGCTTCCGACTACCAGACCGCAAAACATGCGATCAACCGGCTGTGCGAATTCGTTCAGTCAGATCATGGCGAGGATGGGATCAAGTGTTTCGCCATTCACCCGGGGGGTGTTTCGACCGAGCTTGGCCGCAACATGCCTGAAGCCATGCACGAATATCTCGTCGACGAACCGGAACTTGCCGCCGGGTTTGCCGTCTGGCTTTGTTCGGGCAGGGCGGACTGGGCAAAGGGAAGGTATCTGAGCGCCACCTGGGATGTGGGTGAGCTTGCTGCGCTGCGCGACGACATCCTCCAGCACGATCTGCTGGTAAACCGCCTTCGCGCGAAGGTTTGAGCTGTCGTGCCAATCGGCGGTTTTGCTTCGGGCGAGGGGCGGTGCCTCAGGCGGGCTTTGGCGGTTTGGCCTGAACGGGCCGCCTCCGGCTCGCCCGGCTTTCCGGTGGAGGACTGAGCCGCGCTTCACCAAGGGATTCGCGGATCCAGTCCTGGAAGAGGAACACCTCGTATTCCTCCTGCATCAGTACGCCCTGCTCATAAGGGGCGGCCTTTAATCCGCGCTGATTGAGCTCGCAGGCCATGCCGTCCTGCTCCATCACCAGGGTGGCGAAGTCCGTGATCCGCGCAAGGTCGAAGTCCGGCCGTTCAAGCATGGCCGGACGGAACAGCCATTCGGCTGTAAGCCCGGTTTTCTCCGGCGCCAGCGGCACCAGCCGGACGATGCGCACGTAGTCGACATGTGCGGCGATGAAGATTGAAGGCAGCAGGGTGGCGTAGCGCTGTCCTGATGCGCGTTCTTCGTCGGTCAGGCCAGGCAGTTCGTCCTGTGCGGAACCGTCCATGGACCAGGTTTGTGCCCCTTCGCGAAGCCCGCCCGAGCGCAATGGCGTGCTGTCTTCGGCAAATTCATGCCATTGCGGATCGTCCCGCCGGGCCATGATGCCGCGCCCGTAGATCGGCACCAGCTCGCAAAGTTCCGGGTGGATGTTCGGGCAATGCAGGCACTCGTTGTAGTTCTCCCAGAAGATTTTCCAGTTGCAGGCGAGTTCCTTGCTGTAGCGGTGGCCGACGACCAGACTCTCCATCGGCCAGGACGCGATGAAGGAGAGTTCACTGCCAAAAACATCGTCGAACGGTTTTGTGTCTGCGCCCGCAAGGTTGGCGAAGATGCAGCCGCCCCACTGTGCAATGGCGACCTTGTGCAGGCCGTAACCGGAACGGTCGAAACCTGCGACCTGGCGCATGCGGCCTGTGGCCAGCAGGCGGCCGTCGAGGCCATAGGCCCACTGGTGATAGGGACAGGTTATGCGGCGGTCGAACCTGCCTGTTTCCTCGGTGCAGAGGGTTGAACCGCGATGGCGGCAGGTATTGAAGAAGCCGTGGATGGCAGCGTCCTCGCCACGGACCACGACTATTTCCTGGCTGCCAATTGCAAAGGTGCGGAATTCGCCTGCCGCAGACAGACTGTCCGCCCGGCAGAGATAGATCCAGTTCCGGTGCCAGATTTCGCGCATCTCGCGTTCGAAATGCGCCGGGTCGAAATACCACGAGGCCGGCAGGGTGGGCTGCGCCGAGGCGAGCCCGTTGAACCCTTTTTCGAGTATTCGGTCGTCAGTCATCGGCCACCGGATCGAGTGCAGATTTAGGTCCCGCAATTATAGCGCAGCGCATGGCATTTCGCGATGGCCTTGATCGGCGGTGTGCGCAGACAAGTGTCTGCGGTCAAAAGCGGTGGACGGTGGCTTCGTCAACCGGCGGCTATGGGAGCGGAACTCACTCGCCCCGCGGAAACCGTTTGTCGCCTTCCAGGTTGTCGAGGTTCATGTGGTTGCGCATGTATTGCTCGGAAGCCTGCTTGAGGGGCTGGAAGTCCCAGGGGTAATAGGCACCGTTTCTGAGCGCCTCATAGACCACCCAGCGACGGGCCTGTGAGGCACGGACCTCCGCGTCATAGGCCGCCATGTCCCACTGGGCGCGGATGCGGCTCATCCAGGTCTCGACCAGCCCGGCATTCTCCGGGCGTTTTGCAAGGTTTACCTGTTCGTGCGGATCGGCCTCGAGATCGAAAAGCTGCGGCGGGTCGAGTTCGCAATGGTTGAATTTGTAGCGCCCGTCGATCATCGAGACGAGCGGGGCGTAGCTAGCCTCGGCGGCGTATTCGATCAGGACAGGATGGGCGCGCGGCTCGCCGCCTGCCACCGGCAGCAGGCTCTCGCCATCGGTCCAGGGCGCGATTTCGCTCATGTCGATGCCGGCGAGGTCGCAGAGCGTCGGCAGAATGTCGACGTTCGATACCGGCTCGCTGACAAGGCCCGGTTTGATCTGCGGCGCTGCGATCATCAGCGGCACGCGCGAAGAACCCTCGTAGAAGCACATCTTGAACCACAATCCGCGTTCGCCGAGCATGTCGCCGTGGTCGGAACAGAAGACGATGACGGTGTTTTCGGTCTGGCGGGTTGCTTCCAGCGTCTCCAGCAGGTCTCCCACCTTGTCGTCGAGATAGGAGATGTTGGCGAAATAGGCTCGCCGCGAGCGGCGGACATCCTCCTGCGTAATGTCATAGCTGAGCCAGTCATTGGCCTTGAAGATGCGCTGGGCATGGGCATCCTGCTCATCGAAGGGGATGGCTGGAACCGGCGGCAACAGGTGCTCGCAATCCTCGTAGAGGTCCCAGTACCTGCGGCGCGCCACATAGGGGTCGTGAGGGTGGGTGAAGGAAACGGTGAGGCACCAGGGGCGGCGCTCCTGCCTGTCGGAGGAGCGTGCCAGATCGTAGAGCTTCATCTTCGCCTCATGGGCGACGTTGTCATCATATTCGAGCTGATTGGTGATCTCGGCAATGCCGGCACCGGTCACCGAGCCCATGTTGTGATACCACCAGTCGATGCGCTCGCCGGGTTTGCGGTAGTCGGGTGTCCAGCCGAAATCGGCGGGATAGATGTCGGTGGTCAGCCGCTCCTCGAAACCGTGCAACTGATCGGGGCCGACGAAATGCATCTTGCCGGAAAGGCAGGTCGCATAGCCGGCGCGGCGCAGATGGTGGGCATAGGTCGGGATGTCGGAGGCAAATTCGGCAGCATTGTCGTAGACGCGGGTACGGCGCGGCAGCTGTCCTGACATGAAGGAGGCGCGGCCCGGCGCGCAGAGCGGGCTTGCGGTGTAGTTGTTGGCAAAGCGAGCGGAACGTTCGGCAAGTTTTTTCAGGTTCGGTGCGTGCAGCCAATCCGCCGGCCCATCGGGAAACAGCGTGCCGTTAAGCTGGTCGACCATGATGATGAGGATGTTGGGTTTTTGCTGCATTTTGAATCCCTTGTGCGCGGCCGCTGCCATGCAGATTCAACTGCCTGAAACAAAAGCGCAAGGAAGTTCCGGCGGCGGCAGCGGCAGTTCCGTCAGCGGCCTTGCGCAGCGTTTGCCTGCACCCGTTCGAGCAGCAAAAAAAGGGTTTCGATCTCTGCCTCGCCCAACCCGCCCAGCAGGCGGGCGTTTACCTTGAGGTAGAAGTCGCGCAGATGGGAAAGCGTCCGGCCCTTGCCCGTCAGGTAAACGCGTACGGCACGGCGGTCCTGTGCATCAGGCCTTCGCTCGACGAAACCTCCGTCCTCCATGCGGGCGACGATACGGGAGGTGGCAGGAAGGAGATTGCCGGAGAAGGCCGAGAGTTCGCTGACAAGCAGTCCGTCGCGGCGCCACAAGGCCGACATCAGGACCCATTGCGGCAATGTCAGCCCGTATTCGGCCAGCATGTCGTTGGCCAGTGCATTGGCACTATTCGTGACGTTGTTGAGCAGCCGGCCGAGGGAGCGGGCGGGGGGCTGGAGATCGCCGCTTGACATTATATTATTTCCATGTAAATCATTTCTATGTAAACTAATAACCGTTACCGCGATGGCGCAGGGCTTGTCAATGCCGGTGCGCCGCCGTTTGTTCGGAGAAACCCGATGCAGAAGAGTACACCAAACAAATACGGCAGCGTTGCCGTCACCATTCACTGGCTTACCGCGTTGCTGATTGTCGGCTTGCTGATCTCCGGCAATCGCCTGGACGGCATGACGGATTCGGCCGCCAAGGCGCAGTTGCTGATGATCCATGCGCCGGTGGGCGTGCTGGTCGGGTTGCTGACGGTGTTGCGCATCTTCTGGTGGTGGCGTTTCGACAAAAAGCCGGAGCCGGCCGGGACCACGCCAGCCTGGCAGGAAAGGGCCGCACAGGGTGTCCATGTGCTGTTTTATGTGGTGATCCTCGGTATGGCGGCCAGCGGCGTCGGCATGATGGTGCTGTCGGGGGCGGGCGAGATTGTCTTTGGCGGGGCGCCGGGGTCATTGCCCGATTTCGGCGGCTATGCCCCGAGGATGCCGCACGGGATTGGCGCCAAGGTGATGTTTGCGCTGCTGATCGTGCATGCGGGAGCCGCCCTGTATCACCACTTCCTTCTGAAGGACGAGCTGCTGCGACGCATGTGGTATCGCTAAAACATTGAAATTAAGGAAAAAGGCGGCTTTCGAGCCGCCTTTTTCGTTGCCGCTGCCCGCCCTTTCATGGCGTGTGACGGAACGCACAGCGGCAGATGGGCGTTTAGGCGACTATGGGATCAACAGAAAGGGGAAGTCCCATGTTGAAAATGCTTTTTGCCGCTATCGCCGTTTCCGCCGCCATCACCGGTGCCGCAGCGCTTGCTGCCGGCAGGGGTACTGACGACGGGGTAACCGACATCCGCTCCGCAAGTGCTGTTATCGAGGGCCGTGAAGGTCATGTCGACTGCCGCTCGCAGGTATGGCCCAACATCGACACCACGTGCCTGAGCCATGTTTCAGACCGCATGAGCGTGCGTTCGGCCCGCGTTGTCGAGATGTAAGACCGGCAGTGCTGCCTGCTGGTGGCACTGGCTCCCTCACGATCAGGGCATCCAGCGCGCCTTGCGCTTTTCCACGAAGGCCAGCGTTCCTTCCGCCCCCTCCTTGCCCGTCACCGCTTCGACAAACAGGTTTGCTGCGTGTTCGACCAGCGTGTCGGACTGTACGAAACGGGCATCCCGCAACAGTTTCTTCGATACTGCCACCGCTTCGGGCGCACAGGTCAGCGCGTGCTCGATAGCCTGACCGAGGGCCGTATCCATGTCGTCCGTCACCGCATGGACGAGGCCGATGCGCATGGCTTCCTCCGCACCGATGCGTGCGCCGGTGACCGTCAGGCGCTTGGCTTCCGAATAGCCGATGCGCTCGAGCAGAACCGGGGCGATCTGGGCCGGGATCAGGCCGAGGGTTGCCTCCGGCAGGGCGAACTTGACGGTATGGGAGGCAATGGCGATGTCGGAAGCGCAGGCAAGGCCGAAGCCGCCGCCCATCACTGCGCCTTCCAGCGCCGTGATAACGGTCTTCGGCGTGGTGGCAAAACGCGCCACCATGGCGCCGAAGGCACAGGAAAGCCGGTAGATCGCCTCGGCCGGGTCGTCCGCATTGCGGGCGTTCGCCATGTCCTTGATGTCGGCGCCTGCCGAGAAGGTGCCGTCAGAGCCGCGTACCACGACTATTCGGATGGCGTCGCTCCTTTCGGCGTCATCGAGTGCGCCGACAAGTTCCTCCAGCAGGGCCAGCGACATGGCATTCCTTGCGTGCGGCCGATTGAGTGTCAGATGGCGTACACCACCTTCGTCGCGGATAAGGACCAGGTTTCCGTCCATGTCAGGATGCCTTGCGTTCATTGTGCCGGCTGGCGGCAAAGCGGTAGATGCGGTCGCAAGCCTCGGCGATGTCGTCGTCGGAGAGGGTGAAGGCGATGCGCACACAGCCATCGGCCGACCTACCGAAGGGTTTGGCATCGAGTACGGCGACCTTTTCGTGCCGGTATAGCTCTTCGGCGAAGTCTGCCGAGCCGTAGCCCGTGCCGGTGACGTCGAGCAGCACATACATCGCTCCCTGCGGTGCAATCGGGTGCAGGCCCGGCGCGCCGGAAAGCTTGTCCAGCACGATGTTGCAGCGGCGGCGGTAGGCATCGCGCATTTCCTCGACATCCTTGTGGCAGTCGCGCAGTGCGGTGACCGAGGCATGCTGAATGAAAGCCGAAACACCGTAATGCATGGTGATGCCGGCATGGTGGCAGTGATGGATGAATTCCTCGGGGCCGGCGACCCAGCCGATGCGCCAGCCGGTCATGGCGAGCGCCTTGGACAGGCTGCCGCAGGTCACGGTACGCTCGGCCATGCCGGGCAGCGCCGCGATCGAGTGATGCCTGCCGTCATAAACCTGGCCGGCATAGACCTCGTCTGCGATCACCCAAAGATCATGACGTTTGGCGATCCCGGCGATGGCTTCCAGTTCGGCCGAAGTGAAGACGGCACCCGTCGGGTTGTTGGGATTGGCGAACAGAATGGCGCGGGTTTTCGGCGTTACCGCCTTTTCGATCAGGTCGGGCTGCGGGCGGAAGCCGGTTTCGCGCGGGCAGGCGACCGGTACCAGCTTTGCGCCGTTGATCTCGAAGGTCGCCTGATAGGTCAGGTACATCGGCTCCAGCGCGATGATCTCGTCGCCCTCTTCGAGCAGGCACAACGAGGCGGCAAACAGCGCGTTCTGGGTACCCTGGCAGATCATCACATTGTCGGGGGTGAGGCGGTAATCCTGCGTCGGCGCGCCGGAGACGCGCATCAGTTCATCCGCCACCGCCTCGCGCAGGGCGGGGAGGCCGGGAATGTCGATGTAATGGGTATGGCCGGCATCCATCGCCTGCTTGGCGCTGTCGATGATTTTTTGCGGCGTGTTGAAGTCGGGATCGCCGACGGCAAGGATGATCACGTCCTCGCCCGCAGCCTTGTCCTTCCAGGCCTGAAACAGAATGCTCCAGGCGGCGGATCCTTCATTGGCGGTTCGGGTGACGAGTGAGGCGTATTTCGGCATGGGAAAATCCGGCTGTGAGCGTTCGATGGGCGAGCGTTAGCAGGGCTGTGACCGCAAAAGCAAGGGGTGAGGGGATGCCTGCCGCTCCTTTGCGGATTGCTACAGGGCCCGGACCAGACTGACGCCGGCAAGCGAGAGCAAAAGGATCAGGCAGAAGCGCTTGTAGAAGCCCTCCAGCGACGGGCGGAAGAGCCAGCTTCCCGCCAGCACGCCGGCTATCACAACAGGCGCAAAGACCAGTCCGCGTCTTGCTGCCATCATGTCGAGCACTTCGTAGTACAGCAGATAGATCAGCGTGGTGAACATCGTGATGGCCAGGAACATGACCAGGGAGGCGCGCATGGTTCTCGCCGCTTTTTCCTGGGACAGTACGTACAGGGCGACCACCATGCCGCCGATGGAGGCAAGGCCGGTGGCGATCCCCGCCGTCAGACCGGAAAAATAGAGGCCTGGTCTCGTTGCCAGCAAGGGAATGCGCACCTTGAACAACTGCAGCGCAGCAAGCACGATCAGCAGTGTCAGGGCAATCAGCTTCGAAGTGTCAACGGGCAGGGTGGTGGTGGCGTAAAGGCCGATTGGCGAACCGACGGCCGAGCTGATCGCCAGCCCCCAGACGATACGCATGTCGGCCTCTTTCATGCCGCCGCGAAACATCATCAGGCTGGCCGTCGCCTCAAGCAGAAAGCAGACCGGGATCAGTTCGACCGGCGGCAGGATGGTGACGACCGAGGCCATGATCAGTGCCGACAGGGCGAAGCCTGCGAAGCCGCGCACGATGGCCGCGACAAAAATGGCCCCGGTGCAGAGTATCAGCTCGCCCGGGGCCAGTTCGGTCATGTTTGCCAGGGTTTCAATCATCGTGCCTCAGGCACGGCGGCGAAACCGGACACGCAAGCTCTCTGCACTCACACCGCGCCCTGCTGGGGTTTCATGTCCCTGGGGTCGATGCCGGCAACGGCCACCGGCGCTTTCATGGCGTCGCGGCGGAAGGGTTCGCCCAGTTCCTGGTTGATCAGCGCTTCGATGAAGGTGGTGGTGCCGTTCTTCATCTGGTCCTCAACTGCCTTGGAAAGAGCTGCCGTCAGTTCGTCCATGGTGCGCACCTGGACGCCTTTGAGACCGCAGGCGACGGCGATCTTGGCATAGGAGACATCGGGGTCGAGTTCGGTGCCGACGAAGTTGTCGTCATACCACAGCGTGGTGTTGCGCTTTTCCGCGCCCCACTGGTAGTTGCGGAAGACGACCATGGTGATCGGCGGCCATTCCTTGCGGCCGATCGCGGTCATCTCGTTCATGGAAATACCGAAGGCACCATCACCTGCAAAGCCGACAACCGGCACGCCCGGATTGCCGATCTTGGCACCGGTAATCGACGGAAAGCCGTAGCCGCAGGGGCCGAACAGGCCGGGCGCGAGGTATTTGCGGCCCTTTTCGAAGGTCGGATAGGCATTGCCGATGGCGCAGTTGTTGCCGATGTCCGACGAGATGATCGCATCCTTGGGCAGCGCCTGCTGGATGGCGCGCCAGGCCATGCGCGGGCTCATCCAGTCGGGTTTTGCCTTGCGGGCGCGCTCGTTCCAGGTGGTGCCGGGATCGTCGTCCTCGTGGTCCATGGAGGAAGCGGCTGCTGCAGCCAGGAGGACCGGGTCTGGTGAATCAGCGCCTTGCGCTCCTCGCGGCCCTTGTCGCCGGCGTTGGAAGCGAGCTTTTCAAGCAACTGGCCGGCAACCTTCGCCGCGTCGGCCTGGATGCCGACGGCGACCTTCTTGGTCAGCCCGATGCGGTCGCCATTGATGTCGACCTGGATGAGCTTTGCGTTCTTTGGCCAGTAGTCGATGCCGTAGCCGGGCAGGGTGGAGAACGGGTTGAGCCGGGTGCCGAGCGCCAGCACCACGTCCGCCTTCGAAATCAGCTCCATGGCAGCCTTCGAGCCGTTGTAGCCGAGCGGGCCTGCAAACAGCGGATGGGAGCCGGGGAAGGCGTCGTTGTGCTGGTAGTTGCAGCAGACCGGGGCCGAGAGACGCTCGGCGAGCTTGGCGGAAGCTTCGATGGCACCTGCAAGCACCACGCCGGCGCCGTTGAGGATGACCGGGAATTCGGCCTCCGACAGCAGTTTGGCGGCTTGCTCGATCGCACTATCGGCGCCCGGCGCGCGATCGAGACGGACGATCTGCGGCAGCTCGATATCGACCACCTGGGTCCAGAAATCGCGCGGCACGTTGATCTGGGCCGGAGCCGAACCGCGCCAGGCCTTCTCGATCACCCGGTTGAGCACTTCGGCGATGCGGGTGGGATCGCGCACCTCTTCCTGATAGCAGACCATGTCGGCAAACAGCCGCATCTGTTCGATTTCCTGAAAACCGCCCTGGCCGATGGTCTTGTTGGCAGCCTGCGGGGTGACCAGCAGCAGCGGGGTGTGGTTCCAGTAGCCGGTCTTGACCGGGGTGACGAAGTTGGTGATGCCGGGGCCGTTCTGGGCCACCATCATTGACATCTTGCCGGTGGAGCGGGAGTAGCCGTCGGCCATCATGCCGGCATTGCATTCATGGGCGCAGTCCCAGAAGGTGATGCCTGCCTTGGGGAACAGGTCGGAAATCGGCATCATCGCCGAGCCGATAATGCCAAAGGCATGCTCGATGCCGTGCATCTGCAGGACTTTGACGAAGGCTTCTTCAGTGGTCATTTTCATGGCAATGCTTCTCCGCTCGCGCCCGGACGCATCTATGCCGCCAGGCATTTTACTCTCCCTTTGTGATAGCGGCGGGTGAAACGCCACGTTAGGGCCAGATGGTGCCAAGAATGAAGCCATCCGGGCCGCAACATGAGCTGTGCTATCGGCGCAATTGCCGGTCGGTCAACTCGCGCAGACGCTCAAGCCCGGGGGCGATGCGTTCCTCGGGAATGGAGGAGAAGCCGAGCCGGAAATAGTTGGTTCTGCCGTTTTCCTCTGCTTGCGGGTTGGCCCAGAAGACCTGGCCCGACTCGATGACGACACCATCGTCCAGGGCATCGACCTGCAGCTTGTTGGTGTCGAGCTGTGGCGGTCCCTCGACCCAGAAGGACGTGCCGCCGAACCCCGGCCACTTCGCCCAGCCGGGGAAATGCTCCTCAAGCGCGCTGCCCATGGTCTGCCAGCGGGCCTGATAGGCCTTGTGCAGGCGGTTGATCAGGGCATCGTGGTGGCCGAGTGCCAGAAACAGGGCGACGACACGCTGGTTGTTGCCCGGCGGATGGCGGAACATCAGCCGGCGCAGGGCACGCAACTCGTCGGTCAGCCGCCGCGGAGCGACGATAAAGCCCATGCGCAGGCCCGGCATCAGCGATTTCGAGAGGCTGCCGACATAGATGACCCGGCCCTCCCGGTCGCGCGATTTGAGCGCCGGGGTCGGCTCGCCGAGATAATTGGTTTCGAACTCGTAGTCGTCCTCGATGATCAGCCCATCGTTGTCTTCCGCCCAGGCAAGCAGGGCGCGGCGGCGCTCCGCCGACATGGTCACGTTGGTGGGGAACTGGTGGCTGGGGGTGGTGAACACCAGATTGCAGCCATTCAGCCGCTCATCCACGGGAATGCCCTCGCCATCGACGGGGACCGGCACGACATTCTTTGTCTTCATGGCAAAGATGTTGCGCATGTCGGGATAGCCGGGATCTTCCACCGCTACCCTGTCCTGCGGTTTCACCAGCAGGCTGGCTACCATGTAGAGAGCGTTCTGGGCGCCGAGGGTGACCAGAATCTGCTCCTTGTCGGCCATGATGCCGCGCCGGGGCAGAATGCGCTGATGGATCTGCTCGATCAGCATCGGATCGTCGTCGTTGTAGCGGTCGGAGGTCCAGGCATCCATCCATTTGCGGTTCATCGCCTGTCGGGTACAGTCGCGCCAGGCGGCGATGGGAAAGAGTGCCGCGTCGGCCTGCCCGTAGATGAAGGGATAGGGGTATTCGTGCCAGTTGGCCGGTTTGGTGATGTTGCGCTGGCTTGCCGGGGCAACGCGCAGCCGCTTGTCCCAATCGACGGTGGAGCCGGCGCTCTCGGTGCGTTCCCCGGTGGCGGCGGCCCGTTCCAGCGCGCCGCGGCGCACGTCCTCCGAAACATAGAAACCGGACCGCTCACGTGATTGCAGGTAGCCGTCGGCGGCGAGCGCCTGATAGGCCAGCATCACCGTGTTTCGCGAGACCTTCAGCCTTTTGGCCATGGTTCGGGTGGAGGGGATGGGGCTGCCCGCCGGCATCTGGCCCGAAAGCATGGCTGAAACCAGCATTTCGCGGATTTGCGCCT
The DNA here is from genome assembly GCA_023954255.1 of Phyllobacteriaceae bacterium. Classification (GTDB taxonomy): domain Bacteria; phylum Pseudomonadota; class Alphaproteobacteria; order Rhizobiales; family Rhizobiaceae; genus Salaquimonas. The sequence goes on along the minus strand of JAMLIH010000003.1, from coordinate 15,427 downwards.
GCAGCGACGTCATCTGCTGACGTTCGACCTGAAAGAGGGTTTCGCGCAACCGGGTACCTTTCAAAACCTGTGTTTCGGCCATGGTTCCGGCCACGGCATCAGACCTGCTGAACTGGTTCTATCCCATGCAGAACGTTTTGGTCAAATTGGCACCATATCTGGTCCAATCGCCAAACTATACTTGTCTGAAAATCCGTGATCTGGTGCCATGGTGCTCACAGCGCACGGGCTGGCGGTGGCGGCCAGGTCCGAAAGCGCGGATTGTGGTCGACAGGGTCGTGTTGCCCTCCCTGTGGATAGGGACACGATCCAACGAATAGCCTGCCCGTCGCCAGTATGCCTTTCCGTGCAGTCATGGCAATGGGGAGGAAGGGAAACAGCGGAGAAATCCAGTGAGAGCCTCGAAACAGAGCGGCGCATCGGCGATATTGGTGATCAATGCGGGGTCCTCCTCGATCAAGTTCGCGCTCTACGATGCATCCGCCCAGTCCGGTGACCGGCTGCTGGACGGCCAGATTTCCGGCATTGGCACAGCGGCGGTTGCCGCCGATATCCCCGATCAAGCGGGAGACTTCGGTCATCTGCCGGAGGCCGCCGATCACGAGGCGGCGATTTCCTGGCTGCTTTGGGGCCTGGGAAAGGGCGGTGTGGAAATCATCGCGGCGGGGCACCGGGTGGTTCATGGCGGCCCGGCATTTTCGGCTGCCTGCCTTGTCGACCTTTCGGTTGAGGCCGAGATCGAGCGGCTCATTCCGCTGGCGCGGCTGCACAATCCGCACAATCTTGCTGCGATCCGGGCAGTGCGGGCGCTTTGGCCCGACCTGCCGCAGGTCGTCTGCTTCGACACGGCTTTTCATGCGACACAGCCGGAGATCGCCACCACGCTGGCGCTGCCGGAGCGGCTGCGATCAGCCGGCATCCGGCGCTACGGCTTTCACGGGCTGAGCTATCAGTCGGTCGCGGCCCGTCTCGATGTCGCGCTTTCCGGTGGCCTGCCGCAAAGGGTCATCGTTGCCCATCTTGGCAATGGTGCTAGCCTGTGTGCGCTTCGGGAAGGAAAATCCATCGCCACGACGATGGGGTTCACGCCGCTCGACGGGCTGATCATGGGCACGCGGCCGGGCCTGACCGATCCGGGCGTGCTTCTCTATCTGCTTGAGGAACAGGGCATGAGCGTTCAGCAGGTAAGCCGGTTGCTGCAGAAGGAAAGCGGATTGGCGGGGCTTTCCGGCATCGGCGCGGACATGCGGGTACTGGAAGCTTCCACCGAACCGAGCGCGCGGTTTGCCATCGATGCCTTCTGCTACCGCATCGTGCGGGAGGCGGGTTCGCTGGCGGCGGCGCTTGGTGGGCTCGATGCCTTCGTCTTTACCGGCGGTATTGGCGAAAACAGCGAGGGGGTTCGTGCGAAAGTGATGGACGGGCTTGCCTGGCTGGGTGCGAAACCCGATGCGGCGGCAAACAACGCGCGGGCGGGGCGTGAACCGTCGTTGATTTCGGCGGCAGGCAGCCCGCTGCCGGTCTACGTGGTACGCACCGACGAGGAAGGCATCATCGCTGCAGAGACGGCAAGGCTCGCAGGTTCGGATTAAATCTCGATCTGTTCCATCAGCGCGCGGGGAATGACGACGCCTTTTTCGGCAACTTCCGCCCGCCGCGTTTTCCGGCCCTGGCCGGGCAGGCGCACGCCTTCCTGTTCCAGCATGGCAGCAAACAGCCGCTCGGCATTGCCGCCCGATTCCGTCTTCTGGCGGGTTTTTGCCGGATCGAAGGCGAGGATGAACTCGCCGCCGCGGGCCGGTCCGCCATCATCGAGGTCGGTCTCGGCTGCTTCCAGAGACAGGTTTTCGCCAAGCAGCGGGCCTGCCAGCAGTTCCACCATCATGGCAATCGACGATCCCTTGTAGCCGCCAAAGGCAAGCTGCGCACCTTCGAGGATTTTCTCAGGATCGTTGGTCGGATTGCCATTCGCATCGATGCCGACACCCTCGGGCACAGGCTTGCCGTCGCGCTTGTGTATCTGGATATCGCCGCGCGCCATGGTGGCGCTTGCCTGGTCAAAGGTTACCGGATCGCCTTCGGGCCGGGGCCAGGAAAAGGCGAGGGGGTTGGTGCCATAGAGCGGCTTCCTGCCGCCATGGGGCGCGACAGTCGGCTTGTAGGAGGTGCAGGCCATGGCGACGAGACCTCTGGAAGACAACATCTCCACTTCAGGCCAAAGGGCGGCAAAATGGAAGCTGTTGGTGATGGCGGCGAGTGCCACGCCCTGGGCGCGGACCAGTTCGGCGAAGTCCTCCATCATCGTCTTGTGGGCAATCGGCGTGTAGCCGGCATCGCCGTCGACCCACAAAACGGAGGGTGCAGCGCGGTCGAGCAAGGGTCTGGCGGCGCCATTGACCTTGCCGCTGCTGAGCGACTTGCAATAGCCGGGAACGCGGAAGAGGCCGTGACTGGAGCAGCCATCGCGCTCGGCCATCCAGACGACATGGGCGATTGCCTCGGCATTGGCGTTATCGCAGCCGGCGTTCATTAGCGCAGCCTTGGCAAGGGTTTTGACGTCGTCCAGATTCAGCGTGACGGTATCTGCAGGCACGGCCGCCTCCATCGGTGGCATTGAGAATCGCGGCAAGCCTAGTGTGTTGCCCGGTAGGATGGCAATGGGCATTGAGGCCGCGCCCCTGAGGCTGTTTCGGTGCTTGACCGGGCTGATACTTCGTGATTGTCAGGCTGTCAGGGAATATCGGGAGGAAGAATGGCGACAGGTTATATTCTGGCGATCGATCAGGGCACTACCTCGTCGCGCGCCATCATTTTCGACAAGAACCAGAAGATACGCGGTATCGGGCAGCAGGAATTCACCCAGTATTTCCCCAAATCGGGCTGGGTGGAGCACGATGCCGAGGAAATCTGGCGAACGGTGGTCGCAACCTGCAGGCAGGCGATCCGCAAGGCAAAGATCAAGCCGGCGGACATTGCCGCCATCGGCATTACCAACCAGCGCGAAACCACGGTGCTGTGGGATCGCAAGAGTGGCAAGCCGGTTCACCGGGCGATCGTCTGGCAGGACCGGCGCACGGCGGACATCTGCGCCAGGCTGAAGAAAGCAGGGCACGAGGCAGCCTTTACACGCAAGACGGGACTGCTGCTTGATCCGTATTTTTCCGGCACCAAGGCCGCCTGGGTTCTCGACCAGGTCAAGGGGCTGCGCAAACGGGCGGAAGCCGGCGGGATCGCCTTCGGCACCATCGACAGCTTTCTCATCTGGCGTCTGACAGGCGGCAGGCGGCACGTCACGGATGCGACCAATGCCTCGCGCACGCTGATGTACAACATCCGCAATAACAAGTGGGACAAGGGGCTGCTGGACATTCTGGGCGTGCCGGCGGCTGTGCTTCCCGAAGTGCTCGACTGCGCCGATGATTTCGGCGTGACCGAGAAGGGCATTCTGGGAGCTGAAATCCCCATCCTCGGCGTTGCCGGCGATCAGCAGGCAGCCGGCATCGGCAATGCCTGTTTTGCACCGGGAATGCTGAAATCGACCTATGGCACGGGCTGTTTTGCACTGCTCAATACCGGCAGCGATCTGGTTCGCTCGAAGAACAGGCTGTTGACCACCATCGCCTACCGCCTTGATGGCAAGACCACCTACGCGCTGGAAGGCTCGATCTTCATGGCGGGCGCCAGCGTGCAATGGCTGCGCGACGGGTTGAAATTCATGAAGGCGGCTTCCGAAAGCGGCAGAATGGCGGCTGAAGCCGATCCTGCCCAGGATGTCTATCTGGTGCCGGCCTTTACCGGCCTTGGCGCGCCTTACTGGGATGCGCAGGCGCGCGGTGCCTTGTTCGGTCTCACGCGGGCAACGGGTCCCAACGAAATCACCCGCGCAACGCTTGAATCGGTCGCCTACCAGACCCGCGATCTTCTCAGCGCCATGCAGAAAGACTGGAAGGCGAAGGGTGCGCGGAAGACTGTGCTGCGCGTCGATGGCGGCATGGTGGCTTCCGACTGGACGATGCAGTTTCTGGCCGACATCCTGGCGGCGCCCGTCGACCGGCCTGTGGTGCTGGAGACAACGGCACTGGGGGCTGCCTGGCTGGCCGGATCGCGCGCCGGGGTTTGGCCGGACCAGAAGGGTTTTGCCGAAACCTGGGCACTGGAAACCCGCTTCAAGCCGCGAATGAAAGCTGGCGAGCGCCAGCGCAAACTTGCCGGCTGGCAGGATGCGGTTTCCCGCACGCTTTCCCGCTGAGGCCAATTCAAGGAAACCACAATGACCGTTTTTCCGCTGGAAGCCCTGAGGCGGCGATTTCCCTCGCTCGCGGCGACCGATGATGGCTTGCGCCGCATCTATCTCGACAATCCGGCCGGCACCCAGGTGCCGCAGACGGTCGCCGATGCGATTTGCGACGCAATCCTCCACCGCAATGCCAATCTGGGCGGCGGCTTTCCCACCTCGCAGGCGGCAGGCAACATCATCGAACGTGGTCATGCCGCGATGGCAGATTTCCTCGGCTGTGACGCAGATGAGGTCGTTATCGGCCCGAACATGACGACGCTAACCTACCGTTTCTCGCGGATGATCGGGCGCGGCCTGAAGCCCGGTGACGAGATCATCGTCACGCAGATGGATCATGAGGGCAATGTCTCGCCCTGGCTGCAACTGGCCGATGACCTGGGACTGGTGATCCGAAAGCTGCCGTTCTCGACGGAAAGCTGGCAGATCGAGGCAACGGCACTCGAAGCGGCAATTACCGATCGCACAAAGGTGCTGGCGCTCAACTATTCGAGCAACCTAACCGGCTCGATCAACGAGGTGGCGAAGCTGGTGGCGGTTGCAAAGGCGGCGGGCGTGCTCACCTATGTCGACGCGGTGCAGTTTGCCCCGCACGGGCTGTGCGACGTGCGGGCGCTTGACTGCGATTTTCTCGTCTGTTCGGCCTACAAGTTCTTCGGCCCGCATCTGGGTGTTCTCTACGGCCGCCGTGCAGTGCTTGAGACGCTCAATGCCTACAAGTGCCGCTGCTCGGACAACACGCTGCCCTACCGCTTCGAGACCGGCACGCCGCAGATCGAGCTGGTGGCGGGGCTGGAAGCGGCAGTCGATCATTTCGCCTGGCTGGGCGCGGAAACCGGGCAGGGCGGCTCGCGGCGTGAGAAGATCGCCGCCGCCTATGCGCATTCCATCGCCCACGAAAACACGCTGTGCGGCGATCTCGTCGACGGGCTTTTGCAGATCGATGGGCTGACCATTCACGGCATTACCGGCAAGGAGCGGTTTTCAGCCCGCGTGCCGACGGTGTCCTTCACGCTTTCCGACATCACGCCACAGGAACTGGTGGCCCGCCTCAACGAGGAGGGCATCTTCTGCTGGGCGGGGCACAACTACGCCTGGGAGGTGGTGCACCAGTTGGGCATCGACCCGGCGCATGGCGTGGTGCGCATCGGCATCGCCGGTTACAATACGGCCGGCGAGATTGCCGAGACGGTGGAGGCCGTTCAGAGGAATGCAAGGATGCTGCGGCAGGGGTAGGGCTTACCCCCGCATTCTCTCGCCATCGGGGTCGAACAGTGGTGCCGTGTAGAGGCGCGCCTTGCGCAACTCGCCGAGGATTTCGATTTCCACTTCGCGGCCCTCCTCGATCAGTTCCACTGGCAGGAAGCCGATGGCGACGGAAGTCTGCGCATAATGGGCAAAGCCGCCGGAGGTGACGAAACCGACTACCTCGCCACCGATGAAGATCGGCTCATCCCCCCAGACATCGCCTTGGTCGAGGTTCGATGGATCCGCCTCCACGGCAAAGGTGCAGAGCCTGCGAGCCGGGCCATCGGCGCGTTCCTTTTCCGCTGCTGCCCGGCCGATGAAATCGGCGTTCTTTTTCCACGAAATGAAACGGTCCATGCCGGTCTCGCAAGGCCCGTAATCGGGCCGGAACTCACGCCCCCACGAGCCGAAGCCCTTTTCAAGCCTGAGCGACATCATGGCGCGCATGCCGAAGGGCCTCATGCCGAGCGGTTTGCCTGCCGCTGCCAGCACGGCATAAAGCTGGGTCTGCTCTTCGGCTGGCACGTAGATTTCGTAGCCGAGATCGCCGGTATAGGAAACACGCTGGACGATGGCCCGCGACTGGCCGATGTCGCAGAAGCGCACATCCATGAACTTCATGTCCGAAATGTCGGGATATGCAACAGCCTTGAGGAGATCGCGCGCCTTCGGCCCGGCGATCTGGAAGCCGATGCGGCGGGTCGAAATGTTCTCGGCTTTCACGCTGCCATCCGCCGGCAGGTTCTGCTCGAACCAGCGCATATGGGCTGCCTGCATGCCAAAGGAGGCGGTGAGCTGGAACTCGGTCTCGCTGAAGCATGAGACGGTAAAGTCGCCGATCAGCCTGCCCTTGGGCGAGAGCATCGGCGTGAGCGACAGGCGGCCGGGCCTGGGAATACGGCCTGCCATGATGCGGTCGAGCCAGTCGCGGGCGCCGGGGCCAGTGACGGCATATTTGCCGAAATTGTGGATCTCGTTGATGCCGACGGTTTCACGCACGGCGCGGCATTCCTCCGCCGTGACCTTGAACGCGTTTGAGCGGCGGAAGCTTGGTGTTTCCATCAGTGGCTCGCCTTCCGGGGCAAAGTAGTTGACGACCTCCATGCCGTATTGCGCGCCGAAGACGGCACGCTGATCTTTCCAGATCGGATAGGCGGGGGTTGTCTGATGCGGTCTTGCGGCAGGCAGTTCCTCGTTGGGATAGGAGATCGAGAATCGTTTCTGGTAGTTTTCCTTCACCTTGGGCCGCGTATAGCCCGGCGTGATCCAGCCACCGAAACGGGCGACATCCATGGCGAAGACATCGCGCGAGGGTTCGCCCTCGACCATCCATTCGGCAAGCGTCAGCCCGACGCCGCCGCCCTGGGAGAAGCCGGCCATGACACCGCAGGCCGACCAGAAATTGCGCCTGCCCGGCACGGGTCCGACCAGCGGATTGCCGTCCGGCGCGAAGGTGAAGGGGCCGTTGATAACACGCTTGATGCCGGCGCGTTCGAGGACGGGAAAGCGCCTGAAGGCGAATTCCAGCGAATCCCCGATGCGCTCCAGATTGTCGTTGAGGAGTTCGTGTCCGAAATCGTCCGGCGTGCCGCCGACCGCCCAGGGATCGCATTGCTGCTCGTAAAAGCCGATGCAGACGCCACGGCCCTCCTGACGCAGATAGCTTTCGCCTTCCGGGTCCATGACGTGGGGAAGCTCGGTGTCGCGTTCATAGACTTCCGGCGTTTCCTCGGTGATGAGGTATTGATGCTCCATGGGATGGAGCGGGAAATAGACACCGGCCAGCATGCCCACCTCGCGTGCCCACAGCCCGCCGGCATTGACCACGTGTTCGGCATGGACCGTGCCCTGTTCGGTCACCACGTCCCAGGTGCCGTCGGCGCGCTGGTGCAATTCCCTGACCGGGTTGCGCAGCACGATTTCTGCGCCCGCCATGCGGGCGGCCTTTGCGTAGGCATGGGTGGTGCCGGAAGGGTCGAGATGGCCGTCGAGCGGATCGTACAGCCCGCCGATGACGCCCTCGGTATTGGTGATCGGAGAGAGTTCGCGGATTTCATCCGGTCCGACGATGCGGGTGTCTAGCCCCATATATTTGTGCTTGGCGTGTTCGGCGACGAGATAGTCCATGCGGTCGCGGTCGCCTGCCAGCGTGACGCCGCCGACATGGTGCAGGCCGCAGGAAAGCCCGGTAATCTCCTCGAGTTCCTTGTACAGGCGGATGGTATAGCCCTGAAGGGCCGCCATGTTGGTGTCGGCATTGATGGTGTGAAAACCACCGGCGGCATGCCAGGTCGAGCCTGAGGTCAGTTCCGAGCGTTCGATCAGCAGGATGTCGCTCCAGCCGAGCTTGGTCAGATGATAGAGCACCGAACAGCCGACGACGCCGCCGCCGATCACCGCAACACGTGTATGGGATTTCATGAGATGTACCTCCGCCCGGTTATTGAACAGAGGTGTACAGAGCCGTCAATGGGGAATCTTTTGGGGCGGCTTGAAAGTCGGCTAAGCGGACCTCGGCGAAATCAAGACACGTATTGATCGATAACCTTGCGGGCCTCAGCGATCACATGTTCGCGAAATGTGACCGGTTCATAGACCTCGGCCTCAGAACCCAGAGACAACACATAACGGATGGCCGTCAGCCCAACCTCCATTTGTACGGTCACCGAGAACCATCCTTTTCGTTTCGGAATTTGAACAGGCGACTGCGGCTCGAAGCCCATTTCATTCAATAAACGCAATCCTGTTGAGCTAACCCGAAGCGCAACTGTTTGAGACTTCAGCCGACGCTCGAAATCCGTGATCCAGTTGTGCCAGAAGGCGCCAACATCAAAACTCTTCGGGCGCGAAAACGTTTCCTCAAGAACCTCAATGCTCCGGATATTTGCAATCTTGTAGACGCGTGGGGTTTCCGCGAGTGCGACCAGATACCAGTTACCGGCCTTCAGGACTATCGCCAGGGGCGACACAACACGGTCCACGACACCGTTCCAGCCTTCGTATTCTATCAACAGTTGCCTTTCATTCCACACGGCAGAGGCAACCTCGGACACAAATGGAGCAGGGTCCTTTTTTAAATACCAACCCAGCGGATCCAAAAAGAACCGCTCAGAAACAACAATGGCCTGATCGCGCGTGGTGTCCGAGAGCGATGCCTTGATTTTCAGCTCTGTTTGGTTCGCAGCTTCCAGCAAACCAATATCATCCAGTGCGGAGCCAAGCCCTGCCAGCAGCAGGCTGCGTGCTTCATCAGCATCAAGGCCTGTCAATTGGGTCTGGTACCCGTCCATCAACCGATACCCGCCATTACGCCCGCGTTCGGCATAAACTGGGACACCTGCATAACTTAGCTGATCTATGTCCCTGTGAATCGTTCGCAAACTGACCTCAAATTCATCGGCCAATTGCCGTGCCGTCATCAGGCCACGCGTTTGAAGATGCAACAAAATTGAAAGCAAGCGCGAAGATTTCATCTGTTTTCCAGAAAACATGACACACAATGTCAGATTATCTCTTTCATAAGCACCCGTGTCACGGAGAAGGAGATCCATGCATACCGATCGCGACCCCGAGACCACAAAGCTGTTTCAGGATGATTTTGACTTCATGTTCGGGTCTTGGACCGTGAAGCACAGACGTTTGAAGGAGCGGCTGACAGGCTGCCGCGATTGGGAGGTCTTCGATGGCTTTTCGCAGACGCAACCAATTCTCGCGGGCAATGGCAATGGTGAAGACAACCTTGTTGAGCTTCCGGGACAGTCCTATCGCGCCATTGCGCTGCGGAGCTTCGATCCGGGTTCAGGGGTGTGGGCGATTTGGTGGCTCGACGGTAGATCGCCACACACGCTGGACACACCAGTAAAGGGCACATTCTCGGGTGATATCGGTGAATTTCGCGCGAATGACACGTTGAATGGGCAGCCCATTATCGTCCGGTTTCTTTGGAAAAAAGGGCCGGTACCGCGATGGGAACAGGCGTTTTCAACTGACGATGGCGCCACCTGGGAAACCAACTGGACGATGGACTTCACGCAAGTTGCTTCATAAGTTTCCGAGTTATGCGTGATGGCGGACTTTGGCACTGAGCGCAGCATCCAACAAAAATGGGCTCAAAGCAGAAGATCAGACTAAAACATCACCTGACTTGTGCTGCCTTCGCGCCGATCACTCCTTCCACTCGGGCTCCCGCTTCTCGATGAAGGCGTCCAGCCCTTCGTCGGAATCGGCAGTGGTGAAGCTTTCGACCATGACGCGGTTGGCGTAGTCATAGGCTTCCGACAGGCGCATGTCGGCCTGTTCGTAGAAGGCACGTTTTCCCTTTGCAATCGCCATGGCAGATTTCGAGGCGATGAGGCCCGCCATCTTGTCGACGACCTGATCGAGGTAGTCGCGCGGCACGACCTTGTTGACGAGACCCATGCGCATGGCGGCCTTCGCATCGACCAGTTCGCCGGTCAGCAGCATTTCCATCGTGTGCTTGCGCGAGATGTTGCGCGACAGCGCCACCATGGGCGTGGCGCAGAAGCCGCCGATATTGACGCCGGGCGTGCCGAACTGCGCATCTTCGGAGGCAAAGGCCAGATCGCAGGCGGCAACGAGTTGGCAACCTGCCGCGGTGGCAATGCCATCGACCTTGGCGATGACTGTCTTGGGCAGGCGGGGGATCGCCTTCATCACTTCCGAGCAGGCGTTGAACAGGGTCTCGAGCGAGCGGGCACCGCCATCGGCTTCCTCCCGGTAGCTGCATCACTTCAGGTCATGGCCGGCGCAGAACACCTTGCCGGTGGAGGCGAGCACGATGACGTTGACCTGCGGGTTGGCGCGGGCGTCCAGCAATGCCTGATGCAGAAGGCCGATCATCTCCAGCGACAGGGCATGGGCCGGCGGATTGCAAGGGTGATGGTGAGCACCTTGCCGTCGAGCTGTATCCTGAGCGGGCCTGATTCCGCCGGGCCGCCCTTGATGGAAACGATTTCAGCCATGCGTGCCTCCATGCCGTTTCGTTCGGCCGGTTCATCCGGCCGTTTCGTCCGGCCATCCTGCCATGGACGGCAGATTCCCACCGCCGGCGTGCCGGGTCAAGCTGGCAAGCAGATTTTCAGGCCATGACCGGGGTGTCCGGTAGCTGTCCTCAAGGGGCTGAAATCCTGCTGGTGTGGCAAACAAGGCGGAAAACCATGTTATTGCCTCAAAAAAATCCCATTCTGCCGCACAAGCGCGGGTAACGCTGTCTGCCACCCTGCCATTGACCGCAATGGCGAATTGGGAGAAGGGAGGCGCGGGATGGGGCCCGCACGGCCTGGGCAACGGGGAGAATACAGTAGAGGCCACGCCCAGCATCACCCGCAATGCTCTCGTGATCGGAGCGGCGAGCGGTTATTTCTATGACCGAAAGACGTCACCACGCTTCAGGGCGCGATCGAGGCAGCCGAGCAGAAGGCTGCTGACGCTGCCGGTGCGCTTACTGCTGCAAAGGAAGAAATAGCGGCTGATGAAGAGAACCATGAGGTCAGCTTCAGCTGACAAACAGCAGGCGGAAAGAATCGTTGAATAAGATTTTCAGCTGACCACATGCGGGGCTGAGCTGCTGCAAAAACAAATCGTCGACTGGCGCATTGCAGTCATGAACTGAAAAGCCCGCGGCGAGCGCCGCGGGCTTTTGCATTTGACGGTTCGGGACAGCATCGCCGCAACCGGACGGCAGTGCCCGGATACTATTCCTCGCGGCTCGGCAGCCTGTCGATGCCGCCGTTCTTCTTCGACCATTGCAGCGGCTTGCCGAGAAACTCCTCGACGGCCTTGAGCGTCCTGGCGTCGAACAGCTTTTCCTTCCTCGCCACCGCCAGCACATCCTTCCAAGTGGTCAGGTAGTGCAGCCTCATGCCGTGTTTGGCGAGTGTCTTGGGAGCGTCCTTGAAGATGCCGTAGTAAAAGACGGAAAAGGTGTCGGTGACTTCGGCGCCAGCTTCGCGGATGGCATTGGCGAAGGAGATTTTCGAGCCGCCATCGGTGGTCAGGTCCTCGACGAACAGGACGCGCTGGCCTTCCTTCAGATCACCCTCGATGCGGGCATTGCGGCCAAAGCCCTTGGGCTTCTTGCGGATATAGACCATGGGCAGACCCATGCGCTCGGCGATGAAGGCGGCATAGGGAATGCCTGCCGTCTCGCCGCCGGCGATAACGTCGTATTTCTCGAAGCCCGCATCGCGCAGCACGGTGGCAACCCCGAAATCGGAAACGGCCGAGCGGATACGCGGATAGGAAATCAGCTTGCGGCAGTCGATATAGACCGGGCTCTTCAATCCCGAGGTGAAGGTATAGGGCTCGTCTGCGCGGAAATGGACGGCGCCGATCTCCCAGAGCATTTTCGCGGTCAGTTCGGCGATAGTGGCCTTGTCGGGAAAGGTATTGTGAAACATCGAGGGGCGTGTCCTGAAAAATGCCTGTGAGCCGGTTTCGATCTAGCAAGTCTTGTCCGGTTTTGCGACCGGGAAGGGGACATCGAACTGTGGATGGCGGGCAGGGTGAGCCGATCAGAAGTCAATCCCCGGCCAATGCCCGGCTAATCCCCGGTCTGCTGCGACATTGACATTAGACCAAAGTTTAACGACCTTCACCGGCGGGAGTGGAAGGCGATTCGCCGCGTTGATGGTGCATCGCCATTTTCAAACCAAGGAGGGGACCATGTCTCTCAGTGCACCAACCACAGTCGTGTTCATCATATCGGTCATTATCGCGATTATCGGCCTGCTCGCAGGCCTGGCGATCATTCCCGGCCTGCCGATTTCCGCGTTCTGGATCATGGTAATTGCCTGGGTCGTTCTGGCCGCAGGCTGCCTTTTCAAGGGCATGTAACGGGCACTCAAAGCCCTGCAAGAAAACGTAGAAAACCGGCGGTTTCCCGCCGGTTTTTCCGTTCCGGGCGATCTGCCGCATTGCAATTGGCATGCGGCGCGGCCAGTTATTGCGGTGCGGGGGTCTTAATTCGCAAGACTTGGAGGAATTCATGAAGAATTCGCTGATGCTGGGCAGGCTGGTGAGAACCGGCCTCGGTATGGTGTTGTTGGGCATCTCGGCGCTGGGGGCAGCAGCCGAGGAACTGAAGGTCGGCATAGCACGGGACATGCCCTCGGTGACGGTCGATACGCCAACGGGCAAGGTTACCATCGTGCGTATCCAGGATCCCGAAAACGAGATCACGGGCGATTTCGCCAAGACGTCCCGGGCGTGTCCGCCGTTCTGCATTCAGCCGATGTCGCCCGCCGAAGGAGTGACGACGATCGGCGAACTGGAACTGATCGAACTGCTGCAGGACCCGGAGGCTATCGTCATCGACAGCAGGACCGCCGATTGGTACGCCAAGGGCACCATACCGGGCGCTGTCCATCTCCCCTATACGGTGATTGCCGAACAACTCGACAAGCTTGGCTGTGAAGTGGATTTCGACGGCTGGGACTGTGCGGATGCCAGACCTGTGGCGCTGTTCTGCAACGGCTTGTGGTGCGGCCAGTCGCCAACGGCCATCCGGGCGATGATCGCAGCCGGGTTTCCGGCCGAGAAAATCCACTATTATCGTGGCGGCATGCAGAACTGGCAGTTGCTGGGGCTGACGGTCGTCAAGCCGTAACGGGTTTCAGTGGCGCGCTGCTAAAGACCGGCAGCGCGCTTTTCCTCCAGCGCCTGGTTGATGATCTGCCAGGCAGACGACAGGAACAGGCTTGCCATGATGGCTGCGACGATCAGGTCGGGCCAGCCGGTTGCCGTGCCCCAAACCCCCAGCGCCGCGATCATCACCGCCACATTGCCGATGGCATCGTTGCGCGAGCACAGCCAGACCGAGCGCACATTTGCATCGCCATCCTTGTAGGCGATGAGCAGGATCACGCTTGCGACATTGGCGGCAAGGGCAAGAAAGCCGATCAGGCCCATGATCTCGGCTTCCGGCACCCCGGTGTAGAGAACCTTCCAGGCCGTTGATCCAAGCACCCACAGCCCCATGGCGAGCAGGCTTGCGCCTTTCAGCAGGGCAACATTGGCCCGGGTGGCAAGCGGCATGCCGATAACGGCAAGCGACAGGCCGTAGGTCAGCGAATCGCCGAAGAAATCCAGAGCGTCGGCCTGCAGCGCCTGGGATCGGGCGAGGTAGCCTGCCGCCATCTCGACGACGAACATCGCCGCATTGATGACGATGACGGCGATCAGCCGGCGGCGGTAATCATCCGACATGCCCTCGAATACCGCCTCATCGTGATGGTGGTGGTGGCCCGCGCCCATGGTTTCGCTCCTGCTGTCATGCGTCTTGTCAATTGCTGCCTGTAAACCTAATGTCTCCAGTAGCTATAGGTTCAAGAGGAAAAATCGAAAATGCTGTCGATTGGCGAATTGTCCCTGCGCACCGGCGTGAAAGTACCGACAATCCGATATTACGAGCAGATGGGGCTGATTGCAGCACCTGAGCGCTCGGCGGGCAATCAGCGGCGTTATTCGAAGGCCGAACTGGAGCGGCTTTCCTTCATCCGCCATGCCCGCGACCTTGGACTTTCCATTGAGGCGATCCGCGATCTGGCGCGGCTGTCGGAAAATCCGGACATGGCCTGCGGCGAGGCGCATGAGATCGCCGGCAATCATCTGGAAGCGGTCCAATCCCGCATCGACAGGCTGATGCGGCTTGCCGGCGAGTTGCAGCGCATTGCCGCCAGTTGCAGGGGCGGTGGCACGGTGGGCGAATGCCACATCATCCGCGCGCTGGCCGATCATGAGTTATGCGAGGGTGAGCACTAACTCCGAAGCCGTTCGCCTTTCGGGTCGAACGGCGCTTCGGCGAGCAGCCTGGCACGGTGAGGCAGGCCCAGAATGGCGATGTCGAATTCGCTGCCGGGTTCGGCCAGTTGCGTTTTGACGAAGCCCAGCGCAAGCGATTTGCCGACGGAGTGACCATAGGCGCCGGAGGAAACCCGGCCTGCCGGCCTGCCATCGGTGGTGAAGACCGGCTCGCCGCCGGAGGCATCGGCATTATGCGGCGTTTCGACCTCGAAGATCACCAGCTTTTCGCGCGGCGCGGTATCCTTCAGTTTCATCCAGGCGTCGCGGCCGAGAAAGGCGGGTTTCCCTTCCTTCACCAGCCGGCCGAGACCGACTTCCTGAGGCCAGTATTCCGGCGAATATTCCCGGCTCCAGGAGCCATAGCCCTTTTCGACGCGCAATGAGAGGAGGGAGCGTCCGCCAACGGGAACAGCGCCGAGATCGCTTCCCGCCTCCAGCAGCGCCTCGTACAGCGCCAGTTGATCGGCTTCCTCGCAATAGAGTTCCCAGCCGAGATCGCCGGTGAAGGAAACGCGCAGGCCGATGACGTCGGTGCCTGCAACCGTCAGGCGTTTGGAGTGCATGAACTTCCAGTTGCCGTTCGACAGATCCTCATTGGTCAGGCGCTGCAGCAGTTCGCGGGATTTCGGCCCGGCAACGTTGAAACCCGTCTTGGCGGCGGTCAGCGAGGTGAACGATATTTCCTTCGGCCGTTCCACCATGTTGAAGAAGCGCCGGTGGTAGCGCTCGGCAATGCCGGAGCCGACCATGTAATAGTGGTCGTCATCCAGCATGGTGATGGTGAAGTCGCCGGCGATGCCGCCGCGCACGCCGAGCATGGGTGTCAGGCACGAACGGCCGATCTCTGTGGGAACGTTGTTGGCAACGACGGCGTCGAGCCATTCGCGGCTGCCCTTGCCCCTGATCTCGTACTTGGCGAAGTTGGAAATATCGATGATGCCGGCGTTTTCGCGCAGGGCGGCGCATTCGCGTTTGACCTCGCTGAACCAGTCCTGACGCTCGAATCCATAGGTTTCGCTCGCCTTGCGTCCTTCGCCGGCAAACCACAGCGGGTGTTCCCAG
>JAMLIH010000029.1 GCA_023954255.1 Phyllobacteriaceae bacterium | reverse complement strand
TGTTCAGGAAGACCGCCATCACGTCGCCCAGCGGAATGAACCACGCAGCACTGGAGAGCGGGGTGCGCACGGAGATCAGTTCCGAGCCGAACAGGATCATGGCGCCGTTCTGCAGGATCAGCGCTATGCCGAGGGTCAGGATAAGCTGCGCATAATGGCCTTCCGCCTCCATGGAGGCGGTTCGTATGCCGGTGACCAGCCGGATCAGCAGTCGGTGGACTGCCCAACCGAAAATGTAGAGGGCTGGCGCGGCCAGCAGTGCGGCTACATAGGGCCCCGCATAGACGCCGAATGCTGCCTGGATGCCAAGGTGAACGAAGGCGAAATAGGCAGCATACATGCCCAGCATCATCAGGTCGCCCTGGGCGAAGTTGATGACCCGCATGATGCCGAAAATCATCGCCAGACCGACGCACATCAGGCCGTAGATGGCGCCGACGAACAGGCCGGCTGCAATGGCCTGCACGATGCTTTCTATGAGGATTTGGGTTTCCGTCATCGATATCGCCGATCTTCTCCTTGTCGCCTCACAGGGCCTTGCCACCGGCGGGCCGGCAATTGGCAATGATCGCCGAGCAGTCGGCGAGGTCGCCGATCGCGTCGATGTTTTTGAGGATAAGGTCGCCTGCTCCGGTGCCGAGCAGTGCCGCTGCGGCCTCCTGGAACCGGCTGCGGATCAATGCAGCGCCGGCATAGGCGATGTTGTCCATGGCATGCGTTGCCGTTCCGCCGTTGCGCAGGCTGAGGGTCACCCGGGTGCCCTGTTTTTCGGGAAATGCCCGGTTGAGGCTCTCGTCGATGCTGAACGTGGTTGCGCCGACAAGGCGCATGATTTCCGGCTCGTCGAGCCGGGAGTAGTTGGACTCGGCAATCTCGCCTGCCGTCAGTGCAGCGGCGACGCCGAAAGCAATGCTCATCTTTGCCTGCAGCGGGGTGCGGTAGGGCCCCATATGAGCGCAGCCGGGATAGTTGAGGGCCGCGTCGTAAGTATCGATCGCAATGGCGGTGATGCTGCTGCTGTCAACACCGGCTGAATGCAGCGCGACGACGGCTGCCTGGCAGGGCGACTGGGCGAAATTGCAGGCGGGCACCTGCTTGTTGAACACCGCCATGATCTCGGCATCGCCGTCCGGGAACAGTTCGATTTCACCTTCGAGCGGCTTGCGGGCATAGGCCTGCATCGTGCCGGACGGACCCTCGATGATCGACGGGGAAGCATTGACCCCGGCTTCGGCCAGCCGGATTGCCCGGATGGCGTTGCGCGCGGCGAAGCCCGGATGGAAGTACATCTCGTCGGCGCCATTATGCGGCCATTCGTTCAGCCCCGACGAGCAGTTGCCGGCAATTGCCAGGGCGGAGCACGCCCTTTCAGGCGTCAGCCCGAGCGCCACCGCGCCGGCAATGGCGGCGGCGTAGGGGCCTACCAGTCCGGTGGGGCGGAAAAGCCGGGCGACTTCGGCGGTCATGACCTTGCGGCCAATGCGACCGCCAACCTCATAACCGATGATTGCGCTGCGAACGAGTTCCGGTCCGCTGATCGGCCGGGTCTGGGAGAGCGCCAGCAGGGTAGGCCAGATCACCACGCCGAGATGGGCAATGCTGCCGGCATGCATGTCCTCGCGCACAAGCCCGTGGCCGCGCACCGCATTGGCGAAGGCGGCATCCTCTACCGTGGTCTGCCCTGCCGCGCCGATGATCGTGGCCGCATCGAAGGGAAGGGCGACTTCCGCTGCCTGCCGGCTCCAGGGAAGGTCCGCCGCCTCCAGTGCACATGACAGAAAGTCGATGAGGCACAACTGTGCCTTGGCCTTCTGTTCGGCGGTCACATCGGACGGGGTGAACCGCAGGGCCTGGCCGACGACCCTCTGAAGGACCGTCTGGCCGTCGGTTTCCGTCGCCGGTGCTGCGTCTGCACGGATCATGCGCTCAGCCCCGGATTTCCACGCCAGACCAGTCCTCGATGAGTTTGGCCATGCAGGTGAAGTCGGAGTCCGCGCCGTATTTCGACTGGGTGATCGCCAGGATCTGCCGCACCAGCGCACCGCCTACCATGGGCACGCCGAGGGTTTCCGACTCGTCGACACACAGGCGAACGTCCTTGTAGGAGAGCCCGGTGGCGAAACCGAAGTCGAAGGTACCCGGAAGGACGGATTTGGGGAACTTGTCCTGGGAGGCGCTGTTGCGCCCGGTGCTGAGATTGATGATGTCCAGCATCACGCCCGGCTTGACGCCGGCCTTGACGCCCATCGCCATGGCTTCGGCGGTCAGGAAGATCGCGGCGGCGGCCAGCATGTTGTTGGCAAGTTTGACGACCTGCCCGAGGCCTGCGTCCTCGCCGACGTGGAACGCCTTGCCGAAATTGGCGATCAGCGGCTCTATGGTCTCGTAGGTTGCCGAAGGGCAGGAGACCATCAGCGCAAGCGTGCCCTCGGTGGCTCCCTTGATGCCGCCGCTGACCGGGCAGTCGACCCATTGCTTGCCGGTCCTGGCGAGACCTTCGGCAACCTGCCGGGCCGTGCTCGGTCCGGTGGTCGATACATCGAGCATGATCTTCGCCCGCTGGCCCTGCGCAATGCCGTTCTCTCCCAGTGCTGCCTGCAGCACGATGTCGGGTTTCGGCAGGCTGGTGATGACGATGTCCGATTCATCGGCAACCTCCCTGGCGGAGGCGGCGCGTTTTGCGCCCTTGCCGGCGAGGGCGTCCATTGCTGCACTGTTGACGTCGAGTACCGTAAGATCATATCCGGCTGCCAGAAGCCGGCTGGACATCGGTCCGCCCATGCGGCCCAGGCCAATGAAACCGATCTTTTGCTTTTCCATTCATCCTTCTCCGGAAGTAGATTGAGTCGATTGATGTGGCCGGCCTCAGGGACCGGTTATCGTCATGCCTGCATCAATCTTGAGCGTGACGCCAGTGATGCTGGCGGCCTCGTCCGATGCCAGGAACACGGCGGCATCGCCGATTTCCTCTGCCGAGGGTAGGTAGCGCAGCACGGATTTCTGCGCCCGGCTCTTCCAGCCTTCAGCGGTAATGACGGAGTTGGCGCCGGGTGTCGGTACCGAACCGGGCGCCAGCGCGTTGACCCGGATGCCCAGCGGCCCGAGTTCGGCAGCCTGCTGACGTGTCAGCGCATCGATGCCGCCCTTGATCGAGGTGTAGACCGAGGCGTTCGGTATCGACATGGAAACGGCGATGGATGACAGGTTGATGATCGAGCCGCGCCCGCGCGCCTTCAGATGCGGTGTCGCAGCCTGGAAGCACCAATAGGTGCCCTTGAGCCCGATATCGAGCATGCGGCTGGCGATCTGCGGGTCGAAGTCCACGAGCGGTGCGTAGTGAAACATCACGGCGTTGTTGACGAGGATGTCGAGGCCGCCGGCCTGACGGGCGAAGCCGTCTATCTTCGAAAACACCTCGGTGCGGTTGGCGACATCGCACTTGACCGCCGTTATGGCGAGATCGCCAGCCAGTTCGGCGGTTTCCGAAAGCAATTGATCGTTGATATCGGCTGCGGCGACGGTTGCGCCTTCGCGCGCCAGGGAGAATGCAATTGCGCGGCCAATTCCTCCGCCTGCGCCCGTGACAAATGCTGTCTTTCCCGACAAGCGGCCCATTTTTCTCCTCCCTGGCTATCAGGCTTGTTGCGGCAGCCTGTTGAGCCGAGGAGTAACATATTCAGACAATAATACAATCATAAACATGGTGGGCAGACAGGTTCTTGAAATTGTTATGACCGTCAGAATATAGGTTGTAGTCATGCGATTCTGGGATCCGGCCGGTCGCGGGGGCTGCAAAACTGGAGGAACTTGGTTAAGCTGCGGCCGGTGGCAACGGCGGGAACGCAACCGGAGCCGGTCAAGGAGGTTTTGCGGAATGATTACCAAGACTGCCGACACGCGTGATTTTCGTGTTCAGCGCGCCGCGACGACGATGCGCCACAGCGTTACCGAGAGCATCCGGCAGGCGATTGCGCTGGGTCACTACAAGGCCGGTGAGCGGATGCCGGAGCGTGATCTCTGCGAGATGACCGGAGTGAGCCGGACGCTTGTTCGGGAGGCCTTGCGGCAGCTGGAAAGCGAGGGGCTGGTTGTGGTCGTGGCGCACAAGGGACCGACCGTTGCGCGGATCACGCCGGAGCAGGCGAAGGGGGTCTATCAGGTCCGCGAGGTGCTTGAGAGCCTCGCAGCAAAGCTCTTCGCGGAGAATGCCTCGGATCAGGACATCGCGCGGATTACCCAGGCGCTCGACGGGGTCCGCGAGGCCTACATGCATGGCGATGTGCTCGACCGGCTGGCAGCCAAGAACCACTTCTACGATTGCCTGGTCGCGGGCACCGGCAATGAGGCGCTGGGCCAGTCGCTCTACATGATCAATGCCCGCACGATGATCCTGCGCGGCCGCTCGCTGCAGATGCCGAGCCGCTGGAAGGAAAGCCTGAAGGAACTCGATGCGATCATCGACGCGCTGAAGAAGCGCGATGCGGAGGAAGCCCACCGCCTTGCCAGAATACATGTGCAGGCAGCGCTTGAGATGGTGCTGCAGTCGTTCGAATCGGGCAACAGCTAAACGGTTTCGATTTTGACGGAACCGGCCAAACCGGATTGCGTCATGCGTTTCAGCTGCCTGACGGGAGGTATCGTTTTCATCCGACGATGAGATGACCTGTCAGCCCGAACAAGCCTTCGTGCCGGGTTGCCGGCCTCTCGCCATGCCGCTGCTGAATTTGATGCGCATCGCCACTGCAAGGCCCTGAACTCCAGCCTGAAATCCAGTCAATCAACATCCGCCGGCGCTGCCCTGGAATCTGTCCACCGGGCGGCTGTTCGATTTCGTTAATTTATGATTGTATTATTGTATGAGTGTGTTATTTATTGTGCGGTCGCCAGCTGCAAGACCGCACGTCTGCAGCCGGTTTTGGCCGGGGGAGTGAGACACAGTCGAAGCGGGAGGGCGCCGGCGCGCCGGACTGCTTCTTGCCGTTGCTGGTAATTCGGGAGGTTGCCGCGTGAGGCCTATCGGGCTCAATCTGCTCAGATCCAGGAAGATGGGCACGCAGGAGATGATCGTCTTCCTGATCTTCGTGGCGTTGTTTGCCGGCTTTTCCGTTTTCCTTCCGGGCTTTCTGAATGCCAACAACATCGCGCTGCTGCTGCAGGCGGTGTCCGTGCTCGGCATCCTGAGCGTTGCCATGGGCGTTATCGTTATCGGCGGCGCCATTGACCTGTCGATCGTCGCGCTGATGGCGATGTCGGTTGCCTGGACGCTGCAACTGATCAACGGTGGCATGCCGGTTCCCGCAGCGCTGGCAATCGGCCTTGCCTCGGTAGCCCTTGTCGGGCTGATCAACGGTTTCTTGGTTGCCTATGTCGAGATACCGCCGCTTTTCTCGACGCTTGCAACGGCAGGCTGCATCTACGGCTTCGGACGCTTCGTCCTGATCAGCCAGGATACGGTCTATCTGCCGACGAATCTCGGGGTGATAGAGGAACTGGGCAAGGGACGGGTGTTCGGTGTTCCGATGCCGGTGATCGTGTTCGCCGTCATTGCGGCGGTCGTCGGACTGCTGCTGAAATATACCAAGTTCGGGCGTTTTACCTATGCCGCCGGCGACAACCGTGCGGCTGCCCGCATCACCGGCGTGCCGGTGCGGCCGCTGATCGTTGCCCAGTTCGTGCTCTCAGCCTTCATTGCCTTCATTGCCGGCCTTGTTCAGGCAACGGCCATCAACAGCATGAACACCCGCATCACCGACAGCCTGCTCGTTTACGAGATCATTCTGGTTGTGGTGCTTGGCGGGATCGGTCTCAGCGGCGGCAAGGGCGGCATCCGGAACGTGGTCGTCGGCACGCTTCTGATCGGCACGTTTCTCAACGGCATGACCATCATGGACATCCAGTTCACGACACAGAACGCCATCAAGGGCCTGATCCTGCTGACGGCAATCGTCATCGATCAAATCGTCAACCCGCGGGATGAACAGACATCCCAGCAGGGCGATATCTAGCATCACCAGTCCAAAAAGGGAGGACATCATGAAGACGACAGCATACCCAAAAAGAACAGGCGCACGGCGCTTTTCGGCAAGGCCGTTGCTGGCTGCCGGCCTGCTTGGCCTTGCATCGCTTGCCTATTCAGGCGCCGCACAGGCCATCGACATCGAAGGCATACCGGACCCGACCATCGAGCCCTATGTCGCCGCGATGAAAGGCAAGACAATCGGCTATGTGCCGTTCTCCATGAGCTACGATCTTTCACAGGGCTGGTATGCCGGCATGAAGATCCAGGCGGAGGAACTCGGTTACGAAATCGTCGTTCGCGACCCGAACTGGAACACCGATGTCGGCGTTCAGGCGATGGAGCAGCTGATCAACTCGAAGCCGGACATCATTGTTCTGCAGAACCCCGACCTGCAGTCCTACGCCAAGCTGCTCAAGCGCGGCACGGAAGCCGGCATCAACTTCATCTCCGTCAACATCGCTTCGGCCTATCCAACCTACTACATCGGTGAGGTGTGGCAGCTGAACGGCGTGAAGGAGGCCGAGTACATCGTCGAGAAGTGCGGCGAGGGCACCGGCCGCTCCGGCAAGGTCGCCATCATCCAGGGCATCCTGACCTCGGCAGCCAGCGCGACGCAAATCCGCGGCGTGACGGAGGTTCTGTCCAAGCATCCCGAAATACAGGTCGTTTCCAACCAATCGGCCAACTGGGATGCCGGCAAGGCCAATGAGATCACCAAGACGGTGCTTCAGCAGCATCCGGACCTTTGTGGCGTCATCGGCTTCTGGGACGGCATGGACATCGGCGCCGGTTCGGCCGTGAAGGAAGCGGGTCTTCAGGACCAGGTCTTCGTTGTTTCTTCCGGCGGCGGCAACAAGGAGGCGGCATGCGACCGGCTGGAGGATGGCACCTATTCGGCCTATTTCAGCTATGACGTGCGCGAGCAGGCCCAGGACATCAACTCGCTGATCCGCATTTTCCTGCAGAATCCGCCGGCCCCGGACGCTCCCAAGTTCACGCTGCCGACGCGTGGCAGGTTCCTTACCAAGGACAATATCGGCCCGGGCTCCTGCTGGACCATGGACGACTTCAAGTAATCGAAACCTGAATACGGCGGGGCTGTCTTGCCGGCCCCGCCGCCGCCACAAGCCCGGTCTGGATAGAGTACGCAATGTTGGAGCATGGGGACACACTTCGAAGCCGACCGCCGCCAATCCGAAGGCAATCTGCCGTTTGAGTGGCTGACTCGGTTGCGTTACCGGCGCTTCTCCACCCAGATGGTAGGGGAAATCCTGTCGAAGCAATGGGCCGACAGCCTGGTGCCGGCTGCCTCGATGGTGTTTGTCATCATCCTGTTCATGATCCTGGCGCCGGGGCTTTTTACCGCCGCCAACCTTTCCGACATGGGCCGCCAGCTCGGCGAGTTCGGTCTCGTTTCGATAGGGATGATGATCGTCATGATCGGTGGCGGGGTCGATCTGAGCGTCGGGTCGATTTTCGCGCTCGGCAACCTGACTGCCCTGGCGCTGACGAGCATCTATGATCTGCCGCCACTGCTTGTCCTGCCCATTGTCGTCTGCCTTTGCGCCTTCGTCGGGCTGATCAATGGCATTCTGATCGGCTATTTCCGGCTCAGGGCCTTCCTGACCACGCTGGTCACGCTCATTACCGTGCGCGCGCTGGTCGACGTTCTTCTGCTGAAATTTGCCGTTCAGATTTCGGCGAGCTTCTATGACAACCCGATCTGGGATTTCGTTGGCCAGGGCGATGTTCTCGGCATTCCGTTTTCAATGGTGGTGCTGATCGTCATAGCCGCGATCACCCATGTGGTTCTTTCGCGAACACGGCTGGGCTGGCACATCATGGCCGTTGGCGGCTCTCGCCGCTCCGCCTTCAATACGGGCATCGCAGTGAGGCGCACGATCTGCCTTACCTACGTGGTTTCCGGCGCACTCGCCGGGCTTGCAGCCTTTCTCTATGCGGCGCGTCTGGGCAATAGCGGCTCCTATCCGGGTGTCGGCATGGAAATCTTCGCCCTGACGGCAGTTATCGTCGGCGGCACCAGCCTGGGCGGCGGGCGCGGTTCCGTCGCCAAGGCGATGATGGGATCGATCATCGTCCTGCTGATCAATCTCGGCGTGGTGCAGATGGGGCTGCAGAGCGGCTCCGGGCAGCTTTTTCTAGGGCTTGTTCTTCTGACCGCGATCGCGGTCGATGTCCGCTTTGTCCGCAACAAGGACAAGATTCTGTCGCGGCTCTACATGTCGCCAACCTATTTCCGCCTTCCGGCGCCATCCGATCCCGACGACCCGTCATCGCCCTATGCGATGAACGACCGGCTTCGAGATGTGGACCTGATTGGCCTGAGCCAACTGGACGGGGCGGAGGATGTCATCTTCGATGCCGATGACAATCTCTATTGCGGCGACAGGCTCGGCAACATCATACGCTTCGATGGCCCCGACTACAAAACGCCGAAGGTATTCGCCCATATCGGCGGACACCCGCTCGGCCTTGCCTTCGACCGGGAAGGGGTTCTCTACACCTGTGTCGGCGGCATGGGTCTCTACAGGGTCTATCCCGACGGGCGGGTCGAAAAGGCCACCGACCAGACCAACCGCACGACGTTCTCGATCATCGACGATTCACGCATGCGCCTTGCCGACGATCTGGACATTGCGCCGGACGGGCGGATTTTCTTCAGCGAGGCCACGGTTCGATACGACATGGAGAACTGGCCGTCCGACGCGCTGGAATCGCGCGGCAACGGCCGGCTGATCTGCTACGATCCCCGCGACAATTCGACGAGAACGATCGTCCGCAAGCGGGTGTTTCCCAACGGTGTCTGTGTCGAGCCGAACGGCAAGTCGCTGCTGTTTGCCGAAAGCTGGGCCTGCCGCATCAGCCGTTACTGGTTCGATGGCGACAAGGCGGGCCAGATCGAACCGGTGCTGGAAAACATCATCGGCTATCCCGACAACATCAACCGGGCCTCGGACGGCAATTACTGGATGGCCATCATGGGCGTGCGCTCGCCGGCGCTCGACCTCGCCCTGCGCATGCCTTCGGTGCGCCGCCGCATGGCACTGGAGGTAGCGCCGGACGAATGGCTCTACCCGAACATCAATACGGGTTGTGTGGTGAAATTCACCGCTGAGGGAAAAATCCTCGAAACGCTTTGGGACAGATCGGCGGAAAACCACCCGATGATCACCTCGATGCGCGAACACAAGGGCTATCTTTATCTCGGCGGCATCCTCAACAACCGTATCGGCCGGGTCAGACTGCCCGATGCCGATCCCGACTGGACGGGGCCGGCAAGCTATTGGGGGCAGCGGTGATGGCAATGTTCGACTGGATATTCAAGGCGCGAGAGACGGCGACCGTTCCCTCAATGGATGGCGCGCTCAGGCCGAACACGGCGCTCGACGATGCGGAAGTGCTGGCCGAGGCCGAAGCGCCCGACAATCTGGTGCTGAGTGGCGCAAGCGTCTTGTATTCAAGCGGCAACGGGCTTTTCGAGCTTGGCAAGTCCGGCGGCAAGTCGCGTTCCCGGCCGCGGGCCGGGTCAAAGGCGCTGCAACGCTTCGAAAGCGATGTTCTTGCCCTGGCTGCGGCGCCTGATGGCGGACTGGCAATAGCCCTGAAGGGCAAGGGAATTGCCGTTTCCGGCGGTGCCCATGACGGGACGATGCTTGCCGGTATCGGCCCCAAGCAGCTTGCCGCAGTCACCAGCATGGCCTTCGACGGTGCGGATACGCTGATCGTTTCCATCGGTTCGGAAAAACATGACGTGGGTGACTGGCAACGCGATCTTCTCGAACTGGGAGAGAGCGGGTCGGTCTGGCGGATTCCCCTCGGTGGCGGCGAAGCGCAGTGCATCGCCCGAAACCTGCGCTATCCCAGCGGCGTGCTGTGCACCGAGGGAAGCGTTGTCATATCGGAAGCCTGGCGGCACCGTCTGATTGCGATCTCTGCCGACAAGCCCAACACTATCCGGGTGCTTCTGGACGATCTGCCCGGCTATCCGGGCAGGCTTTCGGCGCGCGGCAGGGACGGCGCGTGGCTGTCGGTCTTTGCTCCCCGCAGCCAACTGGTCGAGTTCGTACTTCGCGAGGACCTGTTCCGCCGGCACATGATGGAGATGATCGGTGAAGAGTACTGGATTGCCCCGGCGCTGAGGGCCGGCAAATCCTACAAGGAACCGATGCAGGTCGGTGCGGTCAAGACGCTCGGCGTCCACAAGCCCTGGGCACCGAGCCGGTCCTACGGCCTTGCCGTCCGCCTTGGCCTGGACCTGATGCCGGTTGCTTCGTTGCACAGCCGCGCCGACGGCCATCGTCACGGGGTAACCAGTTGCCTAGAACATCAGGGCCGTGTGATCGTTACCTGCCGGGGAGACGATGTCGTTGTTGCTACCGATGCGGAGCAGGAGCGGGGAGGCGCGGCATGACGCCATTGCTGGAATTCCGGGAGGTCACGAAGGAATATCACGGCGTTCCCGCCGTTCAGGATGTCTCGCTTTCCATCACCGAAGGCGAGGTTCACGCCCTTCTCGGCGAGAATGGTGCC
Source organism: Phyllobacteriaceae bacterium (assembly GCA_023954255.1). Classification (GTDB taxonomy): domain Bacteria; phylum Pseudomonadota; class Alphaproteobacteria; order Rhizobiales; family Rhizobiaceae; genus Salaquimonas. Next base: position 24,587 of record JAMLIH010000029.1, on the reverse strand, counting down.
GGCAAGTCGACGCTGACGAAGATGGCGGCAGGCGTGGTGCCGATCACCCGCGGAAAGATTCTCTTGGCCGGAGAGGAACTGTCCTTTTCCTCGCCGGCGGATGCGCTGCGCAAGGGCATTGCAATGGTGTTTCAGGAGACGAGCCTGGTGCCGTCGCTGACGGTGGCGCAGAATCTCTATCTCGGCGACGAGAAGGCCTTCAACCGATTGCGCCCGCTGTATATCGCGGCGCAGCAGTTCCTTCAGTCGCTCAACTTCCCGGTCGATCCGACAGCGAATGTCGCCTCGCTGGGAGCGGCCCAGCGGCAGATGGTCGAGATCGCCCGTGCCGTTCGCAAGAACGCCCGCATCATCATCTTCGACGAGCCGACGGCGACGCTGACGCCCGAGGAAAAGCAGCATTTCTTCGAACTGATCGAGCGGCTGAAGGAAAGGGGTTGTTCCGTCATCTTCATCTCGCATGCGCTGGAGGAGGCGCTTGCGATTTCCGACCGGATCACGATCCTGCGCGACGGCAAGCTTGTCATCACCGACGAGACCGGCAAGTTCGACCGCGACAGCATCATCAGCGCGATGGTGGGGCGAGACCTTTCCGGCGAACTCTATGGCGGCGAGGACGGCAAGCGCCGGGTTCGCCCCTATGGCAAGCGCGTTTTGAGCGTGCAGAACGTGTCGATGGGCCGGATGGTCCGCAACACCTCCTTTGCCGCCTATGCCGGCCAGGTTACCGGCATTTTCGGGCTGATCGGGTCCGGGCGTACCGAAACGGCGAAGATCGTTTCCGGCGTGATCAAGCGCAACTTCTTCCATGGCGGCGTGACGCGGCTGGGGTCGAAGTCGGTGCGCTACCGCACGCCTGCGCCTTCGGTGCGCGACGGCATCGCCTACGTTACCGAGGACCGCAAGGTGGAAGGTATTTTCGAGACGATGTCGGTTGCTGAATCAATCGAGATCGGAAAGCTGGCTTCGCCCTCCGACAAGTCGGTCATCCTGCGCGGATCGGAGGCGCGCGATCTCGCCGAGCACTGGACGAAGTCGCTCAACATCCGCGCGATTTCCTCCGATGTTCCGGTGATCGAACTGTCCGGCGGCAACCAGCAGAAGGTGGTCATCGCCAAGGCGCTGGTGCAGGACCCGCAGTTGATCATCTTCGACGAGCCTACCCGGGGCGTCGATGTCGGGGCGATTGCCGAAATCCATGCGGTGATAAACCGGCTGGCCGACCAGGGCCTCGCCGTCGTGATGATTTCTTCCTATTTGCCGGAAATCCTCAACATGTCGGACCGGATACTCGTTGCCCGCAAGGGGCGTATCGTCGAGGAATTCAGCGGCGACGAGGCGACCGAGGAAAACATCATGTATGCCGCCGTCCATTAGAGGGCGGGTTGCCCTGATGCTGGAAGCGTGCTCCGGCTTCAGTTCAATCCGCCATCGGCGATCAGCGTTCGGCCGGTAATCCACTTCGATGCGGACGAGGCGAGAAACAGCGCGACGCCGGCAATGTCATCGGGCTGGCCGATGCGATGCAGCGGCGTCTGGGCGATGATGCCTTCACCGCGCTGGGCGATGATATCGCGTGTCATGTCGGTCTCGATGACGCCGGGGGCAATGGCGTTGACGGTGATGTTCCTTGCGCCCAGTTCGCGGGCATAGGTGTGGGTAAGGCATATCACGGCGGCCTTGGAGGCCGAGTAGACGGAACTGCCGGGCAGGGGATTGTAGGCCAGCCGGGAGGCAAAATTGACGATCCGGCCGCCTTGTGCCGGCATGTGCGGCACAGCCGACTGGATCATCATCACCGTTCCCAGCACGTTGGTGTCGAATATGTCGCGATAGTGCTCTTCGGTGATGTCTGCGAGCGGAAGATAAGGTCCGATGCCTGCGGCATTGATCAGAATGTCGATCCCGGAAAACTGTCTGGCTACTTCCTCGACGGCATTTTTGGCGGAGGCAGGCTTGCTGATATCGCCCTGCACGGCGATGGCCTTGCCGCCGGTACCGGCAATTTCATCGCATAACCGGTCGGCAGCTTCCTTGCCGGAACGGTATATGGCGGCGACGTGGCACCGCCATCGGCAAAGGCTCTCGATATCGCCGCGCCGATGCCGCGCGAGCCGCCGGTCACGATAGCAGTCTTGTCCCTAAACTCCGTCATGAAACTCCCACTAGTGATGGTGCCTGTCGTCATTTCCAAAGATCACCCCGCATAGCCGAGGTTTTGCCATATCCGCCGCGCGGTCCTTGCGGTTTCGCTGATCTGCTCGGCGGTCGGTTCCGCCTCGATGAACTGGAAGAGATCGACGATGGCGACCGAACCGACGACGGCGCCCATCTCGTCGAACAGCGGAAAGGCGAGGGCGTTGAGCCCGATGGCCGATTCATTGGCTGCGGTTGCCCAGCCACGTTTCCTCACAAGGGCAAGATGCTCGCGAAACCTGTCCGGATCGGTGATCGTGTTGGGGGTCGTGCGCTCGAGCGGCTGGGCCAGTACGCGCTCGATGTTGGCTTCGGGGCTGAAGGCGAGCGCGACCTTGCCCTGGGCGGAGTTGTTGAATTGCAGCAGCGAGCCTGGTTTGACGCCGATCTCGATCGACGATTTTCCGGGCACCGTCAGCAGCACCCTTGCGCCATCTTCCTCGATCTGGCTGAGCACGCAGGAATGGCCCAGCGTCTCGCACAGTTCGCGCATGGGGTAGTGGGCGGCGTTGACCAGGCTGTTGTTCTCGGAAACCTGCCGGCCCAGCGAGATCAGCCGAGAGCCCACCTTGTAGAGTTCCGATTCTTCGGAGCGGACAATGTAGCCTTGCTGAACCAGGGTCTGCAGATGGCGGTATATCCGGCTCTTGGTCGTTCCCAGCGCGTTTGCAAGGGACGTGACGCCAACCGGGCGGCGCGACTGGGCAAGGTGCTCGATTACCCGCAGTGCCAGGACAACGCTTTGAATTCCTTCTGTTATTTCTCCGCTTATTCTTGGCATCCGGCTAGTTCCAGTTCGTCTTTTCAGCGGGGCGGCACAGTTTTCGCGCTGCCTGCAAAGCGGGCTTGACAGGTTCCCGTATTCATAGCACTGTTCTGTCTACTGATAATGTGTTTCGTACAACGAAACAAGCAAAAAATTGATTTACGTTGGTTCTGGGAGGAAACCATGGCTGAGACCGCTGGTGCGGCTACGTTCAGACAGCGCTTTGCAGGTGGCGAGTTCCTCTACGGGACCTTCCTGAAGACGCCCACGACCCATGCCACCGAGATACTGGGAATTGCCGGCTACAACTTCGTTGTCGTCGACCAGGAGCATGCACCCTTCGGCAGGGAGAGCACCGACGCCGTGATGCTTGCCTGCCGTGCCAGCGGGGTGGCCGGCATCGTGCGGGTTCCCGATTCTTCTGCTTCTTCGATCCTGAGCGTGCTCGACTGTGGGGCAGCCGGTGTTCTCGTTCCGCATGTGGACAGCCCGGCGAAGGCACGCGACGTGGTGGCCGCCTGCCGATATGGCGGCGGCCATCGCGGCTTCTCCAACACGACGCGGGCAGGGGGATTCGGTGAGGCGTCCATCGCCGATCACGTGGCGAACCAGGACCGTGATGTCTGTGTCATCGCCATGATCGAGGATCCCCATGCGCTGGAGACCATCGACGAGATCGTTGCGACAGAAGGGCTGGATGGATTCTTCATCGGGCGGGGCGATCTGACGGTCGCCTATGGCGCCGCATCGCCATCCGCGGATGCGGTCAGGGATGCAACCGACAGGATCATTGCGGCAGCGAGAAAGGCCGGCAAGCCCGTCTGCGCGCTGACCGGCTCCCGGGAGGATGCACGCGATCTGGCATCGAAGGGTGTCACCGGTTTCATGATGGCTTCTGACCAGGGTTTCCTGCGGCAGGCCGCCAAGGCCGCGCTTGCCGAAATTTCATCAAGCGTATTGGAGGTTTAGAACGGCAATGTATGACAAGTCCGATCCGCGTTCTGCCCTTGCAGCAAGCAAGGGCACGGCACCGGCCATGACGGGGCTGATCGCCGAGCCTCAGGTTGCGCTGTTCTACGAGCAACCGCCACAGCTTGAGGATGCAAGCGGCAAGGTCTGGCTGCATCGCGGCAACAACTTCGTGCTGGCCTATGGCGAGGCTGCGCCGGGCGGTGTGTTCGAGCGCAAAGGTCAGCCTGACGAATATGCCGTCATGCTGCCAAATGCGGATCAGCCGGCAAGGATCAGCGCCGGTGGCGAAACCGTCGATGTGCCGGGGTTTTCCATCGCCTTCGTGCCGCCCGGCGACAGCAAGATCGAAATGCCGCGAGGTGGTACGCTGGTACGTCTTTTCACCGTCAAGTCGGATGATCTTGCCGAAGCTTGTTCCAATGCCGGCGCCTACGACGTGGCGAGAACACACATCCCGCCCTTCGAGCCCTGGCCGGAGCCGGTGGGCGGCTGGAAAACCCGCCACTATTCCCTCGACGTGCCGAAGGAACCGGGGCGTTTCGGGCGCATCTTCAGATGCACCACCTTCATGATCAACTATCTCGATATGCAGGTCGGCCCGCGCGACATCACCAAGCTGTCGCCGCATCACCACGACGATTTCGAGCAATGCTCGCTGGCGATCGACGGTTCGTTCACCCATCACCTGAGATGGGCGTGGACCGTCAACATGAACGACTGGCGCGAGGACCAGCATGTGTTCTGCGGCTCCCCCTCCTCGACGGTCATTCCGCCACCGGTCATCCACACCACGCGCGGGATGGAAGCAGGCGACAACCAGCTCGTCGACATCTTCTGTCCGCCGCGCATGGATTTCTCACAGAAAGAGGGCTGGGTTCTCAACGCCGACGATTACCCGATGCCGCAACAGACCTGACAGACTGACCCACGAACAGAAACGAGACCGAGATGACAGAAAGCATGAGCGCGAACCGGGATGATGAAGTAGCCGAACTGCTGGTCGGCGCCGTCGATCTGCACTGCCACAGCGGGCCTGCGGCGATGCCGCGAATTCTCGATCACCATGAAGCCATGCTCGATGCGGCGGAAGCCAGGTTCAGGGCGCTGCTCTACAAGGATCATTTCTATCTCGGCGTTGCGCATGCCGTCATGCTGGAAAAGCTGGTGCCGGATACCGGGGTCCGGCTGTTTTCGGGCCTCGCGCTCAACAATGCCTCCGGCGGCATCAACCCGCATGCGGTAAACCACGCCGCCAATATCGGTGCGAAGATCATCTGGCTGCCGACGCTTTCTGCGGCCAACCACATCGCCCAGACGGAAGGGGCGGCCAAGAGTTTCCCGAAAACAGCCAAGAAGATGATCGATCCGATCCCGCTTTCGGCGCTCGATGCCAATGGCAGGGTTTCCGACGAAACCAAGGAAGTTCTCGACATCGTTGCAGAGGCGGACATGATCCTCGCCGGCGGTCATCTGCCGGCAGCCGAACTGATCATGGTTTTCGAGGAGGCAGGCAAGCGCGGCGTCAAGCGCATGCTGGTCAATCATCCGACCTATGTCGTCAACTGCACGGATGACGACATGCGTGCCCTGATCGAACTCGGCGCGTATCTCGAACACTCCATCTGCATGTTCATCGAAGGCACGGCCCTTCACTTCACGCCGCAGGATCTTGCCCATTATATCGAGGTCGCTGGCGTGGACCGCACGGTGCTGTCCTCCGATCTCGGCCTGAGGGGATCGCCGCGTCCGCTCGAAGGCTATCGCCAAATCGTTCGCATGCTTCTCGATCTGCAGGTGTCGAAGGCCGACATCCGCAAGATGATCGGGGACAATGCGGCGTGGCTCCTCAACCTCCAATAAGGGTGGGAGCCGGGAGGAAGCGAGCATCAAGCATCACAACCCAGTGAAAAGGGAGGATTGAAATGATTACCAGAAGAAACCTGATGAAGGCCGGCCTGGCCGGCAGTGCCGTGCTGGCAATGCCCTGGGTCGCCAGGGCGGCCGCGCAGTCGGTGCGCTTTGCCCATGCGGCGAACGAGATCCATCCGGGCCACAGGATGGCGACCAGCTTTGCCGAGGCGCTGGAGGAACTCGTGCCCGGCGCGTTCGACGTGCAGATTTTCCCGAACCGGCAGTTGGGCACCGACAAGCAGAACCTGGAGTCGGTGACCGCAGGGACCATCGAGATCAGCAATTCGAGCGGGGTGCTGTTCCCCCTCGTGACCGGCCGACCCGGTCTTGATGCCTATCAGCTTCCGTTCCTGATCCGCGATTACGACCACTTTGCCGCCATCGCGGCAAACGAGATCGCCGACAAGATTCACGACGATCTGCAGCCGGCCGGGCTGGTTGGCCTAGCGACGGCAGATATCGGTCAGCGCCACTTCCTTTCGGTTGCCGCGCCGGTGAAAACGGTTGCCGAGTTCTCCGGCCTCAAGACGCGCATCGTGCCGGTGCCGCTGCACAAGGCGATCTGGGAAGCAGTCGGCACGACGCCCATCGGTCTTCCCTATGGCGAGGTCTATGGCGCGCTGGAGACGAAAACCATCGACGCAGTCGAAATCAACGTTTCCTCGATGCTCGGCGAAAACCTGTGGGAGGTCGGCAAGAACTTCACTCTTACCGGCCACTATCCGTGGCATTCGACCACGGCCGTCAACAAGGCCTATTTCGACGGTCTTTCGGGCGAACTGCAGGAAGCAATGCGTGAGGCCGGCCGCCGGTCGGTTGCCGCCACCCTTGAATACACCAAGGAGCAGGATCACACTGGGCGGGACGAGTTGCGCAAGAAGGGTGTCGAGATTTTCGAACTCGAGAATCTGGCGGAGATGCAGGCCAAGGTGGCCCCGATCGTCGACCAGTGGAGCGAGAAGTCACCGCTTATCGGCGAATTCGTGAAGGTCGCGCGAAGCGTCTGACCGGTTTGGCGCGCCAAACCGGCGGGATTAACCTGAACCAGCCGGGTTGGCCCGTCGCGCGGCTTGCCGATGCGGGGGCAGGGACGAGGGCTTGATGTCTGACCGTGAAATGCAAGACGAACCGTCGCTTCTTTCCAGGATGGGGCGGTTCTATGTCTTCTCCATGCAACTGGCAGCCGGCTGCCTGATGGCGCTGATCGTCACGGTCATGGTCGCGCAAGTCGTCGCGCGGTACGGGTTCGATTCCTCCCTTATCTGGGCGGAGGAACTGTGCCGCTACCTGCTGATCTGGATGACCTTCCTGCTGCTCGGACTGGCCTATGAGAACGGCCAGTTCGTGGCACTGGACGTGTTTCCGCTGATGCTTTCGCCGCGCTGGCGGCACGCATTGCGCATCGTGCTGTCGCTGCCGGTGCTCTGCTTTCTGGCGATCATGACATGGTATGGCTGGGATTACGCCTCGCGTTTTACCAACCAGACCATTCCGGCCATGGATTTCATTTTCCAGAACCTGTTCGGCAGGCCTGCCGGTCTTTCGGTCAGGCTGGTCTATGTTTCGGTTTCCATCGGCTGTTTCCTTCTGTCGATGCACATCATCGTCGATGTCATCCGTTCCGTGCGGGCTTTCCTGAAAAACCAGCCCGATGCCGTGCCGGCACCTGATGCGGGAGAAAAGCTCTGATGGGCGGCTTTTTCGTAACTTTTCTACTGCTGCTGGCGACAGGTGTGCCGATTGCGCTCGCGCTCGGTGTCGGCGGGACGGCCTATCTGTTCCTATCCGGCAATGGCGGTCTCGTTCTGGCGCTGCCGCAGCGCATGATGGCCGGTGTCGACCAGTTCGTGCTGCTGACCATCCCGCTGTTTCTGCTTGCGGGCAATCTGATGAATGTCGGCGGCGTGACAGACCGCATCGTCCACTTCGCACGGGCGATGGTGGGTCACCGGCGGGGCGGCATGTCCTCGGTGACGGTGCTTTCGTCGGGCTTTTTTGCCGGCATTTCGGGCAGTGCCACGGCGGAAGCCTCGGCGCTCGGTTCCATCCTGATCCCCACCATGAGCAAGCAGGGCATGCCGAAGGCTTATGCGGCAGCGCTTGTCGGTGTCAGTTCCGTCATGGGGCCGATCATCCCGCCATCGATCGCGATGATCATCTATGGCGTTCTTTCCGGCGTTTCCATCGGGCAACTGTTTCTGGCCGGCGTGGTGCCGGGCATCGCGCTATGCGCCGGCCTGCTCGTCTACGCTTCCTGGCGTGCGCGCAAGGAGGGATTTCCCATCACCGAGAAGATGCCATGGAAGGACCGGCTTTCGGCGACACGGCGCACGCTGCCGGCGCTCTTCCTGCCGCTGATCATCGTGGTCGGCATCAAGGGCGGTGTCTTCACGCCGACCGAAGCGGCGGCAGTGGCGGTGGCCTATGCGCTGCTGATCGGGTTCCTCTATCGCGACCTCACGCCGAAACATATCTGGAAGGCGCTGATTGCCTCCGCGCTGGTCAGTGCATCGATCCTGTTCATCACATCGATGGCGGCGATCGTGTCGTTCGTCTTCACGCTGGAACGCGTGCCGCAGCAGATCGCCAGCCTGGTGCTTTCGATCACCGAGAACCGCTACCTGATCCTGATCATGCTGAACCTGTTCCTGCTGGTGCTGGGCATGTTCCTGGAGCCGATTTCAATCCTCATCCTGACCATGCCGATCCTGGTGAAGATTGCGGCAATCGTTCAGATGGACCCGGTACAGTTCGGTGCGATGGCCGTCCTCAACGTGGTCATTGGTCTCGCAACGCCACCAGTGGGAATATTGTTGTTCATCGTATCGGCCACATCCGGCGAGCCGCTGATCAAGGTTATCCGCCAGGCATTGCCGCTGATCGGAATATGCCTCGTGGTGCTGGCAATCGTGACCTTCGTGCCGCAGTTCACGCTTTTCCTTCCCCATTCGTTTACCGATATCCGCTGAAACGGAGTGAACCCGAGTTGACAAACAAGATCATCATTACCTGCGCCGTTACCGGCTCGATCCACACGCCATCGATGTCGCCGCACCTGCCGGTCACGGCGCAGGAAATCGCCGATGCGGCGGTTGGTGCCGCCGAGGCGGGCGCTGCGGTCGTGCATCTGCATGCCCGCGACCCGGACAACGGCGCGCCGACCCAGAGCCCGGAGCGTTTCGAGCCCATTCTTCAGGCGATCAAGCAGCGCTCGGACTGCGTCATGAACATTACGACGGGCGGTGCGGCGACCATGACCATCGAGGAGCGCTTGCTGCCTGCGGTGCAGTTCAAGCCGGAGGTGGCCTCGCTCAACATGGGTTCGATGAATTTCGGCCTTTATCCGATGCTAGACCGTTTCAAGTCGCTCAAACATGCCTGGGAGAAAGACTATCTGGAAGGATCGCGCGACCGGATATTCAAGAACACCTTCGCCGACATCGAGACCATCCTGACCACGTGTGCCGAAAACGGCACCCGCTTCGAGGTCGAATGCTACGATATCGGCCATCTGTATACCTGTGCCCATTTCGTCGACCGCGGGCTGATCAAGCCGCCCTTCTTCATCCAGTCGGTGTTCGGCATCCTTGGCGGCATCGGCGCCCATCCCGAGGATGTCATCCACATGAAGCGAACGGCCGACCGGCTGTTCGGCAGTGACTATGTCTGGTCGGTTCTGGGAGCAGGCCGCAACCAGATGCCGGTCGCCATGCAATCGGTGCTGATGGGCGGCAATCTAAGGGTAGGGCTTGAGGATTCGCTTTGGGCCGGCAAGGGAAGACTGGCTGAGAGCAATGCGGAACAAGTCAGAATTGCCCGCGACATGGTGGAGCGGCTCGGCTTCGAGATTGCCACGCCGCAGGAGGCACGGGAACGGTTGAATCTCAAGGGCGGCGACCGGGTGGGGTTCTGAATGATGGTAGCGGGCGAAAGCAGGAACGTGCTGATCGTTCTTGCCAATCCGGAGCCGGGTTCGTTCTGCCATGCGCTGGCCAATGCAGCGTATAGGGCACTGACGGCGGCAGGACACAGTGTCGAACTGTCAGATCTCTACGCGCAGGGCTTCAATCCCGTTGCAGGACGGCATGATTTCACCACCGTCGCCGATCCGGCGCGTTTCCATTACCAGTCTGAACAGGCGAAGGCCGCGCGGGAAGACGGGTTCTCCGCCGAGATAGCACGGGAGCAGGCGCGGGTCCGCAAGGCCGACAACCTCATTTTGATCTTTCCGCTGTGGTGGGGTGCTGCGCCCGCGATGCTGAAGGGCTGGCTGGAGCGCGTTCTCGCCTATGGTGTTGCCTATGTCGACGGCGCCCGTTTCGACACCGGCCTGTTGCGCGGACGCAGGGCAATGATCTGTGTCACCACAGGCGGCACGCCGGAACGGTTTTCGCCGCAAGGAGTCTACGGCCCCATCGAGAATATTCTCTATCCGGTGCAGCGGTTGGGGCTCGAATATATGGGCTTCGTCACGGAGCAGCCATTTGTCGCCTATGCGGCGCCGCGTGTTTCCGGTGAGGCGCGGCAGCAGATGCTGGCGGAGTTTGGCGAAAAGGCCGTGGCGATGGCGGCGCTTGATGTCGATCCCTACCAGCCACCCTGCCATCCGCTCGATCTGGTCGAGGCAGGAGCCTGGTCGCGGTCCTGAGGCTTTGCTGCCAGCGCCGGCGATCCACACGCCCGGTTGCCCAATCGGCGGCGGAGCAGTAGATAATCCGCCATGGATGCCAAAACCCCAAGACATTCCGCCATGTCCCGCTTCGCCGTCGCGCCCATGATCGACTGGACGGACCGGCATTGCCGGTTCTTCCACCGGCAGATGACGAAGCACGCGCTGCTTTATACCGAAATGGTGGTGGCCGATGCCATTATCCATGGCGACCGGGCGCGCCTGCTTGATGACGAGACGGCCGGCCCCGTCGCGCTGCAGCTTGGCGGCAGCGATCCGGACAAGCTTGCGAAGGCGGTGGAACTGGCCGCTGCCTGGCCCTATGCGGAGATCAACCTCAATGTCGGCTGTCCTTCAGACCGGGTGCAGTCCGGCACCTTCGGCGCCTGTCTGATGAAGGAGCCGGACCTGGTCGGGCAATGCGTTGCGGCGATGAAATCCGTCACCAGCCTGCCGGTGACCGTCAAGTGCCGTCTGGGGGTCGACGATCAGGACACGGGCCCCGCGCTGGACGCGCTTGCCGGCGCCGTCTGGAGGGCCGGGGCCGACGGGTTGTGGGTTCATGCCCGAAAGGCCTGGCTGCAGGGGCTGAGTCCGAAGGAAAACCGGGAAGTGCCGCCGCTCGACTACGGCCGGGTCTATCGCCTCAAGCGGGAAAACCCGAGTCGTTTCATCGGCTTGAACGGCGGTCTTGAGGATTTGAATCACGCGATGGAAGCGATGAGCCATGACGGGCTCATGCTCGACGGTGTCATGCTCGGCCGTGCCGCCTATCAGACGCCAGGCATTCTGCGTCATGCCGACCGGGTGTTTTATGGTGAGACCGGCCAACCGGTCGGCTGGGAAGATCTCATTGCCGCGATGGCTGACTATGCGGATGCCCATATCGCATCCGGCGGAAAGCTGCACCACGTCACCCGCCACATGATCGGCCTGTTCCAGGGTATTTCCGGCGCCCGCAATTGGCGGCAGATGCTGAGCAGCGAGGCGGTCAGGCCGGGAGCGGGGCCTGAAGTGCTGCCGGCGGCCTTCGGTTTGGTGAAGCCTGCGCTGGAGGAAGCGGCGGCGGAAGCAGCTGGTGGCGAATGTTCGCTGCGCAAATCCGCTTGAAGCCGATTTTGCCGTTGGGTAAACTTGTCTTCGGAAGCAGGTTTTTCGAACGGTAAGGAGTTTGCCATGAACAGGCGCGGGTTCGTTTGCAGCGCTACGATGTGGGTATTGGCGGCAGGAACTATTCTGGGGGTTCCAGACAGTGCCTTGTCTGCGCAATCGAAGAAGCCTTTCAAGGTCGATCCCAAATACGAACCGCAGATCGTTGCCTATCCCAACCGCCACAAGCGCGGCACCATCGTCATCGACACGCACAAACGCTTCCTCTATCTCGTCCTGTCGCCGGTCACGGCACGGCGCTATGGCGTCGGGGTGGGGCGCGATGCGCTGGCCTGGTCGGGCACGGCAACCATCGATGCCAAGAAGGAGTGGCCGAGCTGGCGGCCGACCGACGAGATGATTGCCCGCGAGCCTGGTAAATACGCCAAATACAAGAACGGCATGCCGGGCGGGCCGAGCAACCCGCTGGGCGCACGGGCGCTCTACCTGTTCGACAAGGGTTACGATACCTTCTACCGCATCCATGGCACGACGGCACCGCAGACCATCGGGCGGGCCGTTTCGAACGGCTGCATCCGCATGATCAACGAGCATGTCATCGACCTCTACAACCGGGTGCCGCTGGGAACGACGGTGGTGGTTCTGTAAAGCCGGGCTTGCTTGACGCTGCCGGGTGCGCGGCGTAAGGCTGGACGGCCCGCCTCGGACCTTTCGCGGGCTTTCCGGGAGACCAACCGGTCTCAATCTCTCTGAAAGGGCACCGGCGTGGAATTTCTGCCGCCACTGAGCGAAGTCTATCCGTTTGTGATCGCCCTTCTGGTTGCCGGTGTCGTGGCAGGGTTTCTGGCAGGCCTGTTCGGCATTGGCGGCGGCGCTGTACTGGTGCCGGTTTTCTATCAGGTGCTGACGGCGCTCGGCATCGACGAAGCCGTGCGCATGCATGTGGCTGTCGGCACCTCGCTTGCCATCATCGTACCGACCTCGCTGCAGAGTTTCCGCAAGCATCACGCGCGCGGCGCAGTCGACATGGCCCTGCTGCGTTCCTTTGCAATTCCGGTTCCCGTCGGCGTCATTTGCGCTGCCATCGTCACCGCCTGGATTTCCGGCGCCGGATTGCGGCTGATCTTTGCCTGTATCGCACTGGCAATCGCGCTTCGCCTGCTGTTTGCGAAGGAGAACTGGAAGCTTTCGGGCGATATCCCGACCGGGCCGGTGCGCTCCGTGATCGGCTGGCTGATCGGCTTTTTCTCCACCTTCATGGGCATTGGCGGCGGCGTCATGAACAACACCTTCATGACGCTTTACGGCCGGCCGATGCATCAGGCGGTGGCAACTTCCTCCGGCACGGGCGTACTGATCTCGATCCCCGGCGTGATCGGCTATATTCTTGTCGGGCTTGGCATTTCCGGCCTGCCGCCGTTCTCGCTCGGCTATGTCAACCTGCTGGCCTTTGCGATGATCATCCCGATTACCGTCTTCATGGCGCCGCTGGGCGTCAGGGCTGCCCACAGCCTGTCGAAACGGCAGTTGGAGATCGGCTTCGGCATCTTTCTGCTGATCGTTGCCATCCGCTTCTTTGTCAGCCTGTCATAGACAGCAAAACCTGTTCAATCGGTCAGGATCAGCCGGTCGCCGCGAATTTCGAAACTCCACAGGGTCTGCAGAAAATTCATGCCGAGCAGGCTGGTGTCGAGATTGCCGCGTCTGGCGACAAGTGCGCGTACGCGGTCGCGGCGAATGTCCCCGATGTCGAGGGTGCCGAGGGTCACCGGCGCTGCCGTGGTAGCGCCATTGGCGGTCATGATCGGCGCGGAGAAGGTGAGGGCTGCCGTATCGATGCCCGCCCTTTCGGCGTCATCTGCCGTCAATACGATGCTGCTGGCGCCGGTATCGACCAGAAAGCGGGTGCTTTCGCCGTTGACGGCGGCATCGATCTCGAAATGGCCGTTGGCCGAGCGCACCACCATGACCTGACCGCGGCCGTCGCTGTTTTGGCCGGAGACCGGGCTGCCGGGGATAAGCCCTGCGGTCAGCGCGGAGCCGACATCCTGCAGTTCATAGCGGTAGATATAGCCGGTCATCAGGGTGAGTATGATGCCCAGCCAGACTGCGGCATTGCGGGCATTCTGGGCAAGCGAGCCGCGCGACAGCACGGCCGCGCCGATAACGGTGCCCCACACGCCGTAAAACAGCAGGCTGGCGAACATGTTGTTCTCGATGCCGAATACGGTTCCCTGATCGTGATTGAGAATGAGCAGGATGAGGCCCACTCCGATCAGACCGAGAATGATCCAGAGCGTTTTCAACGGTCCGCTGCTCCGTCCGGCATGCTGGCAGCGGCAATATCCCCGCCGCGCTCGCGCGCCAGCCTGCGTCGCCGGGTTTCGCGGCGCGGCTTGCGCTCGACGGTGGCGAGGCGGGCTTCAAGGCCGTCCATGATCTCGGCGCGCTCCTGCGGCGTGTAGTTCATCCAGCCGGCGATCTCGTCGCGTGTGCGCCCGCAGCCGAAGCAATAGCCCGTCTTCATGTCGATCGAGCAGACCAGAATGCAGGGGGAGGCGATTTCGGTCATCCGGCTTCCGTTCAGGCGTTTCACTCAGGCAGTTAGGCACGATCGGCCGGGCCTGCAAGCATTGTGAACAGATTTTCACCGAACGGACGCGCAGGCGTTGCGTTTTGCGGCGGCGGCGCTATTGGTTCGCGACATTCTTTCGAAATGGCACCTCAACACAGGATTGGAAACAGGCGTGGCGCTCAGCGGATTGCCCTTTGACGACATACGCGCCCTGATTTCAGCGCTGCCGCAGGCCGATGAGCAGGCCCGCGCGCTTGCCGCGGTACGCAGCGCTCAACTGGCGGCACGGCTCGGCGCAATGCCCGGCGAGGCGGAGCTTGCCGGATGGCTGGCCGCCTGGAGCGGCAGGAGCCCGAAGGTGGATAGGCCGCTGATGGCGCTGTTTGCCGGTACTCATGGTGTTGAAGGACAATCGGCTGAGGAGGATACGCTTGCAGCCGTGACACGGCTGGCGGCCGGTGGCGGTGCGGTCAACCAGATCTGCGCGGCTCAGGATATCGGCCTCAAGGTTTTCGATCTCGCGCTGCAAATCCCGGTCGACGACATCACCGAAACCGCCGCCTTGGACGAGAAGGGATCGGCGGGCACGATCGGCTTCGGCATGGAGGCGATTGCCGGCGGGGTGGACCTGCTGGGCCTGGCAGCCTTCGACAGAGGCGGGGAGGTGGCCGATGCCGCCTTGCTCGAACTAGTGGTGGGATGGGATCGGGAAACAGCACTCGCTGCTGCCGGCATCGCCCCTGATGGGGAACAGGCGCAGCAGGTGGAAAGTGCTGTTGTTTTGCACGGGGCTGCGAGCGATCCACTGGAGCTGTTGCGTCGGCTCGGAGGGCGCGAACATTCGGCGCTGGCAGGCGCCATTCTGTCGGCAAGGGTCAACCATGTGCCGGTGGTGCTGTGCGGCATCCGGGCTTGGGTGGTGGCGCTGCTGCTCAACCGTATCGAAAACGGTGCCTGCGCCCATTGCGCGGTGGCGGGAGGTGGAGCGAACGGTCTTGCCGGTCTGGTGGCGCAGGAATGCGGCATGCCGCATCTGTTGGCAGGCTTCGGCCAATCGGGCGAAGGCATGCAGGCCGCGCTTGCAATCGGGCTGATCAAGGCGGTGGCAGCCGTCCATGACGGATTTGCCGATACGGTTTGAGAGCGTCAGGAGGCGGCTTTGGAGGCCGCGTACAGGCCGCCCTTGCGCTGGCGCTCATGACCGAGATTTTCGGTTTTTTCCATGATTTCCAGCACGCGTGAGCGCGGGAAGCTGGCGGTCACTACCGTACCTTCGCGCAACACCGATTTGAGGTCGAACCTGCCCTCATGCATGTGCATCAGCGCCTGGACGATGGGCAGGCCGAGACCAGTGCCCTGTTCGGCACTCTTGATGGCGATCGAACCCTGGCCGAAGGAGGAAAGCACGACGGGGATTTCCTCTTCGGGAATGCCGGGACCGGTATCGCGTACCGAGAAATACTGGCCGCCAAGGCTGGTCCAGCCGACGGTGACGGTGATCTTGCCGCCGGTCGGGGTGAACTTCAGCGCGTTTGACAACAGGTTGAGCGCGATCTGGCGAACCGCCTTCTCATCGGCCCAGATCAGCGGGAGGTTTTCCTCTACCTGAAGGGATATCTCCACACCCTTGGTGCGCGCCTTGAGCGCCACCATCTGGTTTGCCTCCTCGATGATGTGGGCAAGCTTGATCGCTTCCTCCTTGAGCTCGTAGCGACCGGCCTCGATGCGCGAAAGATCGAGGATTTCGTTGATCACCTTGAGCAGATGGGTGCCGGAGGCGTGAATGTCGGAGATGTAGCCCTTGTAGGTATCGTTGCCGAGAGGTCCCAGAACCTCGCCCTGCATGACCTCGGAAAAGCCGAGAATGGCATTGAGCGGCGTGCGCAGTTCATGGCTCATGGTGGCCAGAAACCGCGACTTGGCGAGGTTTGCCTCTTCGGCGCGGCGGCGCGCTTCCTCCGACATCGACTTGGCGGTTTCAAGCTCGGCGATCAGGTTCTCGCGCTCATGGTGGTGGGCGAGGGCGGACAGGATCGAGATGCGGAAGCGGTTGGCGACGAAGTAGAAGAACACCTGCGAGCCGATCAGGATGCCGCCCATGACAAGCGGGGCCGGCTGAAAGGTCAGGATCAGGCGCAGTGCCAGCACGATCGTCGGCGGCGCGGAGGTCATCAGCAGATTGGCGCCGAAACTGTGCGACAGCATCATCGTAACCGCCTGGAACACCAGGATGGCGGAGAACTGGATGATCAGGAAGGTGTCGGCGATGTTGCAGCTGGCACAGTGATAGAAGGCGAAAATCGACCAGGCGAAGGCGACGAGCAGTTGCGCGCCCATGAAGCGGCGGCGCCATTTCGGCAGGTCCTTCTCGTCGCCATCCGTCTGCAGGTAGCGGCTGGAAACGGCGAACAGGACGCCATAGGACAGGATGACGATTGCCGCCCAGTAGGCAGCGAGCATGGCGCCGACCCACTGGGTCGAGACCACGGCGATGATCATGACGAAAAGCGGCAGGGCGAGCTTGGCGTTGACGTGGTTCTCGGCATAGGAATGCAGCCGCTCGACCTCGTACTTGACGGGACGGTGCATGCTGGAAGACGCGTATTTGCGCGCCTCGCTGATCATCTTGCCGGAGGCGGAGCGGCGCTTTGTGCGGTCGACAATGATCTTGTCGGTGGATTGTGACTGCCTCTGGCTCATGCCCTGATTCCGGCCTGCATCGAATGGCGTTGGGCCAATTCAGGATTCTGCAAAGCCGAAAACCCTGAATCCACGAACAAAATCAACCGACTGGATCATCCTTCCGTTTGCCGAAAGTCGGGATAACCCAGCCTTTGCCACAGCCTAGGCGCCCAAATCGCCGCTTTCCCGTGCCAGGGAAAAGGGTTTGAAGGGCGCACTGGCTGACTGTTAGGAAAACCTAGAAAGGAATGGTTAATATCCTGTTTAGAGTTGGTTCAGGCAGAGCCTCTTCGGCGAGGCTCGAAAGCGGGGATTTCTTGGCTTTTTCCGGCAATCGTGACGGCAGCAGCAGGCGCGGGCGGCGCGGGGTTTACAACGGCGTTCCCGTGTGGCGGCGCCGGTTGCGCAGGATTGCCGACTATTTTGCCGCTGCCAGCCTCATGCTGATGGTGGCAATAGGCGCTGCCTGGTTTGCCCGGCTGGGCGAACAGGAGGTGCGCGGCGCATTCCGGGTGCTTGACGGGGACAGTCTGGAACTGGGCAGCCAACGCTACCGGCTTCAGGGCATTGATGCGCCGGAATATTCCCAGACCTGCCGCAGAAACGGTACCATCTGGCCCTGCGGACGGGAAGCTGCGCAGCAATTGCGCCGGTTCGTCCGCCAGGGAGGGATCGCCTGCAGTGGCGGCGAAATCGACAAGTTCGATCGCCTGCTGGTGGTCTGCAGGAAGGGCGGAACCGATATCAACCGGCAGATGGTGCTGGAGGGATGGGCGGTATCGTTCGGTGACTACGAGGCCGAGGAGCGCCTTGCCCGCCAGAATGGCAGCGGCATCTGGGCCGGCGAGTTCGACCGCCCGCGCGACTGGCGTGAGTTGCATGGCCGGGCGGAGGAGGCCGATCCTGGCGGCAGTTCAGCCGCCGGCCTCGCCAGCAGCCTTGTCAATCGCGGCCGGTTGTGGTTGCGGTCGGTGACGAACTGGTTTGGAGAGTAGAAGCGATGCGGTTGCATGATGGCGGGCGGGCGCCCAATCCCCGCAGGGTTCAGATATTTCTCAAGGAGAAGGGCATCGAGATCGAGCGCGTGCAATACGACATCAACGCGCTGGAACAGAAGTCGGAAGCCTTTACCCGGATGAACCCGATGCAGGGCCTGCCGGTACTCGAACTCGACGACGAAACCTTTCTTGCGGAGACCGTCGCGATCTGCCGCTATTTCGAGGAGACAGTGCCGGAGCCCAATCTCATGGGGCGCACGCCGCTGGAAAAGGCGCAGATCGAGATGTGGCAGCGGCGGGTGGAGCTCAATTTCATGATGCCGGTGGCCTTCAGCTTCCGTCATCTGCATCCCGGTGCCAGTAAGATCGAGCCGGTGCAGATTGCCGAGTGGGGCAGGATCAACCAGGAAAGGGCTGCCCGCTTCATGGGCATTCTCGACCGGGAACTGGCCAGCCGAGAGTACATTGCCGGCGACCGTTTCACGATTGCCGACATCTCCGCCTTCGTTGCCTGTCAGTTCATGAAGCCTGCGCGCATTGCGATGGACGAGGCGCATGGCAATCTGAAAGCCTGGTTTGAGCGCATCGGCCAACGGCCTTCGACAGCCTTCGATTGAGGGGCGCCATTGGCGGGCATGGCAGGAAACCTCAAAAAGCTGCATCAGGATATCCGCCGCTGCCGGGTCTGTGTCGAGCAACCGCTGCGCCAGCCATTGCCGCATGAGCCCAGGCCGGTCGCCGTCCTGTCACCGACGGCGCGGATTGCCGTATGCGGACAGGCGCCGGGCATCCGCGTGCACAAGTCCGGCGTGCCGTTCACCGATCCGTCGGGAGACCGGCTGCGCGAATGGATGGGGGTTTCAAGCGAGATCTTCTACGATGCCGGGCGCATCGCCATCGTGCCGATGGGATTCTGCTTTCCGGGCTATGACAGGCATGGCGGCGACCTGCCGCCGCGCCGTGAATGCCGCCAGACCTGGCATGACCTCGTGTTTGCCGCCATGCCGCAGCTTGAACTGAAGCTGGTCATCGGCGGGGCTGCCTTCGCCTACCATCTGGGCAGCGATGCTGCGAAGTCGGTCACAGACACCGTCACCAACTGGGAGCGCTACTTCAATGGCGATTGCAAAGGGGACGAAACCGCGAAAGCACCCGGCTGCCGGGTGATCCCGCTGCCGCATCCTTCCTGGCGCAACAATGCATGGTTGAAGAAAAATCCGTGGTTTGAAAAGGACTTGCTGCCGGTCCTTCGCAAAACGATTCAGGCGATGGTCTGAATGATCGTCAACCCGGCAGCAGCCTTATGCGGCGATCCGGCAACGTTTGGGTTATTTTTTCAAAAGCCGCCAGAATCCGGTTGACCAGGAGAACGTCATTCTATTCTCTTTTGGTTTTGGCCTATTTGTTTGCGAGTTTATCCATGGACCGCACCGACCGGAAAATCCTCTCCATCCTGCAGGAAGACGCGACCATGCCGGTTGCCGACATCGCCAGAAAGGTCGGACTTTCAACCACGCCGTGCTGGCGCCGCATCCAGAAACTGGAAGAGGACAAGGTGATCGAGCGGCGTGTGGCCGTGCTCAATCCCGGCAAGGTCAATGTCGGCGTGACGGTGTTCGTTTCGATCCGCACCGACAAGCACAATGCGGAATGGCTGAAGCGGTTTTCCGAGGTTATCTCGAAGATGCCGGAAGTGGTCGGTTTCTATCGCATGAGCGGGCAGATCGACTATCTGCTCAAGGTAGTGGTGCCCGACATTGCCGCCTATGACGCCGTCTACAAGCGGCTGGTTTCCGATATCGAGATCGAAGACGTCTCCTCGACCTTCGCCATGGAGCGCATCAAGGACACGATGACCCTGCCGCTCGACTACATGATGCTCGACAAGGCGTGAATTCGGGGCAGCATCACCAGACGTCGGGTTTTTTCCCCTCGGCTTCGTAACGCTGGAACTTTTCCTGCAAATAGCGCTGGAAACCCTCGCCGCCATCGTATTTCGCTGCGGCGACATATTCGAACATGGAAATGAAGTGGAAGGGTTTGAAATAGCCCGGCATGCGCAGAACTTCCATCTGCGATGCAGTGCCGGAGCCGTCCTTGCGCAGAAAAACGATGGTCGGCGTGAAGTTGACGTTCCATTTGCGGGCGAGATCGCGCTCTTCCATGGCTTCGCCATCGAAGTCGGTGACTTCGCGCGCACCCCACATGTTGAGCTGCAGAATGCCGAAATTCGCTTTCACGTAATCGGCGATGTCGTCGCGGGCGAAATTGACCTGATGCATTTCGCGGCAGTAGGGGCAGCCGCGCTGCTCGAACAGAACGGCGAAATGCCTTCCCTGCGCTTCAGCTTCCGCCTTGTCCTCGGCAAGATCGAGAAAGGTCTCCATGAACCAGGGCTGGACATGGAGGCCGTCATCGTTGAGTTCTGCGGCGCGTACCCCGAGGCTGCCCGTCGCAAGTAGCAGTGGTGCGGCTGCGGCCATCCAGGTGAAGGTCCTTCGCGACACCGGAACGGGTAATAAAACTGATGACTGGCCTGATAACGGTAACGGCATGGTCTCCTCCCTCTGCCGTTTCGGTGTGCCTTCATTGTGCCGCAGGGCGGGCAACCTTGTCCATGGTATCACGACCAATTGAAGCGGGCGGTGCAAACCGGGGAAGGTTAGCGCGCCTCGCGGCTTTGAAGCCGTTCGATCAGCCTGCCGTTCTCCAGTTCCTTTACCGCATTGCGGCCGATCCAGGAGGCGGTTTTGCCGGTGGAAGCGGCAAGCTTTCGCGAGACATCAAGCGCTGCTGCGTGAAGCCGCAGATCGCGCTTGCCGATCTGGCGCAGCGCCCAGTTGACGGCCTTTCTGACGAAGTTGCGGCTATCGGTGGATGCAGCCTCGATCATCGGCAGATAGGCGAGGAAGGTTTCATCCGGCAGTTTCTTCTGATGCACCGCGCGCCAGGCTATGGTGGAGAAGGCGGCTCGGCGGACGAATTCGCGCTCATCCATATGCCAGTCACGGATGGCTTCTTCTGCTGCCGCCACCCGGTCGAAAAGATTGCCGCAGACCTGGTCGCAGATATCCCAGGAATCGAAATCGCAGACCCAATCCTCCATCTGGGCGCGGGTAACCTTCGCCGGTTCGGCGATGAGGCTCGCCAGAATACGGGCTTCGAGAATGCCGGCCTTCCACAGTTCAAGCGCCAGGGCGTGATCCTTGCGGGTTTGCCTTGCGATGGCCCGGATGGCGGGTTTGGGCACGCCAAGCGCCTTGTCGGCCGGAATGCCGAATCGCACCATGCCGGCGCGGTTTTCCTCTTTTGCCTCGGCCTTGAGGCAGCCGATCAGTTCTCCGGCGGACAATAAAGGTTTCACGGGTCAGTACATCCGGTGATTTGCGCTTGCCGAAGCTTGCCATTGCCGGGCGGCGGCGGCAATGTCGCCCGGGATATTCGGGAGAGGGCAGATACATGAAACGGTTGTTTCGCTGGTTGGGTTTCGGATCGCTTGCGCTGTTCGTTCTGGTGGCGGCGATGCTGGCAGGCGCCTACGGGTTGTTGCGCAATACGGTGACGCCTGCCGAGGGCGAAGCGGCGATCACCGGGCTTTCGGCACCCGTGTCGATCGTCAAGGATCAATACGCCATTCCCCATATCGAGGCGCAGAGCAGGCTTGACGCGGTGCGCGCGCTCGGTTGGACACATGCAAGCGAGCGGCTGTGGCAGATGGAAGTGCTGCGCATGGCGGGGCAGGGCAGGCTGGCGGAAATGTTCGGGGCGGATGCGGTTTCCTCCGACCGATTTCTCAGGACGCTGGGCATTGCACCTGCTGCGAAAGCCTCCTTCGAGCGGCTGAAGCCCGAAAACAGGGCCGTGATCACCGCCTATGTGGAAGGGGTCAACGCCTGGATCGCCCGCAAGACCGGAAAGCTCGAACCTTCGCTTCCCGTCGAGTTCATCATCCTTGGCCACCAGCCCGAACCGTGGGAGGCCTGGCAGCCTGTCGCGTTGCTGAAAGTGATGGCGCTGACGCTCGATGCCAACATGGATGAGGAAATCGGAAGGCTGGCGCTGGCCGGCCGCCGGTTTACCGCCCGCCAGATCGAGGAAATCTACCCGGCGAACGAACGGGACAATCCGCCTGTGCTGCCCAATCTGGAGGCGCTGTACGGTTTCGACAAGGCGCCGCGCACCCAGCCGGTCGAGGAATCGGCAAAGGCCACCGCGCCCTGGACGCTGCAACTGCCGGCTTCCAACAACTGGGCGATTTCCGGCTCGAAGACCGTCTCCGGCAAGCCGCTGCTGGCCAACGATCCGCATCTGGGCCTGACGGCGCCCAGCACGTTCTATCTCGCCCATCTGCGCTGGCAGGAAGGGGAGGAAACCCGCAACCTGATCGGCGGCACCTTGCCGGGAACGCCGCTTGTTCTGTCCGGCCGAAACGACTGGCTCGCCTGGGGGCTGACGACGACCTATCTCGATTCCCAGGACCTCTTCCTGGAACAACTGAGTCCTGACAATCCCGGGCAGTACCGCACGCCGGAAGGCTTTGCGGATTTCGCTGAGGAAGCGCTGACGATCAAGGTGAAGGGTGGAGAGGATATCGCGCTGGCCCGCCGCACGACGCGCCACGGCCCCGTGTTGCCCGAGGGCTACCGTTCGATTGGCGAATTGCTGCCCAAGGGCCATGTTGCAGCACTTTCCTGGACGGCGCTGGCCGAAGACGACATCACCTTCGACGGGGTGATGGCGATGTCGGATGCGCGCAATGTGCCGGGCTTTCTGGAGGCTGCCCGGCGCAACGTTTCGCCGATGCAATCGGTGGTGGTCGCCGATGTGACCGGCAATATCGGGCTGATCGCCTCGGGCCGGGTGCCGGTGCGCTCGCCGCTCAACCGGATTGCCGGCCGCGCACCAGTCCCGGGCTGGATCGATTTCTACGACTGGCAGGGTTATCTCGATCCGGCGCAGTTGCCGACCCGCTTCAACCCTTCGGAGGGCGCGGTGGCGACCGCCAACTCCAACTGGTTGCCGGAGGGCTACCGGAACCACATCACCTATGACTGGGCGGAGGCCTTCCGCCAGCATCGGGTGGAAGAGCTGTTTGTCACTTCCAGCGAAAAGCAGTCGCTCGAGACGATGAAGAAGGCCCAGGCCGACCGCTACTCGCCGGGGCTGGTTGCCTTCCGCGACGAGGCTTTCCGTCTCATTCCGCAGGGCGTGCGGCTCAACGAGGAGCTTCAGCAGGCATTGCAGCAATGGGACGGCATGATGGATGTCAATTCGCCATTCCCGCTGATCCTGACGGCGTGGCACAGAAATCTGCAGGCACGCATGCTCAGGGACGATCTGCAGGAGGATTTCGGCCTGGTGGAGAGGGGCAGCCTGACGCGCATGCTGACCATGCTGCGCTCCACCGGCGCCCGCAACTGGTGCAATGATGTGGTCACGCCTCCCAACGAGAGTTGCGGCGATGTCCTGTTTGCCGCTGTCGGTGATGCGCTCAAGGAACTGGAGGCGGCGTATGGCGCCGACTGGCGCAAATGGCGCTGGGGGGATGCCCACAAGACGCTGCACGAGCACAGGCCGTTCAGCCGGGTCGGGGCGCTGTCGCGCTTCTTCACCATCCGCAAGGAGATGGATGGCGGCACGTACACGCTGTTGCGCAACTCCAACGACTTCAGCAAGGACGAGCCCTATGCCGGAGTGCACGGTTCTGCTTTGCGGGCCGTCTACGACTTTGCTGATCTGGAAAAGTCGCAGTTCATCATTTCGACCGGCCAGAGCGGCAATGTGATGTCGCCGCACTATGACGATCTGGCGGAGAAATGGGCCAAGCTCGAATACGTGCCGATGGTGACCCGGCTGGAAGACTACGGCCGTTCCGTCTCCGGCCGGTTCATTCTGAAGCCCGGGCCGTAGGCAACCGGCGGGAGAATGGTTTTCCTAGTGGCCGCCGCCTATCGCGCGGCCCATGCGCTGCATCACGCCATCCTTGTCGATGATGGCATGTTTCAGCGCGCCGAGGACATGCAATGCCACGAGCGGCAGGATGGCCTGACCGGTGATTTCGTGAATTTCCTCCATGGCCTCGTGCAGGCCGTGGGAGCGCCCCATGGGCGAGGGAATCTGGGCAATGCCGAAAATGTCGATGGGCGCGCCGAGCGACCAGGGCAGGAAATAGCCGGTCACCACGGTGATCAGCATGGCAGCAAGCAAGGCCCATAGGACGACGGTGGAGACGAGGTTGAGGATTGCAGGCTGGTCCGGCTTGGCGGGAAAGCCGCGCAGTGGCCGCCGCAGAACGCGCCAGATGATGATGATGCCGAGAAGCGCGCCGCCACCGACGTGAAAGGCGTATTGGGCGCTTCCACGCTCGCCCTCATGGGTGATGAAAAGGGCGATTACGGCAATCGCCGCAATCCAGTGCAGGGCAATGGAAAGAAGTGAATATCCGTCCGGTCGGGTCGTCATGGCGTGCTCCTGAAAGTCCCGGTATTAGCAAAGGTATCGGAGGCAAAGGTATCGGGCAGCGCTGACGGCAGGACAACTTAATTATCGGTAAGAATTGATGCCGTTGGAGCCGTATCAAGCAGGGCTTCGGGCCTGCCCGGCGTTTGTGATCCTGCCTTTCCTGCCCCCCGTTTGCGAGATTTCGCGGCCGGTTTTCGCAGATGCGCGATCGAATTGGCGTAGTATTGCAGCAGCAGGGTTTCCCCA
>JAMLIH010000028.1 GCA_023954255.1 Phyllobacteriaceae bacterium | reverse complement strand
ATGGCTGTGATTGACGATTTTGGTGCCCCACAACTCGCTGTTGGGAACGATGATCTGCTGATTGTCGAAGGTGACGAGATCGGTGGTGAACAGGCTGATCGTGTCGACCTTGCCGAATACGCCGGCCCCGTCGATGAAGTCGCCAACCTTGAACGGGCGGAACAGCAAGAGCATCACGCCGGCGGCCAGATTGGACAGCGTTCCCTGCAGCGCCAGGCCGATCGCCAGCCCCGCCGCACCGATCAGCGCCACCAGTGAGGTGGTGGTGATGCCGAAGCGCTCCAGCACCATCAGACCGGCAAAGGCGAGGATTGCGTATCGCGCCAGGCTGCCGAGAAACTCGAACAGCGTGTCGTCCAGCGCGGCATTTGCATTGGCGATTCGTACGATCATCCGCTTGGCGAACCCGGCAACAAGCAGCGCCAGGATGATGATGATGATCGCATACAGAACGTTCATCGAATTGGCGACGAGCCAGTTCCAGCCTGCCGAGGCCTGCTCGATTGCATCACTTTCCATGATGGAAGCCCTCCAATATGCCTTACGTTACGGAATATTACCTAACGTAATCACAATGAGGGAGAATGTCCACCCATTCGCTGCCTGTTGTGGGAAGCCGCCGCAGAGCGTGGTCAGCTTCCGCTGGCAAAGCGGTAGGCAGTGCCGTCGCGTTCGACCCGGCCCATGCCGCCATCGGGCAGGTGATAGCCGACGATTGCGAGCTTGTCGGTCGCCAGCCGGTCAAGCAATGCGACGCGGGTCTTGATGCCCTGCTGCTTGTCCTGGTCGGAACCGGTCGGCCATTGGGGTCTGGCGAAGGAAACTGCGGCATTCGAGATCGCGTCGCCCACCACCATCACACCGTCGCCATTGCCGCCATGAATGACGTATGAGGTATGTCCGGGTGTATGCCCGCGGCTGTCGACGGCCTCGACGCCCGGCAAGACCTCGGCGCCGGCATCGAACAGGCTCACCTGCTCCTCCATCATTTCCAGCCGGTTGCGGGCACCCACAGCGAAGGTCTTTCGCGCGTCGCCGAGACTCTCTGCAGTGTTCTCGTCATACCAGTAGTCCCACTCCGCACGCGGAAAGTGCAGTTGCGCGGAAGGGAAGGCGATCTCATCGAAATCGTCAACGATCCCCCACAAATGGTCCGGATGGGCATGGGTGAAGATGACATCGGTGATTGTCTCCGCATCGATGCCTGCTTCTGCCAGCGCGTCGCCGAGCTTGCCGGCGGTCGGCATGAAATTCTGTCCCGATCCGGCATCGAACAATACCCTGCGTTCGCCGTCCTCCAGCAGGGTGAGGTTGCAGGGCGGTTCGATCGCTTCCAGCTTGCCGCCATCCGCGACAGCAGTGCCTGCAGTTCATCCTGGGGCACATCGGGAAAGATGAAGTTGATCGGCAGCGTCAGATGCCCGTCCGAGAGCGTTGAGACCGTCTTCGAGCCGATCTGGGTCTTCGACCATGCAAGCTGCGGCGCAAGCAGGAAACCGGCTGCCGGAAGACCGGCAGCAAGCAATTGCCGGCGGTTGAATGTGTAGGGCATGCAAGTTTCCTCCCATATATTATAATTCCTGCATATTTCCCACGCTGTTTGATACAGGTCAATCTCAAGCCGCAGGTTTTGCCACATCATGTCACGATGGATTTGTTGCAGCTTGTTGACCGTATCGGGGAAAATGAGACCCTCGCCTTGGGGGGGCTTCTCGTCGGCATGATATTCGGCATTGCCGCCCAGCAGAGCCAGTTCTGCCTGCGCGCGGCGGCGGTCGAGTTTTCCCGCGGCAGCATCGGCAACCGAACGGCGATCTGGCTCGTCGTCTTCACCGTTGCCGTCTTCGGTACCCAGCTTGCCGATCTGGCCGGCATGGTGCCTGCAGCCGAATCGCGCCAGATCGCCTCGCCGCAGAGCATTTCCGGCGCGCTGATCGGCGGCCTGCTGTTCGGCACCGGCATGGTGCTGGCACGCGGCTGCGCCAGCCGGTTGCTGGTCCTGTCGGCAACGGGCAACCTTCGGGCATTGCTCTCGGGTCTGGTCTTCGCCGTGGTGGCGCAGGCAAGCCTAAGGGGTTTTCTGTCGCCCGCCCGCGAGGCGGTGGCAAGCCTTGCGACCACCCAGACGATCGGCGGCAACTCGCTGCTGGAAGCACTTGGCATGTCGTCGCAGATGGCGCTGCTTGCAAGTGTCTTCGCCTTCATGCTGGCGCTCCTGTTTTCCTTTTTCCGCAAGAATGGCTTCAAGGTCACCTTCTTCGCCATGCTGGCGGGTCTGGCGATACCGGCAGCCTGGCTGTTCACCGCCGAAATGGGCCGCATCGCCTTCGAACCCGTACAGCTTGAGGGGGTCACCTTTACCGGCCCTTCCGCCGATACGCTGATGATGTTTCTGAGCCCGCCCGGCAATGCCATCGAGTTTGATATCGGTCTGGTGCCCGGCGTCTTTCTGGGTTCCTTCCTCGCTGCGGCCCTGACCGGCCAGCTGGCGCTGCAGGGTTTCGAGGGCGGGCCGGCCATGCGGCGTTACCTTCTCGGCGCTGCGCTGATGGGGTTCGGCGGCATGCTCGCCGGCGGCTGTGCCGTCGGGGCAGGGGTCACCGGCGCCAGCGTCTTTGCGATCACCGCCTGGGTAACGCTGTTTGCCATCTGGGCCTCGGCCATGGCTACCGACTGGCTGGTCGACCGCCGTGGCGCCGCTCCCGCGTCCACCGGCCAGGCGGCCTAGCTCCGGACGCTTCAGCCCACTGCTATTTTCAGCATTTCGGCTGCCTGACGCGGTGAAGCAAGCCTGTCTCCCAGACGTTCCACGAGGTCTCTTGCCTGCAAAAGCAGACCTGCATTCGTTGCTGGCTCGCCATCCCCGGTCAGCAGCGTGTCTTCCAGTCCGGTCCTGATATGACCGCCGGCGGCAATTGCCGCTTCCATCACCCACAGATTGTCCGCGCCGGCGGCAAAGGCTGCCCATTCGGCATCGGGCGGCATTCGGGACTGCATGGCCTGCAATGCCTCGCGGGTCGCGGGTGCCCCGCCATAGGCCGTGCCCAGGCAGATCTGGAAAAACGGCGGGCTGGCGAAAGCGCCGTCTGCCATCATGCGCAGCGCGGTTTCGAGATGACCGAAATCGAAGCATTCGACTTCCGGCTTGATCCCCGCCTGACGGAGCAATTGCGCGTGTTGGGTGAGATCGCAGCTGCGCGCCACGTGAATGGCGTCGCCGACGGCAAACGTGCCGCAATCCATCGTGGCGATGGCGGGTTTGAGATCGAGCACATGGGCGACCCGGCCCTGCGCCGGTTTCCATGTGGTTTCGGCGCCGATCCCGCCATTTCCGTCGAGATGCACCATGCCGTCCATCGAGCAGGTGATATTGAGCAGGATGTCGGTACCGCTGTCCCGCACCCGCTCCACGACCTCGCGATACAGGGCGGGGTCGTTCGAGGGCAGGCCGGTTTGCGGATCGCGGACGTGAAAATGGGCGATGGCCGCACCCAGTTCGGCAGCTTCACCGATAGCCTGAGCGATCTGTACCGGCGAAACCGGCAGGTTGGCGTTGATCTCATGGGCTTTCGGATTGCCGCCGTTGACGGCAGCGGTGAGAATGATCTCCCGGCTCATGACGGCCTCCCTGGCTCAGCCGTCCGCAAAGTCGGCCTTTTGGTGGTCGACGATTTCGAGATAGTCCTCGCGGATTGGGCAGAAGATATCGAGGTTCATCACCACCTCGTCGGAAATCGGGATGCCGCCATGCATCACATTGGGCGGCACGCGCAGCACTTCGCCGGCACCCACCTCGAACGTCTCGTCGCCCACCGTCCAGCGCATGCGCCCGGTCAGGATCACGGCAATCTGCTCGAAGGGATGCTTGTGCATGCCGAGCGTCATGCCCTTTTCCAGATAGTTCATGACCAGCAGCACATCCTCGCCCCGGAAACCGGCCCGGCTGACGTGATCGCGCACGATAAAGCGCGGCAGGTCTTCCCATTTGACCGGCATGCGGAAGGGTTCAAGTTTTTCTTCGCTCATGATCTTCCTCCTTGTTTTCCTGTGTTTCACGCCTTGCCGAAGCCGCCGCCGCCTGGCGTCACCATCAGGATGGCGTCATCCGGCTTCATGTCGGTTTTGCCTGAAAGGATTGTCGGCACACCATTGACCTCGAACCGGCCCGCTGCGCCTGCCTCGCCACCGAGCAGTCCCTGGGGAGATGCCTTCAGACGGCTCGGCACCGTATTGAGCAGCCAGGGCTGGCCGGTGCGCATGGAAAAGCCGATGCGCTGGCCGTCGCCGCCGGGCTGTGCGCCCTTGCCGCCGGTGCCACGCTCCAGTTCCTTGCACGAAAAGACGATCGGATAGGCTGCCTCCAGCACTTCGACGGGAACCGCCGACACGCCGGTCGGATAGCAGATGGCGGAAAGTCCCGGTTTTCCCGCCCGAGCGCCCATGCCGCCCGAATAGTTGAACATCGAGGAGGTAAAGGCGCGCCCGGTCTCATCGCGTCCCTGGATCTGGATCGTCCATACCGCGCCCGACCCTTCCGCGACCACCTCTCCGGGAACCACTTCCGCCAGCGCGTTGAGGATCGGGAAGGGGACATACATGCCGACGACATGCCGCGCATTGACCGGCGAGGGATAGGTCGCATTGACGATGCAATCCTCCGGCAGTTTCAGCTTGATGGGCGACAGGCTTCCCGCATTGTTGGGCAGGTCGGGATTGAGCGTCGAGCGCACCGCGAAGGTGGCATAGGCCTGGGTATAGGCCGGCACCACATTGATGCCCCGGGCGCTCCTGCCCGAGGAACCTGCGAAATCGATGGTGATCTCGCCCTTGTCGGCGTCGATGATGACAGCCGTCTTCAGCGTGACGATATCGCCGCCCGGCACATCGAAACTGCTTTCGCCATGATAAGTGCCGCCGGGCAGTTTGCGGATGCTTTCGCGGGTTGCCGCTTCCGAACGGTCGATGATCTCGTCGGAAAGGGCCTCGATGTCGTCGAGGCCGTATCGGTCGCACAGTGCGTTGAGCCGCTGGGCTGCGATCATGCCCGAAGAGACCTGGGCGCCGAGATCGCCCATCAGCGCATCCGGCGTGCGCACATTGCGCTTGATCATCTCGAACAGGGTGTGGTTGGGCTTGCCTTCCTCATAAAGCTTGAGAACCGGGATCCACAGGCCCTCCTCGTGGATGTCGCGGGCGCCCGAACCGATGCCGTAGCCGCCGATGTCGGTGTGGTGGATCGTCGATCCGGCATAGCCGATGATCCTGTCACCGCGGAAAATCGGCGACAGGACGGTAATGTCGAAGAAGTGGCCGGCCGACATCCACGGATCGTTGGTGATCAGCACGTCGCCGGGCCTGAGGCTGCCTTCGTCCACATGCTGAAGCAGGTTTCCGGCGGCAGCAGCCAGTGAATTGATGTGCCCCGGCGTGCCGGTTACCGCCTGTGCAACCATCCGCGCGCGGGCATCGAACAGCCCGTTGGCAAGATCGCCAGCCTCCCGCACGATAGGCGAAAAGGCGATGCGCTGAAGCGCGCGTGCCTGCTCGGACACAATGCCGATCAGGTTGGACCACAAGATCTGAAGTTCGACGCCATCCATGGTCAGTTGTCCCTGTTGTTGTTGGCAGTGTTCTTGCTGGCGATGATCGAGCCGTTTTCATGCAGGCTGGCCGTCCAGCCCGGCTGGATAAAAATGGTCGTTTCCCGCTCCTCGACGATCAGCGGACCTTCGATTTCGGTGCCGAGCGTCAGTTCGCTGCGGTCGTAGACCGGCACATCGCGGGCGCCGGAGCGGAAATGGACCATGCGGTAGCGCGGGGCCGGGCTTTCGCCTCGGGCAAGCGCCGTTGCCGCAGCACGGTCGGGAACCGCTCCCCTGGCGGTGACCCGCCAGCCGACGAGTTCCACCGCCATGTCGTTGAGTTTGAGGCCGTACTGGGATTCGTATTCCGTTTCGAAACGCTGGCGCATCTCGCAGGCGTCGCGATGCCGGCGCGGATCGCCGGGCAGTTCGATTGTCAGTTCCGACTGCTGGCCGAGATAGCGCAGGTCGGCGGCAAAGGTATATTCGACCTGACCGGGATCGATGCCTGCTTCCTGCAGGGTCTGGCCGCCGTCCTCGATCATGGCGTCGATTGCCCTTGAAGCCTCGGCCCAGTCGATGCGGTCGAGCGGGGACAGCTGGCTGCGCACCAGATCGATCTTGGCCGGCGTTACCAGCGTTCCGAAGGCCGACAGAACGGAGGCAAGCGGCGGATAGATCACCTGGCTGGAATCGATCAGATCGGCAACGAGACAGGCGTGAACCGGCCCGGCGCCGCCAAAGGCGAGCATCGGCAGGCCGCGATGGTCGATGCCGCGGTCGGTGGCATGGGCACGGGCGGCGGCAGCCATCTGTTCGCAGACCACCTCGAAGATGCCCCATGCCGTTTCTTCCGGCGAAAGGCCGATCTTCGCGCCGAGTTTGCCGACGGCAGCGCGCGCTCCGGCGGCATCGAGCTTCATGTCGCCACCAAGAAACCGGTCGGGATCGAGAATGCCGGCAACTACATCGGCATCGGTCACGCAGGGTTCGGTGCCGCCGCGCCCATAGGAGACGGGGCCGGGCACGGAACCCGCACTTTCCGGTCCCGTTCTGAGCAGACCCAGTTCGTCGATCCAGGCAATCGATCCGCCACCCGCGCCGATTTCGATCATGTCGATCGATGGCACGGTGATCGGCATGCCGGAGCCAGGCTTGAAGCGGTAGCGGCGGTCAACCTCGAAATGGCCGGTCACCAGCGGTTCGTGGCCATGGATCATGCAGGCCTTGGCGGTTGTTCCGCCCATGTCGAAGGAGATGAGGTCGGGAAGGTTGAACTGCCGCGAGAAATAGCAGGCGACCAGTGCGCCTGCTGCCGGACCGCTTTCGATCATGCGCACCGGCAGGGTACCGGCGCGTCCGGCACCGATCACGCCGCCATTCGACAGCATGATCAGTGGCTGCTGGGAGAAGCCGCGGGTTTCGAGTTCTGCGATCAGGGCGTTGAGATAGGGCCGGGTGATCGGCACTGTGTAGGCGTTGATCGCCACGGTCGAGGCGCGCAGATATTCACGCATCTGCGGCGCGATTTCCGATGACAGCGAGACATAGATTTCCGGCGCTTCGCGTTCGAAGACTTCCGCAACCATCCGCTCATGGGCGCCATTGTTGTAGGCATTGATGAGGCAGACGGCGACGGATTCGATGCCACGTTTGCGGCAGTCGCGGGCGATTGCGGCAATCTCCTCGGGGTCGGGGGCTTCAAGCGGCGTTCCGTCGGCGAGCATGCGCTCACCCAGTCCCCAGGTGCGTTCGCTCGGGATCAGCGGTTCGGCGAACTCGATCTGGGGGTCGTACATGTCGTAGCGGTGTTCCTCGCGGATATAGAGGATGTCGGTAAACCCCTTCGTCAGGATCAGGCCGACCGGCGGTCCCTTGCGCTCGATCAGCGCGTTGGTCACGACGGTGGTCGCGTGAACGACGACATCGTTGATGTCCGCCGGTTCGACGCCTGCCCGGTCCATCACCAGGTCAACGCCGCGGAAAAAGCCTTCGAGCAGGTTGTGATGCGTCGTCAGCGTCTTGTCGACGAAGGTGCGTCCGTCATCGGCAAGCAGAACGGCATCGGTAAACGTGCCGCCGATATCGACGGCGAGAGAGTATTTGGTCATGCGGAAGTGCCCGTATATCCGAGGTTACTGGAAATTCGCGCCGCGCTTTCGCATATCGCGGCGATGTACTGGTCCTTGGGCGGCGAGCCGAGGAAATTGGTCGGTCCTGCAAGGGTCAGGGTTGCAATGAGGTTTCCCGTCATGTCGCGAACCGGGGCGGAGAGCGCGCTGACGCCCTCCAGCGTCTCGCCGGGCGCATCGGCCCAGCCCTGTTTGAGCACCTTTGCCACCTCGGCCTCGAGTTTTGCCCTGTCGGTATTGGTGGCACTGGTCCACGGGCGCAGTTCCTCGGGAACTTGCTGCCACAGTTTTTTGTCGCCAAATGCAAGCGCGACCTTGCCCTGGGCCGATGAGTGAAAATCCAGAAGCGCACCCGGCCGGGTGACGATCGCCACCGGGTGTTCGGAACGCACCATGTCGAGAACGCGCATGCCGGATTCTTCGATCTGGCCGAACGACACCGTCATCCCGGTCTTGTCGCGCAATTCCGTCATGACGGGTCTCGCCTCGCGCAGCATGTCGGTGCTGTCGGCCAGTGCCTGGCCCAGATGGTAGAGCTTGTAGGACAGGCGGTAGTGTTCGGTATCGGCGTCCTGCAGCACATAGCCCATGGCAAGCAGTGTCCTCAGGAACCGGAAGACGCGGACCTTGGGGATGTCCAGCCGGCGGGTGAGTTCTGCAAGCGCGACGGGGCGACCGAACTCGACCATGCACTCGATGACCGCAAAGGCGATCTGCGTGGACTGGTTTGAGGATTTGTCGAGCTCGATCATGATTGGAAATCCCGGTTGCGCGCTCAGTGAAACAGGTTCGTCAGGAACAGCGAAAGCTGCGGGAAGACGATCACCGCCGCCAGAACCGTAAGCGCCAGAGCGATGAAGGGCAGGGCTTCCAGCGAGACGCGCTCCAGCGGCGCACGCGATATCGATCCGACAATGAACAGCACCAGGCCGACCGGCGGTGTCACCATGCCGATCATCAGGTTGAGGACAACCATGATGCCAAGCTGCACGGGGTCGAGCGCCATCACCGGCGCCAGTTGCGTCAGTACCGGCATGACCAGGATCATGGCAGCCAACGGTTCGAGAAAAAGGCCGAGAACCAGCAGCAGGACATTGAGCAAGACGATCAGCACCAAGCGGTCTTCGGTCAGGCCGAGAAAGCTTTCCGCGACCCGGCGGGGAATGTCCTCGATGCCGAGCACGAAGGCGGTGATGCTGGCGGAGGCGATCACCAGCATGATGCCTGCCGACATCGTCGCCGTTTCCGAGAAGCTGTCATATATCTGGCGCCCGGTCAGCGAGCGGTAGATGAAGAAGCCGACGAGCAGCGCGTACAGACAGGCAACCGCCGCCGCCTCTGTCGGCGTGAAGACACCGCCGCGAATGCCGCCGACGATGATGACCGGAAGAAGGATGGCGGGAATGGCGCCGAGGGCTGCGCTGCGTTTTTCCGCTGCCGTCAGTTGCGGTGCCCTGGGATGGCCTTCCACGCGGGCACGCCAGATGACATAGGCGATCATCAGCACCATCAGCATGACGGCCGGGCCGATGCCGGCGACAAACAGGTCCCCGATGGAGGTGCCCGTCAGCACGCCGTAGAGGATCAGGCTGAGGGAAGGCGGGATCATCGGTCCGAGCAGGGAGCCTACCGCCGTCAGCGCTGCCGCATAGGCGGCACGGTATCCGTCGCGCACCATGGCGGGCACCATCACGCTGCCGATGGCCGAAGCTTCCGCCGTGGCCGCGCCCGAAACGCCGGCAAACAGCATGCTGGCAATCACATTCACCACTGCCAGCCCGCCGGAGAGCCTGCCGACGATCATCTGAGCGAAGCTGACGATGTGGCGCGTCAGCGAGGCGGCGTTCATGATGTTGCCTGCCAGGATGAACAGCGGGATCGTCAGCAGGACGAAGTTGTCGATACCCGCCAGCATGCGCTGCGGCATCGCCAGCAGCAGGTGAAGCTGGTTGAAGACGATCAGATAGGTCAGCGACGAAATTCCCAGCGCCAGGGCAATCGGAATGCCGAGTGCAAGCAGGATGGCGAAGGAAACGATGATGACGATCATGTGCCTCGCGCTCCCGGATCGCTTTCCGCATCTCCTCCCCTGAGCAGAAGGTTCACATTGCCGACGAGGTCGACCGACATGCGGATTGCCAGCAGTGCCATGCCGAGGGGCAGGGAGACATAGACCCAGAACATCCGGGGCACCGGGAACTCCGGCCCGAACAGGTCGCCGAGCAGAAAGCGCATCGCCGGGATGGGCTGACCGCCGACACGCGCGGCGAACACCGAACCGTACCAGACGAGAACGGCGAGAAAGACGACACAGAGCGCGTTGGCCAGGATGGTGGCCATCAGCCGGGCTTTTCCTGGCAGACGCTGGCGGAAAAGCTCCACATTGGCCAGTTCACCCCGCTCGTAAGCCAGCACGGCAGCCAGGAAGGAGGACCAGATCAGCAGGTAGCGGCAGGCTTCCTCGGCCCAGATCAGCGACGACAGGAAGACGTAACGCATGACGACCTCGACGATCATCAGCCCGAGCAGCGTTGCGATCATGGCAACGGTCAGGGCTTTGATCACGGGTACGTAAAGGCCAATGAGGCGCATGCTTCCCCCTTCGCGGCTGTCGCCACGCTGTCGGCAGACGGGATTTTGTCAGTAGATCGGCTGGCCGGTCCCCGTGCAAGCGGCACGGGGACCAAACGCAGGGCGTCAGTTGCTGTTCGCCGCTTTCACAGCGTCGGCGAATTCCTTGATCAGCGGATCCTTGCCAATCCACTCGTCAAGCACCGGCTGGGTCTTTTCCTGCATCTTGTCGAGTTCGGCGAGTTCCGTGACGGTGACGCCGTTTTCTTCCAGGAACTTGCGGATGCCGGCCTCGTCTTCGGCTGCCATCTTGTATTGCTCGGCAATCGTCTCATGACCTGCCTCGATCATCGCGGCCTGCACGTCCGCCGGCAGGCTTTCGAACTTGGCCTTGTTGATCATCAGCACGCCGGGCCAGAAATAGTGGCCGGTCAGGGTAACGTGCTTGGCCGACTGATAGAGGCTTTCGGCCTTGATCGAGGAAAGGTTCATCTCGACGGCGTCGATGGTCTTGGTCTCGAGCGCCGAATAGACTTCGCCGAAGGCCAGGCCGACGGGGGCGGCGCCCACTGCGGTCCAGGTTGCCTTGTGCAGCGGCGTCGGCACGATGCGGGTCTTGAGGTTGGCGAAATCGTCGACGGTCTCGACCTGTTTCGGTGCGCTCAGGAAGTGACGCTGGCCGGCCTCGATATATCCCAGACCCTTGATGCCCTGGGCATCCAGGCTGTCGAGCATCTTCTGGCCGACCGGAGAGGCGAGGGCCGCAGCCATCTGCTCATAGGTCTGCACGAGGAAGGGAAGCTGAAGCGCGTCGAAGGCCGGCGCATCCATCTTCAGCGGCAGAACCGGCGCGGAGACGAGGGCACCGTCGATCGTGCCGAGCTGGATGCCCTGCAGCAGTTCCCCGTCATCGCCAAGCTGGCGGTCGCCGAAAACCTCAATCTTCACCTTGCCGCCGGTCTTGTCGGCAACCTTGCTGGCAAACAGTTCCGTGCCGCTGTGAAAGAGGTGCGTGGATGTGGCCGCGTGGCCGAATTTCATGGTGACTTCCTGCGCAGGCGCCAGTGAAGCCCAGGTAAACAGCAATCCTGCGGCCAGAAGACCGCTCCAAAGTCTGGTCATGTACTCCTCCCAAGTCGTTCGCTAGTAGCGTTTCATATATTGAAATACTGTTACATTATACGATATAGCGACGAAGAGTCAATTACCTGAACCTGCTTTGCTGGGGACAAGGCATCGGCGATACGGCGGTGTCTGCAGACTTCTCCAATCCGCCCCTTTGGCGAGATCAAGAAATAGGCAAAAAAAATTTTCGGTCAGAATTTAGGCAGGAAATTTGATCGCCTGCACATTTTCAGGCAGGCCCGAAATGCCGTCGGTACCCGAAAAGAAACCGGTACGGATTTGATATCGCTGGGAAATTCCGCCGAGAAACTGGACGCGAAAATAATGGCATGACGTTTGCATGACAGCAGGTGCGTTCCTCTAACACAGGAGTACCTCCCAATGATCGCACTCACACGCCGCACCGTTATTGCCGGTGCCGCCGCTCTTCTTACGTCCACCTCGCTGAGCAGCATTGCCCTGGCTCAGGAGGAAACCATCAAGGTGGGCATTCTGCATTCGCTGTCCGGCACCATGGCGATTTCCGAAACGACGCTGAAAGACACCATGCTGATGCTGATCGAGCAGCAGAACGAGAAGGGCGGTCTGCTCGGCAAGAAACTGGAGGCGGTTGTTGTCGATCCGGCTTCCGACTGGCCGCTGTTTGCCGAGAAGGCGCGCGAACTTCTGACCGTGCACAACGTCGACGTGATCTTCGGCAACTGGACCTCGGTGTCCCGCAAGTCGGTCCTGCCGGTGATCGAGGAACTCAACGGCCTGCTGTTCTACCCGGTGCAGTACGAGGGCGAGGAAAGCTCCAAGAACGTCTTCTACACCGGCGCTGCGCCCAACCAGCAGGCAATCCCCGCCGTCGACTACTATCTTGAGGAACTCGGCGTCGAGAAGTTTGCCCTGCTCGGCACCGACTACGTCTATCCGCGCACGACCAACAAGATCCTCGAACAGTATCTGAAGGACAAGGGCATCGCGGAAGCCGACATTTTCGTCAACTACACGCCTCGGCCATTCCGACTGGTCGAAAATCGTCGCTGACGTCGTGGCGCTCGGTGCCGACGGCAAGAAGGTCGGTGCGTCTCCACCATCAACGGCGACGCCAATATCGGCTTCTACAAGGAACTGGCTGCTGCCGGCGTTTCCGCCGATGACATTCCCGTCGTCGCCTTCTCAGTCGGCGAGGAGGAACTCGGCCCTCGACACCACCAACTTGGTCGGCCATCTTGCCGCCTGGAACTATTTCCAGTCTGCCGACTCGCCGGCAAACGCCGAGTTCATCGCAGCCTGGAAGGCCTATATCGGCGATGACAAGCGCGTCACCAACGACCCGATGGAAGCCCATTACATCGGCTTCAACATGTGGGCGAATGCGGTTGCCGCAGTTGGCACAACGGAAGTCGACAAGGTGCGCGAGGCCATGTGGGGACAGGAGTTCCCGAACCTGACCGGCGGCACCGCCGTAATGGGAACCAACCACCACCTGTCCAAGCCGGTGCTGATCGGCGAAATCAGGGCGGACGGCCAGTTCGACATCATTTCGCAGACCGAGCCCGTGCCCGGCGATGCCTGGACCGATTTCCTGGCGGAATCGGCCGTGCTGAAGTCCGATTGGAAGGATCTCGGCTGCGGCATGTACAACACCGAGACGAGCACCTGCGTTCAGCTTCAATCCAACTATTGATCTGAACCTCATAGACCGGGGTGGCCAAGGCCACCTCCCAGGGCCATCTCCCAAGGCCACCCCGGTACCCTTCCGCCAAGCTTTCCGGTGCCCGATGCGTCGTCTGACCACCTTTCTACTGGCCGTCCTTCTCACCTTTGCAGCCACGCATGCCCAATCCCAGGATGCACCGCTTCAGGCATTGCTTCAGCAGCATGCCGGCGACGTCGCCAAACCTTCCAGGCGAACGGTGGACGCTATTGTCGAAGCCCTGCTTGCCGCAGAACTGCCCGGCGTCTCCGATTTTCTGGTGCGCTGGCGTGACAAGGAGGTCTGGCATCATGGCGAAAGCGGCCTGTTCTATTATGTGAAGGAGCAAGCGGACGATCTGACGCTGATCGACATCGACACCGGCAAGGAGGCGGGAACGGCGGCAAAGCGCGATCTGGCGCAGATACGGCCCAATTCCGGTGTGCGCTCGGGCATTTCCGTCTGCGGCTGCGGTAACGCTTTCAGCTTTCCGACCCTGACCCCGCCAAGCGGCTGGAAGCACTGGTGGCGATCGAACGCGACCCGGACGCCGCGCAGCTCGAACTGCCAGTAAGGCTGGTAATTATGATATAGCCCGGGATGCGGTCGACGAGGTGCGCAAGCAACGGCTCGAACGCCTGCTGACCATTCGTTTCGGCGCCTTAGCGTATATGCCGCATCGGGAGGTGATCAGGCGGGCCAGGCGATACTTGCCATCGTGATGCTCGCGCCATGCCCAACCCGCTGGCAACGGTATGAAGCGGCGCGAGCTTCCGGAGAAAGCGATAATCTTGCCTGTACCGCCGAAAGCAGCGAGATCTGGGGTGCGCATCCGGCCTATCGTGATGCGAGATGCGTTTGTCTCGCAATCATTGAAGGCATTTCGAGCAAAAAAGGGCGAGACCAGGCGCTGGTCGCCAACGCTGTCGATGGCATGGTTGAAGGCATTGCCCTTTCCTCCCTCGATACCACCGAGAAACGCGACGATGCCTACTGCAACCGGTCGAGGCAAGGTGGCGCCGCCCTCGTGCCGCTTGCCGGCCGCGAAAAGACCGCCAGAACACACCCTCTATGAGGCTCATGCAGAGTCTCGGCGACAAGTTATCGCCATCGATGCCGCCGTCGCAACGCTCAATTCGGATCAACGCTAGGTGGCCCTCAACCGGTTTGCCGATTCAGGCCGACGCGCTTTCGCTTGCCCGAGTTTCATTTTCTCTCGCCGCCATCGGCCTTGCCATCACCTTTCTATGTCATGGGCGTCATCAATGATGGCTCCAGAAGCGGCGAGTTCATCATGATGTGCGCCTATACCCATATGTCGTCCGTGCCAGTTCATCGACGACTGCACATCGCCTGTGGCGCTGCCGCTGCCTTCAATGCTACCTTCGCCGCCGGGGTTGTCATGGAGCGGCTGGTCATCCGCCACCTGATGCACCGCCCGCTTGAAACCCTGCTGGCGACCTTCGTATCTCCATCGCCCTGCAGCAACTGGCAAAGAACATCTTCGGCACTCAGGCGAGGCCGCTCACCGCGCCTTCCTGGCTAGACGGGTCGCTGGTCTTCAACGACATCGTCGCGATTTCCTACATCCGCATCGCCATCTTCGTGCTGGCGGCGATCTTCCTCGTCCTGCTGCTGTTCATCCTCAACCGCACGCGGCTGGGCCTCGAGGTCCGCGCGGTGACCCAGAACCCGCGAATGGCCTCCTCCATGGGCATCAACCCGACATCAACATGCTGACCTTCGGCCTCGGCTCGGGCATTGCCGGCATAGCCGGTGTCGCCATCGGCCTGTTCGCGCAGGTTACTTCCGAACTCGGTTCCAACTACATCGTCCAGTCCTTCATGACCGTGGTGGTCGGCGGCGTCGGCAACATCTGGGGCACGCTGGCCGGCGCAGGAATGATCGGCTCGCTGCAGAAGGTCATCGAGTTCTTCAATCCGTCGAACACGCTGGCCGCCCAGACCTACATGATCATCTTCATCATCATCTTCATCCAGTTCCGGCCAAAGGGCATCATCGCCCTCAAGGGCCGAGCGGCGGGGGACTGAGCCATGGCAACCCGAAACAGCTTTCTCGCCCGCAATCCTTCCGTACTGGTCTTCATCGCGGTACTTGCGGCGATCACCCTTGGTGCCACCATTCTTTCGGAAGGTTTCGGCATCGGTTTCATCTCGACGAGCTTCATCAAGACGCTCGGCAAGACGCTCTGCCTCTGCCTGATCGCCATCGGCATGGATCTGGTATGGGGCTATTGCGGCATTCTCTCGCTCGGCCATTTCGCCTTCTTCGGTCTCGGCGGCTACATGATCGGTATGTGGCTGATGTATGAACGCACCAAGGACATCGTGCTCGCATCGATGGCATCGCGGCCGCTGCCGGGCGACGCCGGAAGAGCGGTATGATGCCATCGGCACCCAGATATTCGGTGTTGTCGGCGGCTCCGACATACCGGCAATCTGGTATTTCGCCGACAGTCTGTCGATGCAGTTGCTGCTGGTCGTACTGGTTCCGGGCCTCCCGCCGCTCATCTTCGGCTGGCTTGCCTTCAGAAGCCGGGTCACCGGCGTCTATCTGTCGATCCTCACCCATATGACGACCCTTATGCCGCTGCCTCACTCCTTCCAACGATCCCGCCTGCGCGCACAATGGCTCTGGCCCGGCCTGCAAGAACATTCCGGGCCTCACCCATGTACCGCAATCGGTCCTGTCGGTTCAGGCATCGGCCGTCGCCCTGGCACTCGGCTATCTGCTGGCTGCCTGGGTCATTTCCGGCAAGTTCGGCAATGTCATCCGCGGCATCCGCGACGACGGTTGCCGTGCGCTTTCGCTACCTGTCGAGACTCTTACAGTTTTCTCATATCTTCGATTTTTGACGGCAGGGATCGCCGCCATTGCCGCGCGCTCTACTACCCCTGCGTCGGCATCATCAACCCGGCGGAGATCGCGCCCATCGCCTCGATCTATCTCGCCGTCTGGGTCGCCATCGGCGGGCGCGGCAGGCTCTATGGAGCGGTCATCGGCGCGACGCTCGTTTCGCTGCTTTCCACCGCCTTTACCGGCGGCCAGGTGCCTGACGTCAACCTCGGCTTCTACACCATCCGCTGGGTCGACTGGTGGACGGTGCTGCTCGGCTTCGGCTTTGTCCTCGTCACCCTGTTCGCGCCCCAGGGGATTGGCGGCCTGTTCGACAGGCTCATTCGCAGGGAGGCGTCAAATGAGCTTCGCTTCTGAAGTATCCGGTGTCTCCGTCTCCTCGACGGCTTCAAGGCGATCAACAACCTGCCCTGAAATCGGCGAAGCGAGCCAGGCCGTGATCGGGCCGAACGGCGTCGGCAGCTAATTCACCTTCTGGCGGACATGTCATCGAGAAGACGCGTCCGCATGAGGGCAGGTGGAACGGCGGCGTCGGCCGCGACCGCTCAAGATGTCGGAAAGCCGGCATTGCCCGCACGGCATCAGGCGCAAAGCTCCGCCCTACTTGCATCGGGCGCCCGCATCGTGCGCGACAACCCGTTGATGGCGCTGAAGGCGACCTCGCAATCTCGGGTGCAGCGCCAATGACCGCCAGCCGGGAAAGACCTTTGAGAAGGTTTGCGTATGGCATAGGCGAAATCTATTCTTCTCGGGTTGCGCCGTCGCGCATTGCCGGTGAACTCTCCCACGGATGTTACCTGCTGGAGATCGGGCATGATGCTGGCGCAGATCCCAACCGTTGTGCGTCGACGAGGTTTGGCCGCCAGGCATGACGCTTGGCGGCAGCCGCGACATACCACCGATTCGTTTGCGGTGGGTTGCCGAAACCCGCGCCAGGGTCGTGGTCGAGCACGACATGGACGCCTGTCCGCCGCCTCGACTGCACTGGTGGATGGCCGCACGAGGTCAGTCGGCCGAAGGCTCGTCGTGACCGGGTGACCGTTAAACTGGTGACGTCATCGACGTCTATCTCGGGCGTTAGGCCGAAGTGATATGCTGCTGGAAATCGCGATTTGCTCCACCACAGCAAGGTACGTAGATCCTCTTACGACGTCGATCTGATCGTCGACATTTGGCTATGTCACCTGCGTGATGGGCACTCAACGGCGTCGGTACACCAGGTCGCTCGAAGGCGATTTCCGGTTTCATCACCGCCGTTCTGGTTCCATGCGGTTGTAGATGGCAGGAAGCCGCTGCCGCCGCCGCAATTGCTTTGCCGCCGTTTACCTACAGGCTCCCAGGCCGCGAGCATCTTCCCGCTGCTTAATGCAGCATGGCAACCTGAAACCGGCTTTGCTCGCTCAAGCCGAACGGAACGGCATCCCTTATGAAATCTACGAACTGCTTCCCGCAAGAAGGAATGCGCAACTGCCGGGAAGTGGCGATTCGTCCGGCGGCCAGCAGCAGTAACCATAATCGGCCGCATACAGATCACCTGGCTGAAGCTTCTGCCGCGATGAACCGACCGAGCTGCATCCGTTCAACATCATCCAGCAGATCGGTACAGATCGAATATCTGGTGGCGACCACAGGCGAATGGCCATCGCGCGCAAGTCGAGCAGATTGATTTCGTCGGTGAACTGGCGATCGTTTG
Source organism: Phyllobacteriaceae bacterium (assembly GCA_023954255.1). Taxonomy (GTDB): domain Bacteria; phylum Pseudomonadota; class Alphaproteobacteria; order Rhizobiales; family Rhizobiaceae; genus Salaquimonas. The sequence continues at coordinate 17,562 of JAMLIH010000028.1, read as the reverse complement.
CAGGCTGAACGCGGCTGCGCCGTCGACGGCAAGAGCGGCGACGAGATCAGCTCGCGATGATATCTGGTACTGAAGATGGTCTTATGCACGGAATCGCTGGCCCACGCGCTGGCCGCATGCGCATTCTGGTCCGATCATCTCGGCCCTGAGAGCGCCGCCTGTAATCAGGATATGGTGTCTGGAGCGGGTAGCGGGAATCGAACCCGCATATTCAGCTTGGAAGGCTGCTGCTCTACCATTGAGCTATACCCGCAGGTTCTGCCAAGCAATCTCCTGGGCAGGCACTTCCACCAAGGGCCAGATGCGAGGCATGCTGGCTGTAACCGGAATGGTGGGGGAAGTAGGACTCGAACCTACGAAGCATTACGCAGCGGATTTACAGTCCGCCCCCTTTGCCGCTCGGGACATTCCCCCGTTTCGGCTTCCGTCGGGCCGCGTGGGTTATGCCGCCATGACCTGCCCCTGTCAACAAGGGGAAGGCGCAGACGGCATGTTTTTATTTGCCGTTGTAGGGTGCCTTGCCGGAGACCGCCGCCGCTTTGTTCTTGACCGGCTTGCGCGGCGCCGATAGGCGGGGTTCATGAGCGACAAATCTCCACCGGACGGGCCGCCGCGCAGGCAGATGAGCGAGGCCCATGACCGCCATCACGCCGAGCAGCGCCGCAAGCGCAGGGATGCCGCACGCCTGCAGCAGCCGGGCAAGCCATATGGAAAAGCCGCAGGCGGCGGGCAGGGTTTCGGCGGCAGGGGAAGGGCTCCCATCGAGCGGGAAGACCCTGCCGCCTATTATGTCTACGGCCTGCATCCGGTACGCCACGCATTGCTCAACCCGGCGCGCCGCAAATCCGTGCTGCATGTTACCGCCAATGCCCTGCAGCGGCTCGATCTGGAAGGCCGCATGCCGGATGAAGTTGAAATCCGCGAGGCGCAGCCGAAAGCGCTCGACCGTCTGGTCGGCTCCGATGCCGTCCATCAGGGCTGCGTACTGGCTGTCGAGCCGTTGCAGCCGCGCGCGCTGGAAGAACTGGCCGAAAGCGACCTGTTGCTGGTGCTCGACCAGGTTACCGATCCCCACAATGTCGGCGCCATCATGCGCTCTGCCGTGGCGATGGGCGCGGGCGCGCTGATTACCACCTCGCGCCATTCGCCGGCCGAGACCGGCGTGCTGGCGAAATCGGCCTCCGGCGCGCTTGATCTCGTTGACCATATCGAGGTGCGCAACCTCGCCGAAACGCTGGAAACGCTTGCCGGGCTCGGCTTTGCCACCATCGGCCTCGACAGCGAGGGGCCGCAAAGCCTGGAAAACACGATCGAGGCGGGCAGCCGGGTCGCGCTCGTACTGGGTTCGGAGGGCAAGGGGTTGCGCCAGAAGACACGGGAGACCTGTGCTGCGCTGGCGAGGGTCGACATGCCCGGCGAGATCAAGTCGCTCAACGTGTCGAACGCCGCCATTCTGGCGCTCTACATCGCCCGCAGCAAAATCGGCCGCCGCTGAATCTGCCCACCTGCTGCGAAATGGAATTTCTCTTGCGTCCGTGAGGGTTACGACAGTAGGCGGAATCGAAATGAAAACCCCGCCCGGCGCATTCGCGTCAGGCGGGGTGGATATTTCGTCGGCAAGCGCCGGTTACTTGGCGTAACGCAGATCGTCCTCGGGAACGGTATCTCCCGAAGTGAACTCGCCATCCTGGATATCGGCGACATCGTTGTAGGTGATGATCTTCGGCCCGCCGAGATTGATGGTGCAATAGGTGCCGTAGGCGCAATCGGAAACGTTCGTCTGCGATACGCTGCTGCCGGCAACTTCCGACATGCCGCTATTGTTGGAATGGTTGTTGATCGATACGACGATCATGCCGCTGTTGTTGAAGCCGCCGCCACCGCCGCGCCTTCCATGCATGACCGTGCTGCCGCCGAGCCGGTAACGGCCCACCTTCGACTTGGTCATGCGGCGGGAGGAAACGGTGTGCGTGCTGCTGACGCGGCGCAGGCCGCCGGAATAGCGCACGGACTGGTGCTTGCCGCCGCCCACATAGCGCACGCCGCTGCGGCGCTCGCCGAGCAGGATGTTGTTCTCGATGGTGACGTTGTTGCTGGCGACGGCGGTATTGTTGTTGGTGTTCACGTTGACATTGCGATTGACGTTCCGGTTCGTGTTGACGTTCCGGTTGGTATTCACATTGTTGTTGAAGTTGTTGTTGCTGTTGTGCAGCCCGTCGCGCTTGCGGTAGCGGCTGCCGTCGTCATAGCCGCCATCGTATTTCGCACTGTCGTACTTCGAACTGTCGTACTTCGAACCGTCATGGCTTGCCATGCCGGAGGAGCCGTGCCGGCTTCCGGAGTTGCCACTGCCATTGTACTCGCCCTTGCGGGGGCGCAGTTCTCGCATCCCGCCGGTCCTGCCTGATTTCATGCCACCCTTCATGTCTCCGGCGACATGCTGCAGCAACAGGCTGTTGCCGGCATGGGCGTTTTCGCCCTGAACCGCCAGTGCGGCGGCAAACAGGCCGGCCACTGCGGCAAGGCCGGTCAGCGGTTTTGAAAACCCGCGGAAGGATACGCGGAACGGAAACAGGGTGCGGGGCATCGCTCAACCTCTCGGGCCCTTTCGGGCACTCTGGGGACGGGGCCTGGCAACCAGCCCTGTCTCGATGGATCCGCATCCGCCACCAACCTAGGAGCCATGAGGGGAAGGGGCAAGCCTTGGAGGGGGCAAAGCAGCCATGGTTAACCCTGTTTCAAGAAACATGGTTAATGGGAAAGGGAGAGCGCCAAACGGGTTATTTGCGCCCCGGGGGGGGGGCAGGTTGCTCCCGCTCGCGGCCGCTTTGCACAAGAAATGATTTTCCGGAAAATGGTGCCCCCGGACGGACTCGAACCGCCGACCCGCTGATTACAAATCAGCTGCTCTACCAGCTGAGCTACAAGGGCACTGCGCCGCTGATAGCCAGAATGGCAGGGCCTGTCCAGCGTGTTTTGCGCGCGGTCCTGCGGGCCCTCCGCAAAGCGCTTCAGGCCATGTCAAAGGCGCTGGCCGGATAGGGCTTCGTCACCAGCGGCAGGTAACGCGCGCCCTTTTCCTGCAGGAAAGCCTCGAAAGCCTCGATTGCCGGCGGAATGGCCGGCGTGGCGCGCGAAACGGAAAACCACTGGCGGCGGATCGGCGTGTCGATAACGTCGAGCACCGTCAGGCTGCCGTTCTTCACCTCCTGTTCGACGGTGTGGGCGGAGATGAAGGCGACGCCCAGACCGGCGATCACCGCCTGCTTGATCGTCTCGTTGGAATCCATTTCCGTTCCCAGATTGTCGAGCCTGCCGGGAACGTCGCTCATGAAGATTTCCAGCGAGATGCGCGTGCCGGACCCCTTTTCTCGGACGATGAACTGTTCCTGGGCGATCCGCTCCTTGGTGATCTCGATCTCCTGCGACAGCTTGTGGCCAGCCGGCGCGATGAAGACCAGCGGGTGATCGCCGAAGACGCGTGATCGCACGTCGATTTCCTTCGGCGGGCGTCCCATCAGCGCGATGTCGATCTCGTGGTTCTTCAGTTTGGCGATGGTCTCCGCCCGGTTGCCGACAAACAGCTTCAATTCGATTCCCGGCACCTCCTTGAGGAAACCGGCGATCAGTTTCGGCGCGAAATACTTGCCGGTCGAGACCACGCCGAGGCGGATTTTTCCACGGCCAAGGCCCTTGATCGCGTTCAGTGCATCCTCCAGATGGCTGATTTCGCTGCGGATGGCGCGGGCCGCCTCATAGGCCGCGCGGCCAGCCTCGGTCGGCACCATGCCGTCGCGCGTGCGCTCGAAAAGAAGCAGCCCGGCCGACTGTTCAAATTGTTGAATTTGCAGGGAAACCGCCGGTCCGGTGAGGCCCAGTTCGCGTGCGGCGAGATTGACCTTGCCATGTCGGAAGACGGCGGAAATCGTTCGTAATTGTCTGAGCGTGATGTTGCGCATGGATTGGCAGGATAAGAAAAACTTACTTAACTAGTCAATTAAATAAAATTTACAAATCTCTCAGTTTTCGCATCCTTGCCGGCAAGTGGGAGGAGGACCGCAATGTCGGCTACAACGCTCGAAGCCTTTCTGAATTCCTATCTGGCGGCCAATGGCGGCGCGCCGGACGCGCGCGCCAACATCGCAGCGGTCATCGGCGGGCTTGCCAAGGCGTCGGTCAGGATCCGCAACCTCATCAATCAGGGCGCGCTCGGCACTGCCTTTGCCGGCAAGCGCGGCAGCGCCAATGCCGATGGCGACATCCAGCGCGATCTCGATGTTGCCGCCGATGACGAGTTTCTTTCCGCCATGCGCGAATGCCCGGTTGCGCTTTACGGCTCCGAGGAGCTGGACAACCCGGTTCTGCTTTCGCCCGATGCGCAGCTGGCAATTGCCATCGACCCGCTCGACGGCTCCTCCAACATCGATACCAACGTTTCCATCGGCACGATCTTCTCGGTCCTCCCGGTGGCTGGTGACCCGGCGACTTCTCCCATTGCAACGTTCATGCAGCCGGGCACCAGCCAGTTGGCTTCGGGCTTCTTCATCTACGGGCCGCAGCTTGCGCTTGTCCTGACGCTCGGCCAGGGCACTGCCATCTTCGTCTTCTCGACCAGGCTCGGCTCCTTCGTTCAGGCCTACAAGTCGGTGTCGATCCCAGAAGAGGCGCGCGAATTCGCCATCAATGCCTCCAACTATCGCCACTGGGACGAGGCCGTTCGCTGCTATGTCGACGATTGCCTTGCCGGCAGCGAGGGGCCTCGCGAATGCGATTTCAACATGCGCTGGATCGCCTCGCTCGTTGCCGATACCTACCGCATCCTCATTCGCGGCGGCGTCTTTCTCTATCCAGGCGACGGCCGCAAGGGCTACAGCCATGGCCGCCTGCGCCTTGTTTACGAGGCAAACCCCATCGCCTTCCTGATCGAACAGGCCGGCGGCGCTGCCACCGACACCACTCGCCGCATTCTCGAGATCGTTCCCGAAAGCCTGCATCAGCGCACGCCGCTCGTGCACGGCTCGAAAAAGGAAGTGATCCGCATCGGCCGCTACCACAGCGAGCCGGAAATGATCTCCGAACGCTCGCCGCTGTTCGGCAAGCGCGGCCTCTTCAGAGCGTAATCGCGGGGCAGGAAAATCATGTCAGCCAAGTTTCCCATCATCTCGATCACCGGATCGTCCGGCGCCGGTACCACCACCGTCGAGCAGACCTTCAAGAAGATCTTCAACCGCGAGGGCGTTACCGCCTCCTTCATCGAGGGCGATGCGTTTCACCGCTACGACCGCACGGCGATGAAGGACAAGGTTGCCGAGGAGAAGGAGAGAGGCGTCGACTTCACCCATTTCAATGCGGAGGCCAACGAACTGGCGATCCTCGAGGGTGTCTTCGAGGAATACGGCCGCAAGGGTACCGGCAAGACCCGTCACTACATTCATGACGACGAGGAGGCCGAGCGCTACGGCTCGCCGCCGGGAACCTTCACCGGCTGGGAGGAGTTCGGCGGCACAGATGTCCTTTTCTACGAGGGACTGCATGGTTGCGTTGTTACTGACGAGGTCAATCTCGCCAGGCATTGCGACCTGAAGATCGGCGTCGTCCCGGTCATCAATCTGGAATGGATCCAGAAAATCCATCGCGACAAGGCAGCCCGCGGCTACTCCACCGAGGCGGTCACCGATACCATCCTGCGCCGCATGCCGGACTATGTGAACTACATCTGTCCGCAGTTCTCGCTGACCGACATCAACTTCCAGCGCGTGCCGATCGTCGATACCTCGAACCCGTTCATTGCACGCTGGATCCCGACACCGGCAGAATCGATCCTGGTCATCCGCTTCGCCAATCCGCGCGGCATCGATTTCCCCTATCTGCTGTCCATGCTGCACGACAGCTACATGTCACGGGCCAATTCCATCGTCGTTCCCGGCGACAAGCTCGACCTTGCCATGCAGCTCATCTTCACCCCGCTCATCCACAAGCTGGTCGAGCGCAAGCGGCGCATGTCCTGACAAGGCGGAGGAGGAGACAGACAGATGAATATCGCAACCGCTGCCAAACCCGTTACCGCACCTGCAAGCGAAGAGGACATGGCCAATGCCATCCGCGCGCTCGCCATGGATGGCGTGCAGGCTGCCAATTCAGGCCATCCGGGCATGCCGATGGGCATGGCCGATGCGGTCACCGTCCTGTTCAACCGTTTCATCAATATCGATCCGTCCGTGCCGGACTGGGCGGACCGGGATCGTTTCATCCTGTCGGCGGGCCATGGCTCGATGTTGCTCTACGCGCTGCATCATCTGCTCGGCTATGCCGATATGGACACCGCGCAGTTGCGCAACTTCCGTCAGTTGGGTTCGAAGACAGCAGGTCATCCCGAATACGGCCATGCGCTCGGCATCGAAACGACGACCGGCCCGCTGGGGCAGGGGATCACCACCGCTGTCGGCATGGCAATTGCCGAACAGATGATGGCAGCCCGCTTCGGCACGAAGCTGACCGACCACTTCACCTATGTTCTGGCGGGCGATGGTTGCCTGCAGGAAGGCATTTCCCATGAGGCGATCGACCTTGCAGGCCATCTGAAGCTGAAAAAACTCATCGTGCTGTGGGACGACAACGAAATCTCCATCGACGGATCGACCTCGCTGTCGACTTCGATGAACCAGCCGATGCGCTTCAAGGCCGCCGGCTGGGATGTCCAGCGCGTCGATGGCCATGACCGGGAGGCTGTTGCCGACGCAATCGGGAAGGCGCGCCGCAGCCGCAAGCCCTCGCTCATTGCCTGCCGCACGGTGATCGGCAAGGGCGCCCCCAATCTGGAGGGTTCACACAAGACCCATGGCGCGCCGCTGGGCAAGGACGAAATCGCCGCCACCCGCCTCAACATCGGCTGGCCGCACGAGCCCTTCGTCATTCCGCAGAACATTTACGACGCCTGGGGTGATGTCGCCGCCCGTGGCCGCGAAAACCGCGAAGCCTGGCAGGCGCGTATTGCACAGTCGCGCAACGGCAAACGGCTGGAGAAATTCCTCGCAGAAGGCCTGCCCGCAGCGCTTTCCCGCCGTCTTGCCGCCTTCCGCAGGGAGCATGTGGAAAAGGCAACCAAGACAGCCACCCGTCAGGCTTCGCAGATGGTGCTCGAAGTCATCAATGGTGCGACGCCGCTGACTGTCGGCGGCTCGGCGGACCTGACCGGCTCCAATCTGACCAAGACCTCACAGACGGACGCGATCCGCCCCGGCAGTTTCAAGGGCCGCTATATCCATTATGGCATCCGCGAACATGGCATGGCAGCGGTGATGAACGGCATCGCGCTGCATGGCGGCTTCATTCCCTATGGCGGCACGTTTCTGGTGTTCTCGGATTATGCCCGCGGCGCCATGCGGCTTTCGGCCCTGATGGAACAGCAGGTCATCTATGTCCTGACGCATGATTCCATCGGCCTCGGCGAAGACGGTCCGACGCACCAGCCGGTCGAGCACCTCGCCATGCTGCGCGCCACGCCAAATCTCAATGTCTACCGGCCCGCCGACATCATCGAGACGGCCGAATGCTGGGAACTGGCGCTGACAACGCCGAATACACCAAGCGTTCTGGCCCTGTCGCGTCAGGGTTTGCCGATGCTGCGCGAGCGGCACGAAGCGGAAAACCGCTCGGCAAAAGGCGCTCTGGCCGTGCTGCGCGAACCGATTGCGGGGCGCGATGTGACGCTGATCGCCACCGGCTCTGAGGTCGAGATTGCCAAGGCGGCAGCCGACAGCCTGCTGGCTGAAAAGGGCATCAAGGCAGCCATCGTCTCCATGCCCTGCTGGGAACTGTTCGAGGCGCAGGACGCCGACTATCGCGATGCTGTTCTGGGCAACGCCCCGCGCATCGCCATCGAGGCAGCCGCCCGCATGGGCTGGGACCGCTGGATGGGGTCTGATGGCGCTTTCATCGGCATGGAAGGATTCGGCGCGTCCGCACCCGCAACCGATCTCTACAAACATTTCGGCATCACCGCCGAACGGGTGGCGCAGCAAGCCGTCCGCTTGATCAACAATCAGACCAGGGAGGCTTGACCAATGGCCCGTATCACCCTTCGCCAACTGCTCGATCACGCTGCCGAGAACGGCTACGGCGTACCGGCATTCAACATCAACAACATGGAGCAGGGGCTGGCCATCATGGAAGCTGCCCAGGAATGCGATGCGCCCGTCATCATGCAGGCCTCGCGCGGCGCGCGCTCCTATGCCGGCGACATCATGCTGGCGAAGATGATCGACGCGCTGGCCGAGATGTATCCCGCCATTCCGCTCTGCATGCATCAGGACCACGGCAACAACGAAGCGACCTGCATGACGGCGATCCGCCACGGTTTCACCTCGGTGATGATGGACGGTTCGCTGGAAGCCGACATGAAGACCCCGGCTTCCTATGATTACAACGTGGCGATCACCGAGCGGGTAGCCAGAATGGCCCATTGGGTGGGGGCGTCGGTCGAGGGCGAGTTGGGCGTGCTCGGCTCGCTCGAGACCGGCGAAGCGGAAGCCGAGGACGGTTCCGGCGCCGAGGGCAAGCTTTCCCACGACCAGTTGCTGACCGATCCCGACCAGGCCGTCGATTTCGTCACCCGCACCAGGGTCGATGCGCTGGCGATTGCCTGTGGTACGTCCCATGGCGCCTACAAGTTCTCGCGCAAGCCCGACGGCGACATCCTCGCCATGAAGGTCATCGAGGAAATCCACCACAAGCTGCCCAATACACATCTTGTCATGCACGGCTCGTCTTCCGTGCCGCAGGAACTGCAGGACATCATCAACGAGTTCGGTGGCGAGATGCCGCAGACTTTCGGGGTGCCGGTCGAGGAGATCGTGCGCGGCATCAGGCACGGTGTGCGCAAGGTCAATATCGACACCGACTGCCGCATGGCGATGACCGGGCAGTTCCGCAAGCTTGCGCAGGAAAAACCGTCGGAGTTCGATCCGCGCAAGTTCCTCAAGCCCGCCATGGACGCCATGCGCGATCTCTGCCGCGAGCGCTTCGAGGCTTTCGGCACGGCAGGAAACGCCGCCAGGATCACGGTGATCCCGATGGACGAGATGGCCAAGCGCTATGCGTCGGGAAGCCTCGATCCGCAGATCGCCACCGCCAAAGCTGCCTGACAACGGGCCGCCTGATAACCGGGCGCCTGTCGCCGGCAACCGAAGTTCGCACGAAAGGAAGATGACATGAACAAGCACACGTCTCCGGGCAAATATGCCGCCGGTGTGAAGGAATACCGCGAGACCTACTGGGAGCCCGACTACGCACCCAAGGAAAGCGACATCCTTGCCTGTTTCAAGATCACGCCCCAGGCGGGCGTTCCGCGCGAGGAGGCTGCTGCCGCCGTGGCCGCCGAATCCTCGACCGGCACCTGGACCACGGTCTGGACCGACCTGCTGACCGACCTCGAATATTACAAGGGCCGCGCCTATGCCATCGAGGACGTGCCGGGCGACGATGAATCCTTCTATGCCTTCATCGCCTATCCCATGGGCCTGTTCGAGGAAGGCTCCGTCGTCAACGTCTTCACCTCGCTGGTCGGCAACGTCTTCGGCTTCAAGGCGGTACGCACGCTGCGCCTTGAGGATGTCCGTTTCCCGCTGTGGTTCGTTACCACCTGCGCCGGTCCGCCCCATGGCATCCAGGTCGAACGCGACAAGCTCAACAAGTATGGCCGTCCGTTCCTCGGCTGCACCATCAAGCCGAAGCTCGGCCTGTCGGCCAAGAATTATGGCCGTGCCGTCTATGAGGCATTGCGTGGCGGACTCGACTTCACCAAGGACGACGAGAACGTCAACTCCCAGCCCTTTATGCGCTGGCGCGACCGCTTCCTGTTCTGCCAGGAGGCGATCGAAAAGGCCGAAAACGAGACCGGCGAGCGCAAGGGGCATTATCTCAACGTGACGGCGCCCGATGTCGAGGAGATGTACAAGCGCGCCGAATTCGCCAAGGAGATCGGCTCGCCGATCATCATGAGCGACTATCTCACGCTCGGCTGGGCTGCCCATAACAGCCTGTCGAAATGGTGCCGCGACAATGGCATGCTGCTGCATGTTCACCGTGCCATGCACGCCGTTCTTGATCGTCACCCCAAGCACGGCATCAACTTCCGCGTCCTGACCAAGCTGCTGCGTCTTCTCGGCGGCGACCACCTGCATTCGGGCACGGTTGTCGGCAAGCTCGAGGGCGACCGCGCGGCAACGCTCGGCTGGATCGACCTGATGCGCGACAAATACGTCAAGGAAGACCGTTCCCGCGGTATCTTCTTCGACCAGGACTGGGGCCAGATGCCCGGCGTCGTTCCGGTCGCCTCCGGCGGTATCCATGTCTGGCACATGCCGGCGCTGGTCGCGATCTTCGGCGATGATGCCTGCCTGCAGTTCGGCGGCGGCACGCTCGGCCACCCATGGGGCAATGCCGCAGGCGCTGCGGCCAACCGCGTGGCGCTGGAAGCCTGCGTCAAGGCGCGCAACGAGGGCCGCGAGCTTGAGAAGGAGGGCAAGGACATCCTGACCGCCGCCGCCAAACACAGCCCGGAACTGAAGATCGCCATGGAGACATGGAAGGAGATCAAGTTCGAGTTCGACACCGTCGACAAGCTCGACGTCGCGCACCGCTAAGCCCTGACGAAGTCGATACCGAACCCATTTGAGGCCAACTGGCGCCAACCAAGGAATGAAACGATGAGCAACGTACAGGACTACAATTCGCGGCTGTCCGATCCGGCGAGCCGGAAACTTGGAACCTTCTCCTATCTGCCGCAACTCACCGAAGAGGAATTGCGCAAGCAGGTCGAATACATTGTCGCCAGGGGCTGGAACCCCGGCATTGAGCACACCGAGCCTGAAAACGCATCGTCCAACTACTGGTACATGTGGAAACTGCCGATGTTCGGTGAGACCGACATCGACGCCATCTTCCAGGAAGTCGAACAGTGCAAGAAGGCCAATCCCGGCAATCATGTCCGCCTGATCGGCTATGACAACTTCAGGCAGACCCAGGGCACGGCGATGGTTGTCCACCGCGCCGAGATCAAGGTCTGACGCAGGTCTGACCAAGGTCTGACCCGGGCCGGCAACGCAAACCGGAAGGCAGCATGACATGAGCGACATCGACCCCGATCAGTTCCGCATCAAGGACGAGCCTTATTACCGGGCTGTTGGCAGGGAGATCGAGCAGTTTGCCGCTGCCTACGATGTGCGCATGCCGGTGATGCTCAAGGGTCCGACCGGCTGCGGCAAGTCGCGCTTTGTCGAATACATGGCCTGGAAGCTCGGCAAGCCGCTCATTTCCGTTGCCTGCAACGAGGACATGACGGCTTCCGACCTGATCGGCCGTTTCCTGCTCGATATCAACGGCACGAAATGGCAGGACGGCCCGCTGACGGTCGCTGCCCGCATCGGCGCCATCTGCTATCTCGACGAGGTGGTCGAGGCGCGGCAGGACACCACCGTCGTCATCCATCCGCTGACCGATCACCGCCGCCAGTTGCCGCTCGAAAAGAAGGGCGAGGTGGTCGACGCTCATCCGGATTTCCAGGTCGTCATTTCCTACAACCCCGGCTACCAGTCGCTGATGAAGGACCTGAAGCAGTCGACCAAGCAGCGCTTCGGCGCGATGACCTTCGATTTTCCCGCCGCCGATGTCGAAGCCGAGATCGTCGCCCATGAGGCGGGCATCGATCCAGCCACCGCCCAGCGCCTCGTCCAGATCGCCGAGCGCTCGCGCAATCTCAAGGGGCACGGCCTGGACGAGGGCATGTCGACGCGGCTGCTCGTCTATGCCGGGCAACTGATCGCCAAGGACATTCCGGCACCTGCCGCCTGCCAGATGGCGCTGGTCGAGCCGCTGACCGACGATCCCGACATGCGCGACACGCTGCAGGCGGCTGTCTCAACCTTCTTTCCCGACATAACCGACAGCAGCAAGGTGGCGGCGGCATGACCGTCAGCCTTGACGAGTATCGTGAAGACCTGATCGCCGCCGCTCCGGAACTTGAAGACACGCTGGACGGCCTGTTTCACGAATCCGCCCGGCTGCTGTCGCCTGCGGGTTTGAAAGACTACCTCGACGGCGCGAGGGCGCTGGTCTCGCTCGGCAAGGGGCCGGCGCTGCTTGTCAGCTATCTCGACGAAATGCCCCAGGTCGCCCGCGAATGCGGCGAGGATATCATCCGCGATACCGTCACCGCGATGATGAAGCTTTCTTCCATGGTGTCGGGCGAAATCCTTACCCTGATGATTTCGACCCTGCCCGGCGTCGCGCAGCGCATGGGCGATGGCGAATTGCTGCGTGGCTATCTGCAATTGCTGCACCGGCTGGCGGCGCGCGCCCCGCGCGGGCTTCGTCCGATGTTCGGCGTTATCGAGGAACTGCTTTCCAAGCTGACGCTTTCGGGCCTGCGCCGCTGGGTCGATTTCGGTGCCGAGGCCTATCGCCGCGACCTGCCGAAACAGGCAGACTATTTCGGACTTGTCAGCGAGGATTCGCGCGCCGTGCTGAGACAGGAGCGCCGCGGCACGCTGTTCATCGATTCCCAGCGCAAGCTCAATTTCTACCTGCGGGCATTCTGGGGCCGCGACTTCTTCCTGCGGCCATCGGCAGCAGATCATGCGGGCTTCAGGCCTTTCATCGAGGAGGGCGCGCTGCATCTGCCCGATGCCGTCGATAACGCCGGCAATGTCTCCGGTCTCGATCTCTACCGCGCCATGGCAGCCCATATGGCAGCCCACATTACAGGTTCCGATAGGGGGCTCAGCCAGCAGGCGCTCAACCCGGCGCAGATGTTCTTCATCGGCATGCTGGAAGATGCCCGTGTCGAACACGCGACCATTGCGCGCTTTCCCGGCCTGCGCAGCCTTTTCAGATCGCTGATGCCGGTCTCGCCCGCAGGCCATTACGAGCACGAGACCATGCATCTCATCGAAAACACGGCGCGGGCGCTGCTCGAACCCGGCATTTCGAGCGGCGACATGGCCGTCGATGCGCTGGTCGAGCAGTTCCACATCAACATCGCTGCCAATGAGCGTGAGACGATGTTTTCCTGGGGGCTCGGCATCGAACTCTACAACATGCTTTCCGAGCGCCGCGCCATTCCAAGCCTGCGCATTCTGGAAACCCTCGCCATTCCCTATCGAGACGACAACCGCTTTGTCTGGACGATGGACGAGTACGACTGGCAGGATTCGCCTGCATACGGCCCTGCCAGGGAGAAGCAGGTGCGCCGCAATGTCGGCCTGATGGAATTCATCAACGAGGTCGAGGTGGAAACCGCCGGCGACGACGCCCAGGAAGTCTGGGTGCTGTCGAGCGAACTCTTCCCCTATGAGGATGAGGGCATTTCCTACAACGAGATGGAGGGCAGGGAGCCCGTCTCCGATCCCTTTCACTACGCCGAGTGGGACTACAAGGTGCAACTGCACCGCCCGAGCTGGGCGACCGTCTATGAGCGCCGTCAGGGTCGCGGCGATCCCGCCACCATCGATGACGTGCTGACCGCCCACAAGGGCGTCAGCCATCGCATACGCCAGATCGTCGACCGGCTGCGCCCGCAGGGCATTTCTCGCCAGCGCCGGCTCGAGGATGGCGATGAACTCGACATCAACGCTGCCGTTGACGCCATCGTCATGACGAGGCTCGGCATGCAGCCCGATCCGCGCATCACCATGCGCAATGTCGTAAACCGCCGCGATCTTGCAGTCGTCATCCTGCTCGATCTGTCCCAGTCCACCAATGAATGCGTACGCGGCAGCGAGAAGACCGTGCTGGAACTGACCCGCGAGGCAAGCGCGCTGGTCGCGAGCGCCATCAGCGGCATCGGCGATCCCTTCGCCATTCACGGCTTTGCTTCCGATGGCCGCCACGACGTGCAGTATTACCGCTTCAAGGATTTCGACCAGCGCATGGACGATCAGGCCAAGGCAAGGCTGGCTGGCATGCGCGGCGGGCTTTCTACCCGCATGGGCGCTGCCATGCGCCATGCTGCGCATCACTTGAAAAACCGCAGCGAGCGCCACAAGCTGCTGCTGATCGTCACCGACGGCGAACCCGCCGATATCGACGAGCGCGATCCGCAATATCTGCGGATGGACGCGAAGAAAGCGGCCGCCGAATTGCAGCAGGCAGGCATTTCCAGCTACTGCCTGACGCTCGATCCCGAGGCCGACCGTTATGTCAGCCGCATCTTCGGGCCGAACAACTACACCATCATTGATCAGGTCGAGCGCCTGCCGGAAAAACTGCCCGGCCTGTTCGCCAACCTGACCAAATAGGCTTCCACGGATACGCCACCCAGCGGAGGAGAAATCATCATGACCAGTACCATCATAGCCCCGTCGATCCTGTCGTCCGATTTCTCGCGTCTGGGCGAGGAGATCGGGGATGTGGTCGAGGCCGGTGCCGACTGGATCCACATCGACGTGATGGACGGCCATTTCGTGCCCAACATCACCTTCGGCCCGCCGGTGATCAAGGCGGTGCGCGACAGGACGGACAAGGTCTTCGACTGCCATCTGATGATCGAGCCCGTCGATCCCTATCTTGCCGCCTTTGCCGATGCCGGCTGCGACATCATCACGGTGCATGCCGAGGCAACGAAACATCTCGACCGCTCGCTGCAGGCGATCCGCGATCTGGGCAAGAAGGCCGGTGTTTCCTTGAACCCGTCGACACCGGAAAACGTGATCGAATACGTGCTCGACCGGCTCGATCTGATCCTGCTGATGACGGTGAACCCGGGCTTCGGCGGGCAGAAGTTCATCCCGAGCGTTGTCGGCAAGGTATCCCGCATCAAGCAGATGATCGGCGATCGTCCGATCCACATCGAGATCGATGGCGGGGTAACGCCCGAGACGGCGCCATTGGTAGCAAAGGCGGGCGCCGATGTGCTCGTCGCCGGTTCCGCCGTCTTCAAGGGCGGCACCAGGGACGCCTACCGCACCAACATCGAGGCGATCCGAACCGCCGCCGATGGTGCGGTAAGGGCTGCAGCCTGATATGCTTCGTCCCAAACGAAACGGCATTTGAACAGGAGCGCCCATGGCAGCCATACCCCCGATTTGCGATTTCGGCTGGAAGCCCGCCGATGCCCGACTGCCCGGCAACGACGGCAAGACCCATTCGATCCTCGATCAGGCAGGCCCGAGCGGCCTCGTCGTTGTTTTCATCTGCAATCACTGCCCCTATGTGGTCGCGGTGATCGACCGCATCGTGCGTGAGGCCAACGCGTTGAGGGAGTTGGGTATCGGCTTCGTTGCGATCTCCTCCAACGATGTCGAGGCCTATCCGCAGGATTCCTTCGACAACATGAAGCGCTTTGCCGAAGAGCACGATTTTGCCTTTCCCTATCTCTACGATGAAAGCCAGGAGGTCGCCCGCGCCTGGGATGCCGTCTGCACGCCGGATTTCTTCGGCTTCAACGCTGCCATGGAGTTGCAGTATCGCGGCCGTCTCGATGCCTCGCGCAAGCAGACGGGGCCTGCCGATTTGCGCCGAGACCTCTTCGAGGCGATGAAACAGATTGCCGAAACGGGCCAGGGCCCGCGCGAGCAGATCGCCTCCATGGGCTGCTCGATCAAGTGGAAGGACGCGGCGTGAACACGATCTTTGCCCAATCGGGCGACCGCTGCGGCTGGCCTCAGGTCATCCTGTTCGATCTCGACGGAACGCTGATCGATTCCGTGCCGGACATCGCCGCCGCCGTAAACCGCCTGCTCGGCGAGGACGGCCATGAACCGCTGGCGATCGATCAGGTCCGCTCGATGATCGGCAATGGCGTCAAAAAGCTCGTCGAGCGTGCCTATGCAGCCCGCGGCATTACGCTTGAGGGCGCGCCGCTCGATGAAACCACCAACCGCATGATGGCGATCTATGGCGATCATCTGACGGTGGAGACCGTGCTGATGCCGGGTGCTGGCGAAATCCTTGCCGCCTATCACAAGGCGCGGGTGAAACTCGGCGTCGTCACCAACAAGCCGGAGTCTTTTACCCGCACGATCCTTGCGCATTTCGGCCTTTCGGAGATTATCGACGTGGTCGTCGGCGGCGATACCGGCCCTGAAAGAAAACCCGCACCCGACATGCTCAATTATGCGCTCGAGCAGGTGGGCCTTACCGCCAGCCGGGCGCTGATGGTGGGCGACAGCCCGGCCGATATCGGCGCGGCGAGGGCAGCCTTCATGGCCTCGGTCGCCGTGCGCGGCGGCTATACCAACGTGCCGGTCGAGGAACTGGGCGCCGACATCGTCATCGATAGTCTTTCCGAACTTCCGGCGGCCATCGAGCAGTTGAAGCAGCCGGCCTGAACTCATTGGCGCCTTTGGCTGCACTTCCCCGATAAGTATACCGCTCTTGTCAATTTTCATGCGGCTGATATGTGAGGACGAACCGCGTCTTTGGCGCGAACACCTCTTGCAGCAGAATACTGCCCGGAAAGGCCCCACTGCCAGGGCGGGCGCAGACGGAAAGCATTCCTCATGATCTTCAGACGCAAACCGGATTCTGAGAAGTCGGTCAGCGAAAAGTCCGTTCTCGAAAAACTCGCCACCATCACCATGCCCGATGGCCGCGATATCGTTGCAGCCGGCATGATCGAGGGCGTTCACCTGTCGAAGGATGCGGCGATCATCTCCCTCAAGGTGCCGGCAGAGCAGGCTCAGGCGATGGAACCCCTGCGCGCGGCTGCCGAAAAATCCGTCGCGCAACTGCCGGGGATCGCCAAGGCCTCCGTCATCCTGACTGCCGAGCGCAAGGCCGGTGGCGCTACGCCGCCGCCAGCAGCACCAGCGGGTGGCAGACCGGCTCAGGCCGGGCAGGGCGCACCAAAACCGAAAGCCGGCGTGCCGGGCATAAAGTCGATCATCGCCGTTGCCTCCGGCAAGGGCGGTGTCGGCAAGTCGACCACCTCGGTCAACCTGGCGCTGGCGCTTGCCTCGCTCGGCAAGCGGGTCGGCATTCTCGATGCCGATGTCTATGGCCCGTCGCTGCCGCGCATGCTCGGCGTCACCGGAAAACCCACCGCAAGGGGCCGCACGCTTTCGCCGATGGAAGGCTACGGGCTCAAGGTCATGTCCATGGGCTTCCTCGTCGAAGAGGAAACGCCGATGATCTGGCGCGGACCGATGGTGATTTCCGCGCTCACCCAGATGCTGCGCGAGGTCGAATGGGGCGATCTCGACATCCTCGTCGTCGACATGCCGCCGGGCACCGGCGATGCGCAACTGACCATGGCCCAGCAGGTGCCGCTTGCCGGCGCCGTCATCGTCTCGACGCCCCAGGACATCGCGCTGATCGACGCGCGCAAGGGCATTGCCATGTTCAAGCGTGTCGAGGTGCCGATCCTCGGCATCATCGAGAACATGTCGACCTTCGTCTGCCCCCATTGCGGCGAGCGCTCCGACATTTTCGGCCATGGCGGCGCCCGCGAGGAAGCGGCCAAGGACGGCGTCGCCTTTCTCGGCGAAGTGCCGCTGCACATCGACATCCGCACCAATTCCGACGGCGGCACGCCGGTCACCGTCTCCAATCCGACCGGTCCGCACG
>JAMLIH010000027.1 GCA_023954255.1 Phyllobacteriaceae bacterium | reverse complement strand
ACGCCAGCACGTCGTGCCAGACACGCCGGGCGCCGTAGGTGCGATCACTGCTCTTGAAGCTGCAGTCGATCGCCGTCACCAACGCCTCATCGTTGCGACCACGCGCACTGGGGCTGCGGTTCAGCCAGGCATGAAAGCTCGAACGGGAGACATCCAGCGCCGCGCACAGCCATGCCACCGGCCAGATGCCCCGGTGCCTCGCGATAAAAGCGAACTTCATGTCACTTCCCTCGCGAAGTAGGCCGCCGCCTTTTTCAGGATGCCGCGCTCCGCCTTCAGCTTGGCGACTTACTTGCGCAACCGGTCTATCTCCAGTTGCTCCGGCTTCATCTGGCCATGGCCGGGAAACGCATGCTGCGGATCGGCCCCAAAAGCCGCAATCCACTTGCGCAACACATTCTCGTGAATGTCCAGATCCCGGGACGCTTGCGCGACCGATACGCCCCGATCCTTGATCAATCTAACCGCCTCAAGCTTGAACTCGCGGCTGAACTTCCTTCTTCCCATTCCCATTCTCCTGTTCCGTTAAACACCTTATCTCGGTGTCCACGAAACCGGCAGCAGGCCAAGCAGATCAACGCGTCGCTTAGGCTTGGGGAGGTCGGTAAACGCTCTCCGGCTTCAAACCTTCGGCAGATTGGACCATCGACGGGACCAATATCTGGATTGGCAGGCGATGAAAAGTCGAAATCACGGGTTCGGACAGCTGGAACGCATTGCACGCAGCGATACAGCAACCCGAGCCAGGGTTGGTTTGCACGGACTCGTCGATTTCATCCGGACAATGACTTTTATCGCTCTTGACCTGAATGTCATCGTGCCCGCCGGAAATGAGGAGGGCCTGTTCGCTTTCCACAACTATCATCGTTTCCGCATTCGCGGCATGGGAACCGCCAAGCGATGCAAAAAGAAGACCGACAAGGAGGGTCAAACGGAAAAGGCTGTTCACTTCCATCGACTTCAGATTAATGGAGAGGAAGCTCCATACGAAATTTTTAAAAGGAAAATCACAAATTCGTTGCGGTTCGAGTTTCCGCCATGAAAACTCGGTTTATAGCCGCCTCAATTTCCGATCGTCCTCGGCGCGAACAGGATGATCGCGGCGCCGATCAGGCAAACGGTTCCGCCTGCGAGATCCCAGATATCCGGACGGCGTCCTTCGGCGACCCAAAGCCAGGAGAGCGACGCAAGAATGTAGACCCCGCCATAGGCTGCATAGGCGCGCCCCGCGAATTCGGCGGGTGCCAGCGTCAGGAGCCACGCGAATACGGCAAGACTGACCATCCCCGGCAATAGCCAGATCGCGCCGGCGCCCTGTCGCATCCAGGACCAGAAGGCAAAGCAACCGGCGATCTCGGCCAGAGCAGCCCCGCCGTAGATTGCGAGCGTCGCCGGAACGTTCATGGTGTCTCCTCGGTCTCGGGATGCAGATGGTCCGTGGCGCAAAGCGAATGGTCACCGAGTACCTCGATGACCCGGCAGTCGGCGATCCTGCCGCCCGCGCATTGCACCACCATGCGTTCAAGCTCGGCCTTGAGGGCTGTCAACCGCGCAAGGCGATTTTCGACTTCGAGAAGCTGTGCCTTTGCGATGGCATCTGCGGCGGCGCAGGATTGATCAGGGTTGTCGGAAAGGCTGAGAAGGTCGCGGATCGCCTCGAGCGTGAACCCCAGGTCGCGCGCGTGCCGGATGAAGGCAAGCCTTTCGAGTGCCTTCGAGCCATAGAGCCGTTGATTGCCGGCGCTGCGCTCGGCCTCGGGCAAAAGGCCGATTTGCTCGTAATAGCGGATCGTCGGCACCTTGACCCCCGCCTTTGACCCGAGCTTTCCGATCGTCAGCATCAGATTCCCCTTGAAGCTATAGTTGCTAGAGACATTAGATATCTGATTCGATGAAATCAATCGCCCGTTGAAGAGGACCGTAATGACGAACCGAGAGAACAACACCACCTGCGACTGGACCGTCTCGGGGATGGATTGCGGGTCCTGTGTAACCAAGGTCAAGGACGCGGTCGGGCGGCTGCCCGGCGTCAGCAATGTCGAGGTCGGTCTGATGTCCGAGCGGTTGCGCATGACGCTGGATGAAGCACAGACCGGACGCGACAAGGTCGAAAGCGTCGTCAAGTCGCTTGGCTATAGAATCGCGCCACGCGGCGCCGACGCGAAAAGGGAATTTGTCTTGCCCGGCGCAAGCGCACCCGACCACGGCGGTGACGACCACGCCGACCACGACCATGCGTCCGATGGCTCTGGTAGATCCCGGGACATCGGTCACGGCAGCCCGGGTCACGTTCACGACGACCCGGCAGACCGGGGGAAGCGATGGTACGAGACCAGCAAGGGCAAGCTGGTCATTTTCACGGCTTTCCTGCTTGGGCTGGCCTGGATCGCCGAACTGTTGGTCCCGACCGTCGGACAATGGCCCTTCGTCGTGGCCTGCCTGATCGGTGTGGCACCGGTGGCGCGCCGCGCTTTCGCCGCGTTGCGTCTGGGCCAGCCCTTCACCATCGAAAGCCTGATGACGCTCGCGGCCATTGGCGCGCTCTTCATCGACGCGGCCGAAGAAGCGGCGCTGGTCGTGTTTCTCTTCGCTGTGGGCGAAGTGCTGGAGGGCGTCGCGGCCGGCAAGGCGCGGGACGGGATCCGGGCGCTCGCGAACCTCGTGCCGAAGACCGCTCTTCTCGTGGTGGGAGACAGCACACGAGAGGTGGCCGCGGCGAGCCTGAGCGTGGGACAGACCGTTCTGGTGCGGCCCGGCGACCGCGTGCCGGCGGATGGCGAGATCGCCGAGGGCACGTCGGGGGTCGACGACAGCCCCGTCACGGGTGAGAGCGTCCCGGTGACCAAGGGGCCGGGCGATGCGGTCTTTGCCGGGTCGATCAACACCGAGGCGGCGTTGCGGGTGACGGTGACGAAAGCGGCCGAGGACAATACCATTTCCCGGATCATCCGGCTGGTCGAAGAGGCCGAGGAGGCGCGCGCGCCGACCGAGCGCTTCATCGACCGGTTCAGCCGCTGGTACATGCCGGCCATCGTCGCGGTCGCGACCCTGGTCGTGCTGGTGCCGCCTCTGGCCTTCGGTCAGCCTTGGGACACCTGGGTCTATCGCGGGCTGGCGCTGCTGCTGATCGGCTGCCCCTGCGCGCTGGTGATCTCGGTTCCGGCCTCGATCGCCTCGGCCCTGTCGACCGGGGCGCGGCGCGGGCTCTTGATGAAGGGCGGCGCGGTGATCGAGGCCGCGGTGCATCGGTCAAACGCATCGCCTTCGACAAGACCGGCACGCTGACCCATGGGCGCCCGGCTGTGACAGATGTGATGCCGTTCGGCACGACCACAGAAGCCGAGCTTCTGGCCGTCGCCGCGGGGGTCGAGACCGGGTCGAGCCATCCTCTCGCCGTCGCGATTCTGAACAGGGCGAAGGAGGTGGGGGTTGCAGCCCTCCCGTCGAAGGACGCGCGGGCGCTGATGGGCAAGGGCGTCACGGCCGAGGTCGCCGGCGCTCCCGCCTGGGTCGCCTCGCCGCGCCATGCCAGCGAGAATGGCGGGCTCGACGGGGCTGGCGTTCGGATGGCGACCAGGTTCGAGGATGAGGGCAAGACCGCCGTGGCGGTGTTCCGCGAGAAGCAGCCTTTGGGCCTGATCGCCATGCGCGACGAGCCACGCGCCGATGCGGCCGAAGCCGTGGCACAGCTGAAACGGCTTGGCGTCGCTCCGATGATCCTGACTGGCGACAACCCGCGCACGGCCGCCGCCATCGCCGGCCGGCTTGGCCTAGAGTTCCAGGCCGATTTGATGCCCGAGGACAAGCTCCGAGCGATCCGCGAAATGAGCGCCGATGGCGGCGTGATGATGATCGGCGACGGCATCAACGATGCGCCGGCGCTGAAACAGGCAAGCGTCGGCGTCGCGATGGGATCGGGCACCGACGTGGCACTCGAGACCGCCGATGCGGCGATCCTGCGCGACCGGGTCACGGACATTCCGGGCAAGATCCGTCTTGCGCGCGGCGCGATGGCAAACATCAGGCAGAACGTCACCATCGCGCTCGGGCTCAAGGCCGTCTTCCTCGTCACCTCCGTGATCGGCGTCACCGGCCTCTGGATCGCGATCCTCGCCGATACCGGCGCGACGGTTCTGGTGACGCTGAATGCGCTGCGGCTCCTGCGGTTCAACCCGGAACGGGAAGGCTGACGGCGGATGTCAGACCTGAGTGCATATGTTCAATGGGTACCTTTCGTTGCCGGAGTTTGGCTGCTCATGCGCGCGCTACTAGCGTTGCAGGACGAAACCATGGGTTTCTGGCCGCCTGCAGATCGAAAGGGCAGCGCCTACGCTGGCTTCATCTGGCCATTCCGGTGCCTGTTCTGGGGCCTGGTCGCCTTGACGATCCTCTCGGCCACGCGTGCTGCGCCCGAGCTCGGGACAGCATGCTTTGCTGTCGGGGCGGCGCTCATGATCGCGGGTTTCGGTGTCGCCGTGCTTGCAACGCTGCAACTGGGCTGGACCACGGCCTTCGGCGAGGACGGGCCACTCCGGCGCGGCGGCTGGTTCCGCTACAGCCGAAACCCGATCTACGTCGCGACCTGGGCAGGGCAGATCGGCTGGGCACTGGCGTTCCCGACGCCGCCGATCCTTGCTGCACTGGCTGTGTGGGCTGGCTTCTATGTCGCTGCGATCTTTCTCGAGGAGCGCAACCTGCTGAAATCACATGGTGCGCAGTTCGAGATTTACAAAGCCCAAACGGCCCGGTTCCTGGGCTTTTCGCACCACTTCGAACAGACGGAATGCTGACATGATCAACTGGTTCGGTTGGGCCGCGCTCGGGCTTTTTATTGCCTATCTCGCCTGCTTTTTCTGGGGCAACGCGCGTATCTCACAAGCTGCGGGACGATCGGTCTGGCTGTTTGGGACGGCACGCGGAAGGGACCGCTGGGCCGCGGCGGGATTTCGCGCGGCCTTTGTGCTCTCCTTCCTCGGCCCAATCGCGTGGTTGGCCTTTCCAGGCCTTCACAAGCTTGACCCGCTCTGGACCGCGGGACGCTTCCCGTTGATCGGGCTTGCAGGGGTTGGCCTGGCCTGTGGCGGAGCGCTACTTGCGATTGTCGCACAGGTATCGATGGGTACGTCCTGGCGGGTTGGTGTCCAGGCTGGCGCAACCGGAGATCTGGTTTCGAGCGGACTCTTCCGCTTCAGCCGCAACCCAACATTCGTTGGGCAGGCCGCTCTGCTGGCTGGCGTCGCGCTCGCAGTGCCTTCGGCCCCTACAATCCTTGCGGCACTTCTGTTCCTTTGGTCGGCCACCAGTCAGATTCGCAGCGAGGAAGCTGCCCTGCGCCAATCTCTTGGCCAGGAGTATGAACGCTACGCCGCTTCGGTCCCGCGCTGGATCGGTCTTCGCCGTATGGGTGCCAAATGAACATGCGATGGGTTATGGCGCTGATCGGCTTGGCCACGTTGGCCGATCAACTGACAAAAGCCGCAGCGCTGTCCTTGCTTTCGCGTGGCGAGGTGGTGCCGGTTCTTCCCGGCTTCAACCTGACGCTCGGCTTCAATGAGGGTGCGAGCTTCGGCATGCTGTCGGGCGTCATGGCTGGCAGACCGGTCCTGATGGCAGCTCTGACCGGCGTCTTGACGTTGATCTTCGCCGTGATGGCCTTCCGTGCCCGCCACCCATTGGAGCGGGGCGGGCTGGCGCTGGTGGTTGGCGGGGCGCTCGGCAACATCATCGACCGGCTGCGGCAGGGCGCCGTCACTGATTTTCTCGATCTCTACTGGCGTGACTGGCACTGGCCCACGTTCAATGGTGCGGATATCGCGATAACCTTGGGTGCGCTCTGCATCCTTGTCGCCTCTTTTCCGTCACGCGGCCGAAAGGAGCCTGTTGTTGACCGACCCTGAATCCCAGCGGCTGAACCGCGACGAGCTTCTCATCACGGTCGCGTTCCTGATCGCAATGGCTGCGACGCTTGGCGCGCTTTTCATCGGCGAAGTGCTGGGGCAGATGCCCTGCACGCTTTGCTGGTATCAGCGCATCGCGATGTTCCCGCTGGTGCCAATCCTCGGCCTGTCGCTCTGGCGTGGCGATGGGATGGCAAGGCCCTACAGCCTGACGTTGACTCTAGCCGGCATGGCGCTGGCCATTTGGCATTCTGGCCTCTATGCAGGATGGATTCCGCAAAGCGTTGCTCCCTGCACAAGGGACGGACCGTCCTGCACCGATCAGGCGCAGGCGATCTTGAGCATCCCGATCCCCTACCTCTCACTGATCGCGTTTTCCGCGATCCTGATCTGTCTCATCCTGCCGAAAGGAAACCGCCTATGAACCGTCGTGCTCTCTTGATCGGGGCCTCTGCCCTCGGCCTTGCCGCTTTCGGGGGAGGAGCTTTTCTGATGAAACGTCGCCGCAGGGCCGAAGCAGAAGCGGCCGCAGGGGAGACGCCGGCCGCGGACCCGACATTGCTTGTCCGCCCCTACTCTCCGACTTTCGGCCCTGCGGACGCTCCGGTGACGCTTATTGAGTTCTTCGACCCTTCCTGCGAGGCCTGCCGCGCTTACCATCCAGTGGTTCAGGAAATCCGCCGTCAGTTCCCGACGCAGGTTCGGGTGGTGTTGCGCTATACGGTGTTTCACGAAGGCTCGGACGAGGCTGTGCGCATCCTCGAGGCCGCGCGCATGCAGGACAGGTTCGAGCCGGTTCTTGATGCCCTGCTCGAACAGCAGCCAGGCTGGGCGGTACACGGTTCGCCTCAAATGGACGTTGCCTGGGAGATAGCTGCCGCTGCCGGCCTCGATGTCGAAAGGGCCGAAAGCGACAGGCTGTTTCCGGGCATAACCGGCACGCTCAATCAGGACTCTGCCGACGTCGAGGCTCTGGGGATTCGCCAGACACCGACATTCTATGTGAACGAGAAACGGCTGGAGAACTTCAGCCCCGACAGCCTGATCGCTGAAGTCCGCTTCGCCGTGGAGAATTCCTGACACGGGCGTCAGTTGCGGTCGGCAAAGTCCGAAAACAGCGCAAGCGTGCGCTGGCTGACGTGATGCTCGATCCCCTCGGCATCGCGTTCAGCGGTTTCCGGGTCAAGCCCCAGGCGCAAGAGGAAGCGAAGGACGATCTCGTGCCGCTCGCGGCATTCCTTGGCGAGAGCGCGCCCCTCCTCGGTCAGAAACACCGAGCGATACTTGGCGCGCGTGATCAGACCGTCACGGGCCAGGCGGCCGAGCGTTTTAGCAACCGTCGGCGCCGTCACCCCCATTCGTGCCGCGATGTCGACGGGCCGCGCTTCGCCTTGCTCATGAATAAGCTCTGCGATCAGCTCGACATAGTCTTCGGCTACTTCGCTGCGCCGCGCCTCTCGAACGCCAATGAAGGCTTCCACCCGGGCTTCGGCAGGGCGAGCTTCGGATTCCTGGTGTTCTGATGCTAGGTTTTCGTCGGTCGACATACTTTACTTTCGCACGAACCCGATTGACTCGTAAAGTCTTTGCAATGATTATTAGCCGAAGCTAACTTTTTACGCCATGTCGTGTGTATCTGCGCGGCCGAACGAGACAACGTCCATGACCTCCGAAAACGAAAAACGAGATCACGACAGAGCCCACGCTCCAGACAACAGTGACTGGGCGTCGGTCTCGGCATCCCGTCGTGCACTGCTCGTCGGCGGACTGGCCGCGGCGGGGGGAGCTGCTGTCGCGGCGGGCCGAGCGCGGTCGCAATCCCCGCCGGACCCGATGGCGGGGCACGACATGTCCACGCCCACCGATCCCTACACTGCCCCGAGCGGCGACATGGCGCATGGCAGCATGACGACCGTAGGCCAAGTCGACCACGCCCGGAACGGCTTCGAACCGACCGCGATGCTGACCGACTGGGACACCGGACGCACCAAAATCCTTCCCGACGGCCGGACCTTGCGGACCTTCGAGGTCGACGCCTCTGACCGTGAGATCGAGATCGCGCCGAGAGTGTTCTTTCCGGCCTGGACGTTCAACGGTCGCGTGCCCGGGCCGGCATTAAGAGCGCGCGAGGGCGAGCGGCTGCGGATCGTGTTCCGAAACCTCGGATCGCACCCGCATTCCATGCACTTTCACGGCATCCACTCGGCCCGCATGGATGGTGTCCCCGGCGCCGGGCTGATCGGGCCCGGCGAGGAATTCATCTACGAGTTCGACGCCAGGCCCTTTGGCTGTCACCTCTACCACTGCCACGCCCTGCCGCTGAAACGGCACATGCACAAGGGCATGTACGGCCTCTTCGTGATCGACCCAGACCCGGCTCGTCAGACCGTTCCCGCGCTTGCCTCCGTCGCGGCGTCCCGCGTCCTTGGCAGCCCGGAAAACGCGCGCTGGCAGGAGCTGGCGATGGTGATGAACGCCTTCGACACCAATTTCGACGGCGAGAACGAGATCTACGCCGTGAACACGGTCGGTCAGATCTACATGAACGAGCCGATCCGGATCGACAAGTCGCGCCCGGTGCGCGTCTACCTGATGAACGCGACCGAGTTCGACCCGATCAACTCGTTCCACCTGCACGCGAATTTCTTCGACTACTACGACACAGGCACAACGCTGACGCCGACCCTGCGCACGGTCGATGTGATCATGCAATGCCAGGCGCAGCGCGGGATCCTCGAGTTCAGTTTCGCCGACCATGAGGACGGCCTCTACATGTTCCACGCCCATCAGGCCGAATTCACAGAACTCGGCTGGGTCGGCATGTTCGACGTGAGGGAACCCGGCGCATGAGCGAGCAGAGCCATCCCACCCGCTCGCCCCTCACCCGGCTGCTGCTGGTCGCGGTGCCGCTTGCCGCGATGCTGGGCGCCTTCGTCTGGATCGCCTCGCTCGATCCGTTGCGCGGCTTCAACAACGGTGCGCCACCGGTCGAGGCGCTGACGGTCGAGCGCACCATTCTCGATGGTTCGGGGATCGCGCTCCTGGTGCGCGCGGGCGGCTCGGAGGACATGGTGATCGCCCAGGTCGCGGTGGATGACGCCTATTGGGACTTCCGACAGGATCCTCCGGGGCCGATCGCGCGGGGCGGCGTGGTCTGGCTGCGCATTCCCTATCCTTGGGTCCACGGCGAGGCCCATCACGTCAACCTGTTGACCAACACCGGCGCGACCTTTGGACACGAGATCGCCGTCGCCGTCTCGACGCCCCGGGCCACCGGCAGTCAAATTCGGCTGCAGGCGGTCGTCGGGGCCGTCGTCGGGCTTCTGCCGGTGGCGCTCGGCCTGATGTTCTATCCCGCCATGAGAGGCGTCGGGCGGCGCGGGATGAATTTCCTTCTCGCGCTCACGGTGGGCCTTCTGGCCTTCCTTCTTATCGACATGACATCGGAGGCACTGGAGTTGGCGGCCGAGGCAGCGGCCCTGTTCCAGGGGTCTGCCCTGGTCTGGCTCGCGGCTCTTGCGAGTTTCCTAATGCTGATGGCGGTCGGGCGATGGCGCGGCAGTCCCGAAGGGATCGCGCTCGCCTTCTTCATCGCCCTCGGGATCGGGCTGCACAACTTCGGCGAGGGGCTGGCAATCGGCGGGGCCTTCGCGGCCGGATCGGCGGGATTGGGAACCTTCCTCGTCCTCGGCTTTGCGCTGCACAATGTCACCGAAGGCATCGGCATCGCGGCGCCGATGCTGCGGGCTCGCCCGGCCCTCTGGACCTTCGCAGCTCTGACCCTCCTCGCCGGGGGACCGGCCATCCTTGGCATGTGGGCGGGAAGTCTTGCCTATGCGCCGCAATGGTCGGCCCTGGCGCTTGCCGTCGGGGTGGGCGCGATCCTTCAGGTCATGGTCGAGGTCACCGCCTATCTTTTGCGCCAGAACGCGGATCGGCAAGCGGCGCTGTTTTCTCCCGCAGTCCTTGGCGGTTTCCTCGGCGGGATTGCCTTCATGTATGCGACGGCAGCCTTGATCAAGATCTGACGTGTGGACAGACGTTTCCTGTCTCTCGTTGCAGGGTGGGCGGCGAGTCGCCCTCTGATCGCCGCTCAAACTTGCGTGATCTTCCTGGCGAGGGGTTGCAGCTATAGCCGCTAGAGGGTCTAGCCAGTGCAAAGAGAAGAGCGCCAAAGACGATGCAATTGAGAACCCTGCAGAAAATACTCTGGTCCGCCGCCGCTTTTGCCACGCTGGCATTCGGGTTATGGCAATTCTCTCAGGATCGCGGTCCATCTGTCGGTGAACAAGCGCCGTTTCGTCCGACCTTTGCTCTGCCGGACGCAGAAGGGCAGCTTCGGACGCAAGCGGATTTTGAGGGCAAGTACCTGCTGGTCTTCTTCGGCTTTACCAATTGTCCCGACGTCTGTCCGACGACGCTGGCCGAGGTGGCGCAGGTCATGGACGACCTCGGCGACCAGGCTGCCAATGTGCAACCCTTGTTCATCTCGGTCGATCCCGTACGGGATCGGGCGCTCGGACTTGCGGAGTTCACCGGCGCCTTCCACCCATCCATTCTGGGACTGGCCGGTGACGACACACAAACGCGGGCGGCTGCGGACAGTTTCTACATCCACTACGAGCGTCAGGATGACACGACCGCCCCGGACGGGTATTCAATGTCCCACAGCCCGGCGCTATATCTGGTCGGACCCGACGGCGAATGGCTACGGCAGTTCAGCTACGGCACTCCCGCCGCAGAAATCCTTGCAGACCTGAGATCGAGATTGTGATCGCGATGAAGACCCAGATCATTTCCACCCTCATTCTGATGGCCGCGTCCCCGGCAATAGCCTGCGAAAGCACGACATTTGGTGATCTCAGCATAGCCAACCCATGGTCCCGCGCGACCATCGGCGCGGGCCGTCCGGCGGTCTTCTATGTCGCAATTACCAACGACGGTGCATCCGATGACGCCCTTGTCGCCATTTCGACCCCGGCGGCCAGCATGCCGATGCTGCATGAAACCACCGTGACGGACGGTGTCGCCTCGATGCCGCATGCGATGTCAATCCCGCTGCCGGCAGGTCAGACCGTGCAGCTTGCCCCAGGCGGCTATCATGGGATGCTGATGGGTCTGACTGCGGCGCTGAAGGAGGGTGAGACTTTCCCGGTCACCCTGACATTCGAGGTGGCAGGCGACGTTACGGTGAATGCTGAAGTGCTGTCCTTGCGCGTGGAGGGACCAGATTGCGAAACCGACGGGCAGTAATTCTTGGCATTGGCGGAGGGCTCGGCGCGCTAGCCTTCACCCTCGGTCTCGGCTGGTGGCGAAGCAGTGGCGCCGTGTCGTCGTCGGCTGACCTTCTGCCCGTGCCGATTTCCGAAATGGACTTCGATCTGATCAGCCATGGCGGCGAGCGGGTGCGGCCAGCCGACTGGATTGGCAGGCCAACGATGGTCTTCTTCGGCTTCACGTGGTGCCCCGACGTCTGTCCGACCACTCTGAGCGACATTTCAGGATGGCTGGACGATCTCGGCCCCGATGCCGACCGGCTGAACGTATCGCTCATAACCGTCGATCCCGAGCGTGACTCGCCCGAAGTTCTGGCCGACTACCTCTCGCATTTCGACCCACGCATCGTTGGTCTGACCGGAACTTTGTCCGAGATCGGACGGGCAGCATCGGGGTTTCGTGCCCGGTTCGAGAAGGTTCCGCGTGAGGACGACTACACCATGGATCACACGGCTGGCGTGTTCCTGTTTCGCGCCGATGGCCGCTTTGCGAGCATCATCGACTACCACGAGGACCGCCGCTTCGCGGTGCCGAAGATCCGCAGGGCCATGCAGTGACCTGCCGAAAGGGAACCGGTGGCCCCGGCGTAAACCATACAAGCAACGGAGTAGGACAATGACCCGAGAGATCCGATTTTCCCGTCGAGCATTGATAGTGTCAGGCTTGGTCACCGCCGCGCTGGGGACCACTTCAGCCTGGGCCCAGACAAGCGCCATTCATGTCGTCAAGGGAACCGGGTGCGAATGCTGCAATGCCTGGATCGCTTACCTGCGCGACGAAGGGTTTAGCGTGACCGAGGAGGAACGCTATGGCACCCTCCTGATGACCTACAAATCCGAGGTCGGGGTGCCGCAGAGCATGATTTCCTGCCATACCGGCATGATCGACAGCTATGTCCTCGAAGGTCACGTGCCCGCCGCCGATATCCGACGCCTCTTGACCGAACGGCCGGATGCCATCGGACTGGCTGTGCCAGGCATGCCTTACGGCTCTCCCGGCATGGGGCCGGAAGAGGAACGCGAGGCCTATGAGGTCATGCTGATTGCTCGTGACGGTTCCGGAACGGTCTTCAGCCGCTATGAGGAATTGGGGTGAACACATCCCGCATGAATCGACAATTCGCCTCCACATTCACCCACGAGCAATCATAGGCGGTTACCGCTGCCGTCGCACCATTAATGTAAAGCTTCATGCTTACGAATTGTGTTAAAGCCAGAATGTCGGTGTTGGGTAAACCTTGGCAATCGACGCGCTAATTCCTCCGCGAGACAGAAGCAGACGATATGTTTGCTTAACAACTCAATCGCAACATGAAAAACGCGCGACATTGCGCAAATTGGTGCCGCTCGTATTAGGGCAAAAAATTTTTAGGCAACCGGAAACAATTCCGGCAGCCCCCGGTAGACGCCAATTGAGCGCGGAGTGCGTGAGGACGCAGTATCGATACAACCAAAGGAATCTCTAACTTGATCGAAACCAGAGAAATTGACGCCCATTTGCCGGTCTTAAGATTTAAGAAAAAGCCCCATCCGCACCCGGCGTTACAAAGAGTCGAACCGATCACCAATAAGAAAATGAAGTCAATTCGCTGACATTCTTGGTTTTTTAGGGTGAATATGCCTTCATTCGGCAATCGATTTCCTTGCTCACACGATCCGCGCTGGCTCTTAGCACCTCGTCCACAAAATGCGTATATCGACTGGTGACCGTGCCAAGGCTGTGTCCTAGCATCGCAGCAATTGTAGCGTCGGAATAGTTGAGCTCAGCCGCGACTGAGGCATAGCTGTGGCGGAGCGTGTGCATTACGGCACCTTCGATTTCGGCGCGTTGGCAAATCTGGATCCAAATTTTGCGCAGACCATCATACGCGCCGTTACCCCTGACCGCCGGAAACAGGAATTCAGATGAACGGTCACTTGGAAGCGAACTGATCAGCGCAAAGGCAGCCGAGCCGATTGGCCGAATTTGCGCGCCAGTCTTCGAGTCTTCCAACCTGAAGCAGCCGCAATGCTCATCGATCTCCCGGCGCTTGAGCAACCGCACTTCGCCGACGCGACATCCCGTAAGCGTCAATAACCGGATTGCGTTGATGGCAACAGAACTGATCCCTTCTGCCTCCAATTCAACCATCGCCCGTCCCAATGCTTCATATTCCTGAGGCCGGAAGAACCGCGTCCGCTTCTGATCGACGCCGCACCTGATGCCATGGCAAGGATTGGCTTCGCACAATCCCATGTCGCGAGCATAGGTCATCATGCCACTGAGAAGCGCAACGGTCCGGCGCGCTGTTCCGCCGCCACCAGAGACAATGGAGCGCCCACGCTTTTTGCCGGACCTGATGTTGCGCTTGGTCTTTCCTTCCCGGATGTCGATGACGAACCGCTCCACTGTTCGGCGGTCCAGTGATGCTACTGGAAGTTTGCCGATTAGCGGGCGGATATGGGTCTCGATACGGCCGACATCCGTGGCGATCGTGGTTGCCTTCTTGGGCCGGTTGAAACGGGTAAGATATCGACCGGCACAGATGTCATCCATGTACTGATCGCACAACTCGGCGATGGTCATGTCGGCTCTTTTTTGCCGTTTCTGTTCGGATGGGTTTTGCCCCATCCGAACTTCACCGAGTTTCTTCATCGCCTCTGTGCGCGCCTGGTCGGGAGTAAGGTGACCATAGCGGCCAATCGTGTATCGGCGCGTCCGATTGTTTTCGTCGCGATACTGGATCAGGAATGACTTCTGGCCGGTCGCAAAGACGCGAACACCAAAGCCTTTCAGCTCGTCACACCACAGGAAATAATCCTTCGCACCTGGCGGGCTCTGGTCGATCAGACGCTTGGAAATTTTCGGCATGGCAGCGGTCCCGCACGGAAGCAATACGGAAGCAAAATCAGCGAAAAGTCGGAAATCTCAGTCCAAAGCCGTCAATCGTGATATTGCTCTAACATCATGATTATAATGGTATTTTCCAAATATGGCCATGTTTGGGAACAGTGCGAAAAACACCTAAATGCCCGCTCCGAAGGCAGAGGTCACAGGTTCGAATCCTGTCGGGTGCGCCATTATCTCCCTCGTATCTGATGTGCAGCATTGTCGCAAAGCCGGGCAGTTCCGGACGGTCGCCAGAGCAGCTTCTCAAGGCTGCGGGGTGCATAATTCCCTTTCTCGGCCCCTCCCCCATTGCCTGCCGGGGAAAATTGGAATAAATTGAGCAATCACTCAAAAAATGGTGCCGTGCATGAACAAGATTGTAAACAGCAGGGATATTTCAGTACCCGAGGAGTGGGACCGCAGCGGACTGCCCGGCTGGACCTATCATTCGAAGGCCTTTCTCGATCTCGAGATAAAGGAGGTTTTCCGCACCCACTGGCAGATCGCCTGTCATATCTCCGACGTGGCGGAGCCCGGCAATTTCATCACGCTCGACATTTGCGGCGAACGCGCGCTGGTCATTCGCGGCAATGACGGCGAGGTGCGCGCATTCCACAATCTGTGCCGCCATCGCGGTGCCCGGGTCGTGGCCGATGAATCGGGCAAGTGCAAGGGCGCGCTGGTGTGTCCGTTTCACGGCTGGGTCTACAATCTCGACGGCACCTTGCGGGGCGCGGCCAGGCCGGATTCATTTCCCAAGCTCGACAAGAACGAGTTCGGCCTGCCGCCGATCGAAACCGAGGTCTGGCAGGGTTTCGTGTTCATCCGGCTGCAACCCGGCCCGCAGCCCAGCGTGGCGGAACTGATGCAGCCCTTTGCCGAGGAGATGTCCCACTACCGGATGGCCGAGATGATCCCGACCAGGGGATTCTGGACGCAAACCTCGATCGTGAACTGGAAGTCGGTGCGCGACGTGGACAATGAAGGCTATCACGTCGCATTGGCCCATCCCGCCCTGCAGGACCTCTACGGCCGCTCCTATTACGACGAGCCTTTCGTCGGCGGCGTCTGCCGCTCGTTCGCCACCTGCAACGAGAATGGCCGGCTGTGGAGCGTGCGCCACTATCTCAAGGCGCTTTCACCGCGCGAGCATTTGCCTGAAGAGATCAAGCGGGCATGGATCTATTACGGCCTCTTCCCCAATGCGGTGATCGCGGTGACGCCGGAGATGGTGCAATTCTACCAGGAGTTTCCGCTCTCGACCGGCGAAAGCCTGCTTCGCGGCGCAATCTACCGCTACCGCGATGAAACTCGGGAACAGAAGCTCGCCCGCAAGCTCGCGCTGCGCATCGATCAGCAGACCATGGCGGAAGATGTGCAGCTGACCGAATGGTCCAACGAGGCGATGACCTCATCCGCCTTCGAGGGTTTCTTTTTATCGGATCTCGAATATGGCGTACGCACGCATCATGACCATTTGAGAGCCATTCTTCCCGTGGCAACCCTGGAGGAGCGTCCGGCGGAAGAGGATATCGAGCGGCTCAACACCGCGATGCGGATGGCTGCCGGCTGAACCCGGAATGTGCCGACTGGAAACCCGTTGCCCGCTCCTGCGGGCGCGGTCAGTTGTTCCAGATGCCTTCGCGCCGCAGATCTTCCATGGTCCTGCTGATGCCCTCGCGGAGGATCGATACCATCTCCTCGATCTGCCCCCGGTCGATGATCAGCGGCGGAGACATGACGCACATGTGATAGAGCGGCCGCACCAGCAGGCCAAGCTCCTGGCAGTGGCGGTCGATCCGGTTGCCCACCTCCGTGTCGAGGCGGATCGGGTTTCGCGTCTCGCGGTCGGCAACGCATTCGACGCAGGCCATCAGGCCCATTCCCCTGACCTCGCCAACCAGTTCCAGTTCCTCCAGGCTTTTCAGCCCGGCCTGGAAATGGGGCTCCATCTCCCGGGCATGGTCCAGAATGCCACCCTCCAGCAGATCCAGGTTGCGCAGGGCAACCGCGCTGCCGATCGGATGGCTGGTATAGGTATAGCCGTGGCCAAACATTGCCTCGGGGTGGTTTGAGGCGCGCAGTTCCTCCAGCAGCCGGTCGGAAACCGCCATGCCGCCGAGCGGGAAGTAGCCGCTGGTAACCCCCTTCGCAAACGTAATGATGTCCGGCACGACGCCGAATCGCGCTTCCGAGGCAAAGATGTGCCCGAGCCTGCCGAATGCGGTGACGACCTCGTCGGCAATGAAAAGGATGTCGTTACGCGCGCAAATCTGCCGGATGCGCGCAAAGTAGTCTCCCGACGGCACGATGACGCCGCCCGAAGCCATGATGGGCTCGCCGACAAAGGCGGCAATGTTCTCCGCGCCATGGCTTTCGATGGCTGTTTCGAACTCATCGACGAGTTGATTCGTGAAAGCCTCCGGCGTCATGCCTTCAGGCCGCCGGAACGGGTCCGGCGAGGAAAGCCGGATGACCGCGTCCTCGGCATTGTCCATCCAGTTGCGGCTGCGCGGATTGCCGTTGAGAGAGGCCGCCAGATAGGTACTGCCGTGATAGCCGCCCTCGCGGCAAAGCAGCTTCTTCTTCTCCGGCCGCCCGCGGACATTGTTGTAGAACCAGGCAAATCTCAGAGCGGTCTCGACAGCGGTCGACCCGCCGGTGGTGAAGAAGAAGTGGTTGAGATCGCCGGGTGTGTACTGCGCCAGCCGTTCGGCAAGGACGGCGGCAGGCGGGCTGCTGGTGTACCAGGGCGTATTGTAGGAAAGCGCCATGGCCTGCGCATGCAACGTGTCCGCCAGTTCCTTGTTGCGGTGTCCGGCATTGGTGCACCACATTCCCGCAGGACCGTCGATCAGCCGCCGCCCCTTGTCGTCGTAGACGTAAACGCCCTCCGCTTCACTCACCATGCCCCTCGTTTCGTTGCCGATGCTTCCCGCATAGGGCCAGGGTTGAATGAGGTGGTCGATGGCCAGGTTTGCCGCCTTTTCAAGGCTGATCGGGGGCAGGGCTTTCATGGTTCTTTCCGGACTGAAATGCTGCGCCGGCACAGGTTCGGTGCTGGTTGGCAGCGCGTTATTGAATGATCATTCAGTCAATAATGTCAGAAAAACCGCTTGCGCTCAATCGGGAATTGGCATCAAATCCACACGGTTGGCAGTTCGCGGAAACGCCATTCACAGCCGCGCTTCCGCAAGGCGCGGACCGCAGGAACCATGTGGTAGCCGCGGTCGAGGCGGCTGCGTCCTGGAGGCCGGGAATGAGCGGGGAAGTTAGCAGACGATTGTCCGCCGGTGCCGTCATGGAACGGACTACCGGAAAATGGCTCCGCTCCGATGCAGGGCAGGGATGGCTCACCATATCCCCGCCCTTCGTGTATGCGCTGCTCCTCCTGGCAGGGCCGATACTGGTCATTATCGCCAACAGCTTCTGGACCCAGGACTACCTGACCATCGACCGCACTTTCACGCTGAAAAATTACCGCGAGGCGCTGACCGAACCCATCTATCGCGACCTGCTGTTCAGGTCGCTTTTTGTTTCAGTGGCGGTCAGCATCGTCACCGTTGTGCTGGCCTATCCCGTTGCCTGGTTCGTGTCGTTCCACGGTGGCAAGTACAAGGGCATCTGGCTGTTCATCATCACGGTCCCCTTCTGGTCGGGATATCTGCTGCGCATCCTCTCCTGGAAGGTGATCCTCGGCTTCAACGGCGTCCTAAATACCGGGTTGCAATATCTCCACATCATCTCCGAACCGCTGTCCTCGCTGCTCTACAACGTCAATGCCGTCATCATCACCCTGGCACATAGCTGGGCGGCCTTCGCCATCCTCCCGCTTTTCGTTTCGCTGGAAAAGGTCGACCGGACCCTGCTCGAGGCGGCAGCCGACCTCGGCGACGGTCCGGTGCGGCGCTTCATGCGAATCACGCTTCCCCTGACGATGCCGGGTATCATCGCAGCGCTGATGATCGTGATGATCCCGACCGTCGGCGACTACGTCACGCCGAAACTCGTCGGCGGCAAGGACGGGGTCATGATTGCCAATGCAATCCAGGCCCAGTTCGGCAAGGCGGCAAACTGGCCTCTCGGTGCGGCGCTTGCAGTTTCCACCATGATCATCGTCGGCATGCTGTCCGGCGCCATGGTACTGCTTCTGCTCGGCTTGAAGAGGCTTCTCAGATGACCGGAAAGTCGATTCGCAAGGGCATTATCACCGCCTATGTCGCACTCTATGTGGCGATCCTGTACTTTCCCGTCCTGCTGCTGCCGGTATTCTCGTTCAACGATTCGGCGACACCCAAACTGCCTCTGGCCGGCTTCACGCTCAAATGGTTTTCCAGCCTGTCCAGCAACGCGACAATGCACAACGCGGCATGGAACTCGCTGCTGGTCGGCATCAGCGCAGCCTTGTTGAGCACGATCCTCGGCATATGCGCCGCCCGCGCCATCACCCGGCACAGGTTTGCCGGCAAAGGCATCGCCAGCGGCCTGATCATGGCGCCGCTGATCCTGCCGGAAATCATCATCGCAATCTCGTTGCTCGTGGTGCTCCTGGGTGCCGGAATCGAGTTGTCGCTGCTGACCGTCATTCTCGGCCACCTGCTGATTTGCGTTCCCTATTCCGTGACGGTTCTGGTTTCGGGTTTCGAGGGTTTCGATCCAAGCATGGAGGAAGCTTCACGCGATCTTGGCGAAACGACCTGGGGGACCCTCAGGCGCGTCACGCTTCCCATGCTCGCACCCTCGATCATTTCGAGCCTGCTGGTCACGTTCACGATATCACTCGACGAGTTCATTCTCGCCTTTTTCCTCAGCGGCACCGAACCGACCCTGCCGGTCTACATCTGGGGCCAGCTGCGCTTTGCGGCGAAGCTTCCGAACGTTCTGGCGCTGGGATCCGTGATGATCGCGGCATCGCTGATCATGCTGACCGTTGCGGAAATCGTGCGGCGGCGGGCTGAGGCACGGACGGCGGCGAAGACCTGATGAGGGAAACGACAACATGATGTGTGCCGGAGACAGGCCGGACAAAGGCCGGGGAGACAGGGATGTGAGCGGATGGCAAACATGATCGAAATCAACGGCGTCGAGAAGCATTATGGAAGCTTCCGCGCGCTCGGACCCGTCAGTACCGGAATAGCGGAAGGGGAATTCTTTTCCCTGCTGGGGCCCTCCGGCTGCGGAAAGACCACGCTGTTACGGCTGATCGGCGGCTTCGACGAACCGACACTCGGCTCGATTTCGATCGGCGGCGCCGACATGTCGGGGATGCCCGCCAATCTGAGACCTACCAATATGGTGTTTCAGAGCTATGCGATCTTCCCCCATCTCAACGTGTCGGAGAATGTCGCCTACGGGCTCAAGCGCCAGCGCCTCGGGCGGGAAGAGGAAAGGCGCCGCGTGGACGAGGCATTGGCACAAGTGGAACTCACTGGCCTTGGTCCGCGCATGGGTAACCAGCTGTCCGGTGGCCAGCGGCAGCGCGTGGCGCTTGCCAGGGCACTGGTGATGCGGCCGAAGGTGCTGTTGCTCGACGAACCCTTGTCCGCGCTCGACAAGAAGCTCAGGGAACAGATGCAGGTGGAACTGCGCCATCTGCAGCGCCAGATCGGCATTACCTTCGTCCTCGTCACGCACGACCAGTATGAGGCGCTGGCCATGTCCGACCGCATCGCCGTCATGTTTGGCGGCGAGATTTCGCAGACCGCCACCCCGAAAGACATCTATCAGAGCCCGTCCAGCCGGCAGGTCGCGGATTTCCTTGGCGGGATGAACTTTCTGACCGCGCAGGAGGTCAGGACGGCGGGTGGCCAGTTCTCCGCAGATCTTCCCGGGATTGGCAAGGTCGCAGGCAAACTAACCTCCGCAGGCACCACCGGCGCCTCGCCGGTTATCGGAATCCGGCCGGAACGGCTGCGTATCGTCTGGGAAGGCGAAAGCGCCGATCCGGTCATCAACGGCAAGGTTGCGGACCGGCATTACTTCGGCGAGGTCACCAATCTGGCCGTCGAGATCGAGGGCCAGGAGAAAGCGCTCTCGGTGGTCGAGACGAACGATTTCGGCGCCGACGACATCCCCATCGGCTCGCCGGTGCGCCTGACCTATGACCGCGACGCCTTCGTCTACATGCCGTCGTAAGCAGTGCCCAACTTCCGGCGCTCTGTCCTCCTGGGGCAAAACAAAGGGCCGGACTGCTACAGCCCGGCCCCGATCTGTTGCCCGTGGAGCGCTCCGGTCAGAGCGCTGACGGATCAGTAACCCGCCTTGATCTTCTCGAACTCGGCGATCATCTTTTGCTTCAGTTCCGCCGGCACCGGAGACTGGAACAGCGTCTTGTCAACGAATGCGGCAAGATCGCCATAGCCGCTTGCATCCAGCGTTTCCTTGTCGATGGCGTCCATGCCCTTGGCATTGCTGTGACCGTAGCCCCATTCCGAGACGATGTAGGACGACACGCGTTCATCGAGGATGGCGTTCAGGAAATCATAGGCTTTTTCCTCGCTCCCGGGCGCATCCGTCATAACCGTGTAACCGCAAACCCAGGTCGACAATCCCTCGTCGGTGTCTTTCTTGATGGCAACCGGAACGCCGTCGGCCTGCAGGGTTGTCGCCGTCTCGTTCCACGCCCAGGCGAGGTCCACCTCGCCACCCGCCATCGCCTGGCTGAGCTCGGTGTTGTCGGTCCAGTACAGCCGGACGTTTTTGTGCACCTGGCGCAGGAATTCCGAGGCTTCGGCGAACTGCTCGTCGGTCATGGCGGACCAGTCCTTGAGCCCGATCGCCAGGCTCGCCAGCGCATAGGCGTCATCCACATTGTCGCCGATGGAAACACGACCCTCAAAGGCCGGATCGGCAAAGGCCTTGAGCGACTGCACTTGCTCTGATGTGACCTTTTCCGTCATGTAGGTGACGGCGGTGTTGCCCCAGTCGAAGGGAACGAGCCAGGCTTGCCCGTCTTCGGTGGTCATCAGGTCCTTCATGGCCTTGAAGCCCGGCATGATGTCGTCCCATGCAGCAATCCGCGACGTGTCGAGCGGCTTCAGCAGGCCTGCTTCACGCCATTTGACCACGCTCTGGGAGCAGGGATGCCCCAGATCCGCCTTGAAACCGGAACGCAGTTTCTGGAACGCTTCCTCTTCGTCGCCGAAGAAGGTGAAGGTGGGCGAGTCATTGTACTTTTCCACATAGGCCGGATGGAAGGACGGATCCTCGTATCCTGACCAGTCGAAGACAATCAGTTCGCTGTCTTCCGCATATGCCAGGGTGGAGCCCCCGAACATCAGCGCCAGGCAAAGCCCGGCAGCGATCTTTCCCTTGATGAGTTTTCTCATTGTTTTCTCCCTGTGTTGCGCTTGCTTGCGTGGCTAAGCGGGGTGCCTTCCGGCGTAAAATGCTTCGGAAGGACCGTTCCGAGCATCTCCTTGACGACCTTGAGCGCCGTGGTTCGCTTGTAATCGCCGCCCGAAAGCATGAGCCTTAACCAAAGCCCTTCCTGCATGGCGTAGATTGCAGCGGTCACAATCTCGGGGTCGAATGCGTAACCGGCCTCTTCCTTTGCCTTCCGGCAGTATTCCGTAAGGCGGCCGCGATACTTGGCGTCGCGCTCCCAGACCAGTTTCTGGTAGGCCGGGCGCGATTTGGCTTCCGCCATCAGCGCGAACCAGGCGGAGATGGTGCGCGGCGTGCAAATGCGCCGGTCGAGATCGGCAGTTACCAGTGCTGCCAGCCGGGAGGCGGTGTCCGGCGCCGATTCCGCATATCGGGCCTTCCAGTTTTCCTGATACTCGTCGGACATGTATTGCAGGGTTTCGAGCAGCAGGTTTTCCTTGCTGTCGAAGTGAAAATTGACAATCCCGCGCGACAGCTTCGCCCCGTCGGAGACGTTGGCGAGTGTTGTTGCGGCGTATCCGCGCTTTGCCAGGGAGTCGATGGTGGCATTGATCAACTGTTCGCGGCGTTTCTCCCTGGATTCCCTGCGGCGGGCGGGCGGAGCATCCGTCTTGCCTTCTTCGTCATGCTGCAGAATAGCGCCTCTCTCCAATTCGGTGCTCCGTCAGTTTTCCGGCCTGAAACCGCGCAGATGTGTCGGGCAATGCTCGCCGGAATCGAGAACCTTCTGCATGGCCGTCCATGTGCGAATGTTCTTGTCTACATAGTCTGCGCCGACGATTGCCGAAATTCGCTCGCGCTCCGAACCTGCCAGCCGCCCCAGTTCCCCGCGCGCCACTTCACGGTACCATGGATTGCGATTGACAGTACTGACGCCGGTAAACCCTGCCGCCTGCATTGCTGCCTCGTAGCGTTGTGGCGAGGCCATGCCGAAACTGAGCCCTTCTGCTGCCAGATAGGCTTTCATGTCGGTCGATGGCTCGCCGTCGTGGGAGGTCAGCCAGTCGCTTGCGGCAAAAACGCCTCCGGGGCGCAGTATGCGGAAGACTTCTGCAAACAGCGCCTCCTTGTCTGCCACGTGAATGAGTGCATCCTTCGAGAAAACCACATCGAAGGAGCCATCATCGAACGGCAGTGGACCGGGATCGCCGCGCACGAAATCGCAGCGTTGCTCGAGGCCTTCCTCGACCGCCCGCCGCCGGGCGGCATCGATCACCGGCTGCTCGACATCGAAGCCGGTAATGCGTGAGAGTGGATACTCACCAGCAAGGAACAATGTGATGCCGCCGGAGCCGCAGCCGATGTCCAGAACATGCTTGCCGGCAAAATCGATACCTTCGACGATCCGCCGCACCTCGTCCGGACCGCCCGGCGAAAGATAACCTTCGCCCCAAAGCGCCTCCAGGAAGCGGATTGCGGTCTCGTCATATTCCGGCTCATGAAAGCCGGAAGCTGCAATGCCTTCGCCAGCCATGCGCAGCCCTCCTGCAAAAAGTATCTGGCTGGTTCCGGCAAAAAGCAACACTTTTATTGAATAACCATTCAGTAAGCGGCCAAGCGCTGACTGCCGGAATGGTCAGGAGATCGAGTTGGCAAGATCGGGCAGCAGCAGGCGCAGGTGCACCAGTGCCGCCTCGAGGCCTTCCCGGACGCCGAACTCCGGCCCCTGCAGGTGCATCTGCAGCCAGAGGCCGTCCGTGTGAGCGTCGATCGACTGGGCAAGCAGGACGGGCTGGGGAACATGAACCGTCTTCGCCAGCGCCTCGCAAGCCTGTTTCATGGCCTGGAACCGCTCTTCCTCGCTCTCGCTGGCAAGCTGATTGTAGAACGGTTTTGCCGATGTTTCCCCCCAGAAGGCAAACCAGAGTGAGAGTTTCTTGCGGGTACAGATAGATGGATCGAAGTCGGCGCGCACGAGCGCAAGAATCTGGCCAAGCGGCGTCGGTTCCGCCAGGGCCGGGCGCCATGCTTCCCGGTATTCGTCGAGCAGGCGCAGAAGTGCCTCATTGAGAAGGCCGGCCTTGGTCTTGAAGTGAAACACCAGCACACCCTGCGATACACCGGCTGCTGCTGCGACATTGGCCAGCGTCGTCCCGCTGATGCCCTTTTCGGCAACGGTATCGACAACGGCATCGAGAATGCGCGCCTGCATGCGCCTGCTCGTCGGTGAGGTGCCGGTCTGTTTTTCACCTGTTTTCATGGCCGTATCCATAAGCCAACTGGACATTTGCGACAAAGCGGAATAATTTGAGTAAACGCTCAATTTTTGGAAGCCCAATGCCCTTCTCGTCAACCAGTGCCGGAAAATATGACGCCATCATCGTGGGAGCCGGGCATAACGGGCTGGTGACTGCCTGTTTCCTGCAAAGGGCCGGCTTGCGGGTGCTCGTCGTCGAAAAGAACCCGCATATCGGTGGTGCGGCCGTCAGCCTGTCGCTGACGCCCGGATGGACATATTCGAACTGTTCCTATGTCTGCTTCGCTGCTGCGGCCGGGAAATCATACGCGCATTGGAACTGCCGAAATTCGGATTGCAGGTCATACCCTATGAAAGCGGCGCGACCTTTGATTCCAAAGACGGGTATTTTGCCTATTTCTCGGATCATGATGCGCTGCGCCGGGAGCTGATGCGCCATTCGCCGAAGGATGCGGACAACTACGAGCAATATGCCCGCTCGGTCATGCGGCAGTGCAAGTTCATCAAGCCGCTGCTCATGCGTACTGCGCCCGATCCGGTGCGCCTGCGGCCGCGCGATGTTTCCGAACTCGCCTACATCCTT
Organism: Phyllobacteriaceae bacterium; assembly: GCA_023954255.1. Taxonomy (GTDB): domain Bacteria; phylum Pseudomonadota; class Alphaproteobacteria; order Rhizobiales; family Rhizobiaceae; genus Salaquimonas. The sequence goes on along the minus strand of JAMLIH010000027.1, from coordinate 11,374 downwards.
AAGCGCTTTCATGGTCTCGGGCCGCGTGAGATGGCTGAAACCATTCGATTCTGGACCATGTCCATCGCTGAATATCTCGACCAGTATTTCGAAACCTCGATCATCAAGGCGCATCTGGCGGGCTCGGGCATCATCGGAACGGGCCTCGGTCCTTACTCGCCGGGCACCGCCTATGTGCTGCTGCATCACTACATGGGCGAGGTCGATGGTGCGATCGGGGCCTGGGGGTTTGCGCGCGGCGGCATGGGGTCGATCAGCAAGGCGCTGGCCCGATCCTTCGAGGCGAGCGGCGGGGAAATCCGCACCGACTCGGGTGTCGACCGGTTCGCGATCCGCAACGGCAAGGTTCGCGGCATCGTTCTGGAAAATGGCGATGAATACGAGGCCCGCACCGTCGTTTCCGGCATGGATGTTCGCCGCACCTTCATCGACCACACAGACGAACGGGAGTTGCCATCGGACTTCCTGAAAGCGGTTCGCCGATATCGTTTTCGCGGTTCATCCGGCAAGCTCAACATTGCGCTCGACGGCATGCCGACCTTCTCCGGCGCTCCCAAGGATGCGCGTTTCCTGAAGGGAGATCTTCATTTCCTGGACGACATGGAGGAGATCGAACGCGCTTATGACGACTGGAAGGCAGGCCGCTGGTCGGTGAGCCCCTATGTCGATTTTCTCATACCGACCCAGATCGACCCGACCATGGCGCCTCCCGGCAAGCACTATGCGACGGTTTTCGTTCAGTACGCTCCCTATGAGCTCGCCGAAGGGCAGTGGGACGACGCCAACCGCGAAGCATTTGCCGAGACGGTGATCTCGAAGATTGCCCGCCACAGCCCCGACTTCCGCAAGCTTATCGTCCACAAGGAGGTCAGGTCACCGCTCGATATCGAGCGCGAGACGGGGCTGACGGAGGGCAACATCTTTCAGGGAGAGCTGACTTTTGACCAGTTGCTCTTCAACCGGCCCGTGCCCGGCTATGCCCAGTACCGCTCGCCGGTCAGGGGCCTTTACATGTGCGGCTCCTCAACCCATCCGGGCGGTGGGGTCATGGGCGCGCCGGGCGCCAATGCCGCGCGCGAAATACTGGCTGATCTCGGCCACAAGTTTGATCTGGGGGCGGCAGCGTGAAAAGGGGGGAGCGTGTCATCGTCATAGGTGCGGGCCATAACGGCCTGATCGCCGCCGGACTGCTGGCAAAGCGGGGGTTGAAACCGCTTGTCCTTGAAGCGCGCGGTCATGTCGGCGGAATGATGGGCGATCCCGATTTTCGTCTCTCCACAATGCCATTTGCGGTGTGGCCACAGGTCCTTCGGGCGCTCGGCATCGATGTGGCGTTCGAACCGATGACCACCCTCGTTCCGACACCCCAGGGCGTCGTAGGCATCTCCACAGAACAGGTGGTGGGCGCCGAAGACGGGCAAGCAGCCGCATACCGGGCGCTGATGAGCAGGCTGGAGCGGCAGGCTTCGGCTTTGTCGGGATTGCTTCTGAAGCCGCCGCCGAATCTGGCAAGTTCCGGCTTCGGAGATCTGCTGGGGCTGGCAGGTACGGGTTTGAAGCTGCGTGGCCTCGGCAAGACGGAACTGCGCGATCTGCTGCGGATCGTCCTGTCCAACATTCACGATCTCATCGAGGATGAGATTGGCGATGGTCCGCTTGCCGCCGCCCTTGCCGTGGACGCGACACTCGGCAGCGCCATGGGACCGCGGTCGCCCGGCACCGTTCTGACGCTGTTGCTGCGGATGGCGAGGAATCGCGGCATGAGGGTCATGCCGAAGGGTGGCATCGATATCCTGACCGGCAAGCTCGAGAATGCGGTGATGGCGTGCGGCGGTGAAATCAGAACCAACGCCCCGGTTGAGCGCATCCTGGTTGAGGGCGACCGGGTAACCGGTGTGCAGCTTGCCGGTGGGGAGATTGTTCCCTCGGCCGCAGTCCTCTCCTCGGCTGCGCCCGCCACGACGCTGCTCGATCTGCTTGGCCCACAGCATCTCGATGCCGAGTTTGTTCGCCGTTGCCGGAAAACGGCCTCTACGGGCATGGTCGCCAGAATTGATTTCGACCTCAAGGACGCTCCCCGTTTTTCCGGCGGGACGGCGCCTTCGGGCAAGGACCGGATCGTGATCGCGGAAAGCGCAGCGGCGGTGGAAGCCGCGTTCAATGCCGCAAAATATGGCGAATTGCCCAAACAGCCAGTGATGGAAGCCCATTACGATGATCGCAATCGCCGCCTCTCCGTCAGTGCCCAGTTCATACCCTGTTCGCTGAAAGGCGGGTGGAAAGAGGAGAGCCGCCGGGCTTTGCAGAGATTGGTTGAACGGGAACTGGCCCGGGTCTTCCCGGGGTTCGGGAGCCTGGCCGCGGCTGCGCGGCTGATGACCGCGCAGGACATGGCGGCGGCATACCGGGTTCCCGGCGGTCACTGGCATCATGGCGAATTGCGGATCGATCAACTGCTCATGCTGCGTCCGTTCGACGGGGCTGCACACTATGCCATGCCGGTTGAAGGTCTTTATCTGTGCGGGGCAGGCGCGCATCCGGGCGGTGACATATCCGGCGCGCCGGGGTTCAACGGCGCGCAGGCCTTGCTTGCCGGGAGGAGGCGCTGAATGGCCCGCAAGAACGCCAAAGCACCGCATCCGCAGGTCGCCGTGGGGCTCGAGGCCGGCCCGTTCCATGAACGGATCGCGGCGCTCAACAGCCAGTATGGCTGGATGGACTGGATGGGATTTGCCTCGCCTTCGGTTCTCGACAACGTTGAGTTCGAGTATTTTGCCATCCGCAACCAGTCGACCTTGTTCGACATTTCGCCGATGTGCAAATACGCGATCGAGGGAGCCGACGCCGAAGCTGTCGTCAACCGGCTGGTCACCCGCGATATCCGGAAGCTCAAGCCCGGCCGCGTTGCCTATGTCATCTGGTGTGACGAGGACGGCAACGTCATTGACGACGGTACCGTGTTCCGGCTGGCTGAAGACCGGTTCCGCCTGTGCTGCCAGGAACCGCAACTGGCATGGCTGGAAGATGTGGCATGGGGCTTCGATGCAACCATCCGGGACGTCAGCCGCGAGATGGCGGCACTGGCCCTGCAGGGACCGACATCGGCAGCGCTGTTGCGGGCACTGGCTGTGAAGGAGATGGAGCAGCTCAAGCCGTTCGATTTTGCCGCGGTGAGGATCGGCAGGAAGGTGGTGGAGCTTTCACGCACCGGCTTCACCGGCGATCTCGGCTACGAATTGTGGATGAAGCCGCAGGATGCGGTTGCGGTCTGGGATGACCTGGTCGGGGCAGGCGGGCAGCAGGGCCTGCGCGTCATCGGCTATCAGGCCGTCGAGATGGCTCGCATCGAGGCGGGTTTCCTGCTGCCGAAAACCGACTTTCTTTCATCGCGAACAGCACTCAGGACAGATCGCCCGAGCACGCCTTTCGAACTCGGATTGGAACGCATGATTGCCTTTGACAAGCCCCATTTCAACGGTCGCCGCGCCCTGCTTCGCCTAGCGGGTTCAACACCGCGCCGCAGGCTGGTGCAAATGGAAGTGGGCAAGGACAAGCCTGCGGCAAATGCCCTTGTCTACCACCGCAAGAAGAAGGAAGTCGGGATGGTGACCTCGGCGCTGTGGTCGCCCACCTGCAAGCAGAACATCGCCTATGCCTGGCTCGACGCACCTTACGGGGAAACCGAAAGCGGGGATTTATGGGTTGAAATCTACCTGCAGAAGGAGATCCGCTGGCAGCGGCGCATGGAGCGATGCCGGATCGCTGAAAAGCCCTTCTTCGTCCACCAACGGCGCAGCGCCACACCGCCGGGCGATTATTGAGAATTTGAAGATGTACAGGTCTTCGGCAAAAAGACGCGAAGCAGTGATGGTTATTCTGCCGGAAGCAGAACTCCTCAATGATGAGGATCGCCGTCAGTATGCGCTCCTGACAATCGGGCTGGGCATGCCCGGGTCCGGCATGGTTCGGTATGGTGCGGCCATGTACTTCCACCGGTCAGGCAGGATGGGTGCCGACCTGCTGGAAGCTTACCGCATATGCTGCAAACTCGACCATGAAGATGTCCTGGCCGTCATGGCGAGCAGAAAGCGCGGCTAGAAAACCAGCCAGGATGGTCGTGTCACCGTCTATGCGGGGTAATGCCATTTCTCGAAGCTGCGCTGCCAGCTGGCATGAACCTTCCGCCGGGTTTCCCCATCCAGTTTGTCAAAGTCGTTTTTGCGGTAGTTCGTGAGCGTGGCGGCATAGGCTTCGAGTTTTGGCCTTACCCGTCCGAAATCGCCGAGTGACAGCTTTTCGTAAATGTTGCCGATCTGGCCGACCGGGTCTATTTCCAGTTCTTCAAAGCGCAGTTCGCAGTAATTGCCTTCCGGTATAAGCGCGAGGTCGTCAAAGAAGGCATCATACATGCGCACGTAACGCGCCAGAATGGCCTCGTCGATGCGCTCGGGGCTGGGGCGTTGCAGATAGGTGTACCAGCCCATCGTATTCAGAAAGTGCCGCTGGGAGACAAACACCCGGTACGGATCGCGATGAATGTGAACGAACCGCGCATCGGGAAAGATTTCAAGAAGGGTCCTGATGCGGGCGGTATGCGGCGGGGATTTCAGCAGCAGTGCCCGCTTGTCGCCGATGCTCAGTTTTTTGCAGAAGGCAAGCATGGCATTCTTCCATACCGCCGTGTCAGCGATGCTTGCCTCCCGGAAGGTGAGGTACTTTTCGTAATGCGCCTCGTTTTGCGGAAAACAGAGGCTGAGATAGGGGGACTTCAGCGACATCAGCAGGGGACCGAACTCGTCCTCCTGTGGCGAGCGGAAGTCCAGCGCCATGTTGTCCATTGGCCGCTTGTCCGGCAGCAGCCAGGCAAAAGCCCGGCTCACAAAGCGTTCGGTTGTCAGGAAGGTGTGCGGATTGACCACCTGATAGGTGTTGGGGAAATTGAACCGCCTGTCGTCCTGCGCAAGCAGGTCGTGCAGCAGCGTGGTACCGCTGCGCCAGTGACCGAGAATGAAAACCGGCGGTTCAGCGATCTCGGCTTGTTCGATCGCCTTTGCAAAGCGCAGGCGTTCGATGCCTGCAGCGGCGGAATTGTACAGGCTTGTCAGCGTGATGAAGGCTGCCCGGTGAAGATATGCCGGTGAGATGCGGTACCCGTTCTCGGCCAGAAGCTTCATCCACATGCCGAAGGGAAGGCCCGTCATGTAGGTAAAGCTGACACTCCAGCGGTGTTTGAGCCCTGTTGCCAAAAGCAAACTCCATTCTGCTTCCGAGAAATAATGGAAGCCCGGAGTTTGCCCAACCGGAAATTTCGCCTAGCCGCAGCAGCGGTCTCAAAGATGCCAGTGCTCGGCAACGAAGGGCGCGTGGCGCAGGCGGTTGTGCGGTCTGGAAAGCACGTTGTGTGGCTTGGTCTGACCGGCAAAGGAAACGATTGCCTCGCCGGCGCCAGGCAGACGGGCCTTGCCCCATCCGGCGGAGGGAATGCTGAGCCCTACATGCCCGATAATGCGATTGATGTGGCGTGCCGGTTCCTTGGCACGGCAATCGGTTCGGAACAGAATGATCTTGCCGTCCGGGAAGAAGCGCCAGTCCTCCGGATCGATCTGGTCTTCCAGCCACAACTGTTCCGAGAAGCTGTTGCCGTTGACGCCGGGAAAGCGGCTGGCATTGCCATAGGGGTTCGCGATGAAACGGTCCCAAATATGATGATGACTGCCGGCACGGAGCCGGTAGACCGCGCCGTGCAGAACGTAGTCGCCCCTTCGGTTGGGGTGGCGGGTGATGATGAAATCCTCTTGTGGCTGCTCGGCAAGAAAATCGAGACTGCCAACGATGACCAGATCGACATCGAGACTGACGATGTAGTCCTCCGGGCCAAGCCCGAGAAAGCCGTCGGAAAAGGAGAATATCTTGGGTCCGTTGCCGGGCAGGTTGCGCGGCAGGTCATGTACCTTGATGTCCTCGGCAAGGCCGGAAGCATCGTCCGTTATGCAGTGGAAGACATGGGGAACGGTCAGATGACGCTGCACCATTGCACGCAGAATGTTGACCTCCCCGGCGGAATAACCGGTGCCCCATTTGTAACAGACGATGTGCAGGAACGGTATCATGCGCGCCATGTCCATTGCCGGATGGCAGTGCACTGAATGCATTTTGCGACAACCCGATGACAACAGGCGGCAATGGAAAGGGTTTCCTGCCAGCGGGGAGTTTAGGATGTGACAGGCAAGGAAATACTTGAGTGCAAACCTGCCTGCAGCTTACATGCCGGTTTCCGCAGCCGGCAGCATTCTGAACACGGAGCACCATGCCTGTGAAGAACCGAAAGAACATCCTCTTCATCGTTATCGACCAGTTCCGGGCGGACTGCCTTGCCGGCTTGTTCGGCAATCACGTGCCCCTGCCCAACCTGCGCGGCTTCATGGCAGAGGCGGTGACCTTCAACAATCATGTGTCGGTGACAAGCCCCTGCGGGCCGGCACGCGCCTCGCTTCTGACCGGGCAGTATGCAATGAACCATCGCTCGGTCCGCAACGGCACGCCCCTGCCGCACGACAAGCCGAACCTGGCACGCGAAGCGCGCAAGGCCGGCTATCTTCCGCTGCTCTACGGCTATACCGACACCACGATGGACCCGCGCATCTTCGATGCCGGGGATCCGGTGCTGCATTCCTATGAGCAGGTCATGCCCGGCTTCGTGGAAGCGCTGGAAATGCGGCTGGAGGAAAGCTGGCCTTGGCGCGCCCATCTTGAAGCCAGGGGATACAAGGTTCCCGGTTATCCCGAAATCTTTCGTCCGGTGGGCGACAAGCCGGACAGTCCGGCACTCTACCGGGCAGAAGACAGCGATACGGCATTCCTGACCGACCGCGTCATCGGCGATTTGCTTGCCCGGCCCAGGGGATGGTTCGGCCATGTCACCTATATCAGGCCGCACCCGCCCTTCGTCGCGCCCGACCCCTACAACCGGCTGATCGATCCGGCCGGCCTGCCGCCTGCAAAGACGAGTGCTGATGGCGAAAGTGAGCATCCCTATCTCGCGCCGGCACGGGCAAGGGAACCGATCGCTTCCACCCTGATCGGATTTCCCGACCTGGAGCCGACGGACGAGAACATTGCGATGATACGGGCGATCTATCTCGGGCTTGCCGCCGAAGTCGATCACCACTTCGGACGCATCGTGGAAGCGCTGAAATCTGCAGGGCTGTACGAGGACACCATCGTGGTGGTCAGCGGCGATCACGGGGAGATGCTCGGCGATTACGGGTTGTGGGGAAAGCACAGTTATCACGATGCGGCCTTTCGGGTTCCGCTGATCATCCGCGATCCCGATCGAAACGCCCTGGCCGGAAAAGCACTCGACCTGCCCAGCGAGTCTGTCGATGTCGCGCCGACATTGCTCGACATGATGGGCGTGAACATTCCCGACACGATGGACGGCATGAGCCTGGTGCCGTTACTCGAAGGAGAAACTCCGGCCGACTGGCGCCGTTATTCCTACTCGGAACTGGAATTCGGCAACCCGCTCCATCCGAGCCTGCCGCAAAGGGAGCTTGGACTTTCCTGCGATCAGAGCAATCTCGCCGTGATCCGCGACGGCCGCTACAATCTTGTACACTTCAATGGCGGGCAGCCGCCGCTGCTGTTCGACATGGCCGGGGAGGGAGAGGCGCGGGACATTTCCCGTGAGCCGGGATCGCAGGACGTTATCTTGCGGCTGACGCGTGCCATGCTCGATCACCGCATGACCCACGCCGAAGGCCGGTTCTCCCATACGATGGTGACTGCGAAAGGCGTCGTCAGAAACTGACACTGCGCCCGCTGCCTGCAGGCGCGTCATAAAACTGTTACCGGCAAAGGGCACATCTTGGCAGTCCTGCCGGTTTTGTATCAGGCTGCAAACGCAGTCTGAAACGGATCGCGGGACGCGTTGGCGTATGCAGGCCAGCAACCGGATCGTTTTCCGGCATGAAGCGTTTTTCCTCCCGCCCTCGCATCGAGGGAATCCGGCCAACCATATGCAAGATCGTGTCTCGCCTATAACTATGACAGATAGAGCGATACAAATTATCGATTTTACAGATGGCTGGATTGCCATGCATCCTGACAGGGTGCCCGATCTTGGGCTGTGGAGGAGGAGAACTTCACGGAATGCCGGTTGTCAGTTCTGCGGCGCCTCAAACAGGGCAAGCCGGGCAGGCTTGCCTGTCTGGTCCGCAGAGTCCTGCCCGTTGGCCACTTGACGGATTTTTGCCGCAGGGAATAGTCTTTCTGCGGCTTGGTCTATGGGCAGAGCCGCGAAAGCCGTTTCCGGACTTCGCGGGTAGACTTGGCCAGACAGTAAACCGGACCACTGTGTGCCAACGCCGTTGGCGTTGGTGGAATGTTGGTTCGCCCGAAATGCAGGTGCATGGGGCGCAATGTGGAGGTATATGATGAAGAAACTTTTGTTGTCCGGCGTGGCGTTGTTCGCACTGCAAACCGTTGCCAACGCCAACTGTCCTGCTGTGACGGTTGCCGAAATGAACGGTGTTGCCGCCGGAAAATATCCGCAGCAATTCGAACTCTCCGAGTTCGAGGGCGCAGCCAACTGCAAAATGGAATTCTCGGCCAATCCTGATATCGAGAAATTCAACGGCATGATCCAGGGCAATCCGGCTTTGCCGTCGCTGGCGGAACGCCTGCCCGAAGAGCCGCTTGTCGTTGCGCCTTACGATTCCGTGGGCAAGTATGGCGGCACGCTGGACGCGCTGTCCAATGCCACCGAGGCCGGCACGTCCGACTTCATGTCCACCCGCCACGTCAATCTCGTGCGCTATTCCGACGACCTGCAGACGATCGTTCCCAATGTCGCAAAGGGCTGGCAATGGAACGGCGACTTCACCGAGCTGACTTTCTTCTTGCGCAAGGGCCACAAATGGTCTGACGGCCAGCCCTTTACTTCCGCCGACGTGAAATTCTGGTACGACAACCTCGCCCTCGATCCGAAGGTTTTCGAAAAACCGAAGGACTACGTACTGGTCGGCGGCGAACGCATGCAGATTGAAACGCCTGACGAGACGACCGTCGTCTTCAAACTCCCGGCGCCGAAGCCGGGCCTGCTGGCCCACTTCGCCACGCACTATGGTCAGGGCTTCCAGGCCAAGCACTTCCTCGGCCAGTTCCATCCGGCTGTAAACCCGGATGCCGACAAGCGCGCGCAGGAGCTCGGCTTTGCCGATGGCTATGATGCGATCAAGGCCTATTACGGCAATTCGGACTGGATGGACACGGCAACGCCGATGCTCAACCACCCCGATACCGTTGCCAAGCTGCCGCTTGCCGCTGCACCGACCCTCGAGAGCCACATCGTCATCAAGGAAACCACGGAAGGCCGCCACTTCGTAGCCAACCCGTATTTCTTCATGGTCGATACGACCGGCCAGCAGCTGCCGTACATCAACGAGATGGACGAGATCTTCGCCAACGACCAGCAGGTGCGCCTGCTGAAACTGGTCAATGGTGAGGCCGACTACAAAACCCAGTCGCTGCAGCTTTCCGATGCGCCATTGCTTCTGGAAAACCAGGAGAAGGGCGGCTACACGATCCAGCTCAAACCGAAGATCGCCATGCATGCCATTTCCTTCAACGTCACATCGGCGGATGAGGAAAAGCGTGCCATTTTCGGTGATCTTGGCTTCCGCAAGGCGATGTCGGTTGCAATCAACCGCGAGGAGCTGAACCAGGTCGCCTATTTCGGCGAAGGCACGATCCAGCAATATACCGGCTTCTCGCCGGTGCCGGATTTCGTCGACGAGAAGTGGAAGACCTTCGCCACCGAATATGATCCGGATGGCGCCAAGGCGGCTCTCGACGGACTGGGCGTTGTCGACAAGGACGGTGACGGCTTCCGTGACCTGCCAAGTGGCAAGCCGCTGGTGCTGAACCTGCAGTTCGCAACCCAGGGCATCGCCGGACAGGTGGTCGAGCTCATCGGCCAGTACTGGTCGAATGTCGGCATCAAGACCGCGGTCAAGGAGATCACGCCGGACGAGTACCGCTCGGCGCAGTCCTCCAACCAGCTCGACGTCGGCCTGTGGGAGAAGGGCCAGCCGCTCGGCATCATCCTCGCCAACAACGAGCTGTGGGTGCCGCCGTTCGAGAACTACTTCGCTCACCGCACCGGCATGCTGTGGGCCGAGTGGGTCGACTCCAACGGTGACAAGGGCGTCGAGCCGCCGGAATACGTCAAGGAGCTGATCGCCGACATCAACGCCTTCCAGTCCGCCGAAGCCGGCAGTGACGCGTTCAAGGCGCTCGGCGAGAAACTGGTGGCCAACATGACCGGCAACCTGCTGTTCATCGGCACGGCGATCACGCCCGACCCGATCTACCACCGCAATGCCCTGAAGAACTTCCCCGAGTTCAAGACGGCGTCCTACGAGTACTACCGCACCTATCCGTACCGCGGACCGCAGTGGTATTTCGACGAGTAAGCCGCTAGGCTCATCGCTTCCGTCCCGGTCGGTGCTTGGCGCCTGCCGGGACGGGATAAGCCAACCGGGGGGAGCCAGAGAGGGGAAGTCCGGCGGGGATGGCGCAGTTTCTTCAATTCGCCTTCACCAGGGCCGTCATGGCCATCATCACGCTGCTGACGGTCTCACTGATCGTCTTCACGCTGATGGAACTGGTTCCGGGTACCTGCGCTGAGCGCTACCTGGCATTCAAGAACACGCAAGGCTCGCAGATTTCCATCGCCGATATCCAGGCGGAGGAAAAACGGCTCGGGCTTGACCGTCCGTTCCTGGTGCGCTGGGGAAGCTGGGTCGGCAATGTTTTCTTCAAGGGCGAGTTCGGCGACAGCTGTATCCTGCGCCTCAACATCAACCAGCTCCTCGCCGACAAGTTCTGGATCAGCCTGGGCATCTGTCTGGCCGCCCTCATACTCAGTTATCTCATAGCGGTGCCCATAGGCATCATATCGGCCAGTTCCACCAGCGCGGCCACCAACAACACGCTGCGTCTGATCTCCTATCTCGGCCTTGCCCTGCCGAACTTCCTGCTGGCGCTGATCATCATGCTGTTCTCCACCGTGGTGTTCGGCGATTCACTGACCGGCCTGTTCTCCAAGGAGTTCCGCGACGCGGCCTGGTCATGGCCGAAATTCGTCGACTTTCTCTCGCATGCATGGCTGCCGATCTTCATCCTCGGCTGGTCGGCGACCGCCTTCGCGCTGCAGACCGTGCGCGCGCTGATGCTCGACGAGATCGGCAAGCTCTACGTCACCGCGGCCTCGGCGCGCGGCGTCACAGGCTCCACGCTGCTCTGGCGCTACCCGGCGCGCCACGCGCTCGGCCCGGTCATCAACTCGCTCGGCTTCGACCTGAACCGCATC
>JAMLIH010000026.1 GCA_023954255.1 Phyllobacteriaceae bacterium | reverse complement strand
GCCGACAATCCCTACGCCATGCGCGGCAGGAAGAAGTAGCGTCACCCCGCGAAAATCCCGCACCGTCTGCTGCTGCCCACTCTCTGCCGCAATCTTCAACTACAGCCGTTCCTGTTTTGGCGGGATCGGGAAAATCTCTTTGTGCGGCTGGCTTCGACGAGCCGTCTTGTCGCCCTGCTTCCGGCAAAACGTGGAACGTGAGAGCAAAAAACAGCTCTTGTTAACTGCGGGGCAAGAACTGCTTAACGCAAAATCAAGGTTAACAAACCAATATCGGTTTCACCGTCCGGCAGTTGCAGCGGATACCGCCGCAACCGGAAGGAAGAAGACGTAAAACGTTTGTTCGGAGTAGAGTTTTGCGGAATTCCAGCAAGAAGCGTCCGTCCCTTGTTCCGTCGCTTGCCAGACGTATCCGGGACAGCCTGTTTCCGGTCTGTGTCGGAACGGCACTGTTTTTGACCTATCCCTCCCTGGTTGCCTATCAGGACGTGGCGAGTTTTCTCGGTGCCGGCGGCGTGCCCGCACCGGCCGAACGCTGGCTTGCAAGCGCCACGGCGGCGCCGGGCGTTTCCATGCTCACCACGGGTTCCATCGGCAAGGCTGCGGCGGCAACACCGCAAGCCGCTCCCGCCGAGATTACCACCGACATTCGCATCGAGCGCCAGCCGCAGACCGTCAACCGCACGCTGAAGGGAGACCGGGTTGTCTCCACTACCTTCGTCAGTCCGCCGGAAAGCTTCAATGCCGGCCGGGTCTATGAGCGCCATTCGCTGCTCGGCCCGCTCAACGTCGGCAAGAAGGTCGAACTCGCCTTCGTCAAGGCAAAGCCGTTCGAGGAAGCATTGCAGGTCGCATCGGCCTTCCATCCCCGGCGCCGCAGCGGCAGCGATCTGCTGACGCCGAAGCCGGATCTGCCGGTCATGGTGGCAAGCCTTGTCACCGAATCTGCCTCCAACCTGCTTGCCTATTCGCAGGAGCCGGAATTCCTGCGCTCGCCCTTCGCGGAGGTTCTGGAAGACAATTCGCCGATCTCCATTGTGCCGAAGCTCGGCGAGGGCGATCACGCCTGGGCTGCCGATCCGCTGCCCAAATCCTCCTATTCGGACCGTGAGCAGCACTGCCTGACGGCCGGAATCTATTTCGAGGCCCGCGGCGAGCCGGTCAAGGGTCAGGCTGCCGTTGCCCAGGTCATCCTCAACCGGGTGCGCAATCCGACATACCCCGACACCATTTGCGGCGTCGTCTACCAGAACAAGAACTGGCGCAACCGCTGCCAGTTCTCCTTCGCCTGCGACCGCATCAGCGACAAGGTGCGCGATCCCAAGCGCTGGAACATCGCGAAATACGTCGCCCGCGAGACCACCGAAGGCCGCATCTGGCTGAAGGAAGTGGGTTCCTCCACCCACTATCACGCGACCTATGTGCAGCCGAGATGGGCAAGCCACATGAAGAAGGTCGGCCGCATCGGCCTGCACATCTTCTATCGCACCTTCGGCGGCGGCTGGTCCTGACCGACTGCGGATCGGGCTTATCCCGATTTGCCGGCAGGTCCCGCCGGTCGGTATTGCCATATTTTCCCCCTGCAACTTCGTCACTGCCGGAGAGATTCACCGGCATGGCCCGCCGGCGCTTTGTCGCATGGCGGCATCGAGGTGCAAAAGTCAATAAAATCAATGAGTTGATTGCTCAAACCCCAGCTTGACTCTGTGCGGCCTCAAATCTATGTTGCGCGCGACTTCGGCAGGGCTGGAAATACCGTGGTTTTTCGCCTTTCCGCTTATTTTGAACCGGCTGTTGCAATACGGGTAAAACCTGTATCAAACGGTGCCAGCATTGGCCCGGCAGTGCCTCTGCGGTTCGCGATTGGCGGGAAGGCATGAACAAGAGCGGAAAAGACGGCAGGCCGGATCGCAGGCCAGGCACTGGACTGGAACAGCGCCTTGAATCGCTCGAAACCCGCCTCGAAAAACGGCGGCCGAGGGAGGAAGAGGCCGGCAAGGAAACGAGCCCCGGCAATGCAAGGTCGGGATATGCCATCGCCCTCAGGCTGTCGAGCGAGTTCATCTCGGCGATACTGGTGGGGGCAGGGATAGGATATCTGCTCGATACCTTTGTCGGAACCACGCCATGGGGGATGATCGTCTTCCTCCTGATCGGGTTTGCTGCCGGCATCGTCAATGTGCTGCGGTCGTCGGGCGAAATGTCGGATCCCTACCGGTCCGTCTGGGCGCCTGAAGAGGATGATACGAACGGGAATTCGCCGGGTGCTCACCCGGGTGAAAAAAAGGAATAAGGCGTGGCGAACGATCCAATTCACCAGTTCCACCTGAACAAGCTGATCCCGCTTGAAATCGGCGGCGTCGACTTTTCCTTCACCAATTCCTCCCTGTTCATGGCTGTCACCGTGGCAGCAACGGCAGGTTTCATGATCTGGGCCACCAGCGGCCGCGGCCTGATCCCGAGCAGGGCCCAGTCGGTCGCCGAAATCGCCTACGAGTTTTCCTCCAACATGCTGCGCGATGCGGCGGGATCGGAAGGCATGCGGTTCTTCCCGCTGGTCTTCTCCCTGTTCCTGTTCATTCTGATCGCCAACCTGTTCGGAATGTTCCCCTATTTCTTTACGGTAACGAGCCACATCATCGTTACCGCCGCCCTCGCCATGCTGGTGTTTGCGACCGTGCTGATTGCCGGCATTTCACGCCATGGCCTAGGCTTCTTCAAACTGTTCGTGCCATCGGGCGTGCCCGGCTGGCTGATGCCGCTGGTGGTGGCAATCGAGGTCATCTCGTTCCTGACCCGCCCGATCAGCCATTCAGTCCGTCTGTTCGCCAACATGCTGGCCGGCCACATCACGCTGAAGGTGTTTGCCGGCTTCGTCGTCAGCCTCAGCGCGCTCGGCGCGGTCGGCATTGCCGGTTCCATCCTGCCGATGCTGATGACCATCGCGCTGACGGCGCTCGAATTCCTGGTGGCATTCCTGCAGGCCTATGTGTTTGCGATGCTCACCTGCATGTACATCAATGACGCCATTCACCCGGGAGGGCACTAGTCCCGCCCGGGAACGGGTGCCGGTTTGCGGCATCCTGTGAAATCAACGAAAACTTCCAGCCGTTCATAAGGAGACAAGTCATGGAAGCTGAAGCAGCAAAACTGATTGGTGCAGGTCTTGCAGCCATCGGCACCGGTGCAGCCGGTATCGGTGTGGGCAACCTGTTCGGCCAATTCCTGCAGGGCGCCCTGCGCAACCCGTCGGCAGCCGACGGCCAGTTCGGCCGCCTGATCTTCGGCTTCGCCGTTACCGAAGCGCTCGGCATCTTCGCGCTGCTGATCGCCCTGCTGCTGCTCTTCGCAGTCTGAGCAGGCATTGTTTCCGGCACCCGGCGGTGGCATCCTTGGTGCCGCCGGGCGCAGGCCAATGTGAAATCCTGGCCGGTGAAAACCGGCCAAACCGGCATGTAGACGGATAAACCAATGCTAGTTTCAGCCGCATTTGCAGCCACCACGGAAGCTTCGCACGAAGCAGGACACGGCGCCGGGGTCTTCCCGCCGTTCGATTCCTCCTCCTTTGCGTCGCAGTTGCTGTGGCTCGCCATCACCTTCGGCATTTTCTACTATCTGATGGCCAAGGTGATCATCCCGCGCCTGTCGGGCATTCTCGGCACCCGCCGGGACCGCATCGCCCGCGACCTCGACGAGGCCCAGCGCCTCAAGGAGGAGTCGGATGCAGCGCTTGCAGCCTATGAGCAGGAGCTTGCAGAGGCGCGCAAGAATGCCGGCAACATTGCCCACGAGGCCCGCGACAAGGCGAAGGCAGAGGCCGACGCCAAACGTGGCTCGGCGGAGGCTGCCCTCAACGAGAAGCTGGCCGGGGCAGAAAAGCAGATCGCCACGATCAAGGCCAAGGCGCTTGCAGAGGTCGACGGAATCGCTGCCGATACCGCAACCGAAATCGTCCGCCAGCTGGTCGGCGGTTCGGTGACCAGGGCCGAAATCGCCAAGGCGGTTTCCGCCGTGACGGGCAAGTGAGCTTGAACAGGGGAGCCTGACCATGGACGCAACCTTCTGGGCCCTCATTGCCCTGATCATTTTCCTCGGCATCGTCGCCTACATGAAGGTGCCGGGCATGCTGACCAAGAACCTCGACGAGCGTGCGGACAAGATCCGCAACGACCTGGAAGAGGCCCGTCGTCTGCGCGAAGAGGCCCAGGAACTGCTGGCCGAGTATCAGCGCAAGCGCAAGGAAGCCGAGCAGGAGGCAAGCGACATCATTGCTGCTGCTGAACGCGATGCGGAACTGATGGCCAAGGAAGCGGAAGAAAAGACCGCCGACTTCGTTGCCCGCCGCACGGCCATGGCAGAACAGAAGATCGCACAGGCCCAGGCCCAGGCAGTTGCCGATGTGCGCGCTTCGGCTGTGGAGATCGCCATTGCAGCGGCTGGCAAGATCGTCGAAGGCAAGGTTTCGGGCGCGACCGCCGACAAGTTGATCAAGGATTCGATCGCCGAGGTGAAGGCGCGGCTCAACTGAGCCGGGTCTGCAACATCGTCGAATGAAAGCGGCCTGCGGGCCGCTTTTTTGTTTCGCGTCTCAGCGGTCTCTCATCGGAGAGAAACTGCGACGGTGCAGCGGGCAGGGGCCGTGCTCGCCGATCGCATCGAGATGCCCGCGCGAGCCATAGCCTTTGTGGCCGGCAAAGCCGAAGGCCGGAAAGACGGCATCCGAGCGCACCATCATCCGGTCGCGGATCACCTTGGCGATGATCGATGCGGCGGCAATCGAGACACTGCGTGCATCCCCCTTGATGATTGCCTGGGCCGGTGCGGCAAGCCCCGGCGGCACATCCCGCCCGTCGATAAGGGCATGATCGTATCCGGTTTGCAGGCCCGCAAGCGCGCGCGCCATGGCATCAAGGCTTGCCCGCAGGATGTTGAGCCGGTCGATGGTCTCGCGGTTTGCCGAATGCCAGCATACCGCACGGCTCGTGGCGGCGATTTCGGCAAACAGCGTTTCACGGCGCCTGGCCGTGAGTTTCTTCGAATCATTGAGGCCTGCCGGAATGTTTTCAGGATCGAGAATGACGGCGGCTGCCACCACGGGTCCTGCCAGCGGACCGCGGCCGGCTTCATCAGCGCCGGCGACGAGGCAGCATCCCTTTGCGGCCAGCCGCGCCTCGATCGCGTAGTCGGGACCGGCCGCATGACCGGGGAAGGGGAGTTCAGGATGCATCGGAGAAGGAAGAAGAATCGGTGCCGGCCATGATTTGCGGCAGCATGGCGCGAACACCGATTCTCTTCAAGTCCGGCCCATTGTGGTTCCGCTTCCCGGAGGGGACATCGGTCGCGGAACCTTGTGGCGCCCCCAAAGGTAAGGGAGAAGCGCCGGGCCGGTTTTTCCAGCCGGGGAGTGCTGGAAACCGTAAGCGCCGATACCTTGCTGCAGGTATCGGGCAGCAAATTCAAAACAACGCCAGTTGCGCCTCGTTCTCCTCGGGTGGCGTGAACAGGTCCGTTCGCAGTGGCAGGCGCACCTGGTTGAAACCGAGTTTTCTTGCAGCCACTTCGAAGCGCCGGCCGATCTGCAGGGCATAAGGCCCCTGGCCGCGCAGGCGCTTGCCCCACTCGGCATCGTAATCCTTGCCGCCACGCATCGACTTCAGCAGGCTCATCACATGACGGTAGCGTTCGGGATAGTGTTTCAGCAGCCAGTCGCGGAACAGCGGGCTGACCTCCTGCGGCAGGCGCAGCAGGATATAGCCGGCTTCCGAGGCGCCTGCGCCACGCGCTGAATCGAGAATGCGTTCCATCTCGTGATCGGTAAGCGCCGGAATGAGCGGCGCCACCATTACCGATACCGGAATGCCGGCTTCCGAAAGATCGCTGATCGCCTTCAGCCGCAGCGTTGGCGTTGCAGCCCTCGGCTCCATGACCCGTGCCAGCCGCCGGTCGAGCGTGGTCACCGACAGCGCCACCTTTACGAGGCCCTTTTTCGCCATGCGCGAAAGAATGTCGATGTCGCGGGTCACCATCGCCGACTTGGTGACGATGCCGACGGGATGATTGGCGCGCTCCAGCACCTCCAGGATCGAGCGCATGATGCGCCGTTCCTTTTCGATCGGCTGATAGGGATCGGTATTGGTGCCGATGGCGATCAGCTTCGGCTGATAGCCCTTTTTCGAGAGCTCGCGCTCCAGCAGCACGGCAGCATCCTGCTTGGCAAACAGCTTCGATTCGAAATCGATTCCCGCCGAAAGCCCCATATAGGCATGGGTCGGCCGGGCGAAGCAGTAGATGCAGCCATGCTCGCAGCCGCGATAAGGGTTGATCGAGCGGTCGAAGGAAATGTCGGGCGAAGTATTCTTCGTGATGATCTTCTTCGCCTTCTCCTCATGAACCTCTGTCTTGAATGGCGGCAGTTCATCCAGCGTCTGCCAGCCATCGTCGAAGACGTGGCGGCTGATCGGCTCATAGCGGCCCGACGGGTTGAGCGTTGCAGCGCGGCCCCGCGACCGGAACTCAGCCACCCTCTCCGAGCCCTCCTGGGCGTTGAGGCCTCGCCAGTGATCCGAGCGGGCAATGCGCGAGCGGTCCAGAAAGGTGCGGTGCGCCAGGGCTGCCTGCGCCGCAGAGGCGCTGCCCGATTCCACGTCAGTCCTGATGGCGGCCCCGATAGCAGCCTTGCTCGCTGCTTCCCTGTTATGCGCTTCGCTCTGTGCCATTTCTTCGGCTCCCTGCGCTCGTGCTGCCGGTTGTTCCGGCGATTCGTGTCTGTGAACTTATTCCTATTGGCAAAATGAGAACAAAGCAAGTACAAAATGTCCGGCCATTTGCGACTGTCAGCAAACGGACGGGATGTGACAAAAGTTCAGCCATCCGGCTGGTTATCCACAGGAAACAGCGATTCCTCCCGGCTGATACGGTTTCCCGCTGCCAAAGCACCCGGCCGGCTGCGGAAAGAGTCGATTGAGCCATGTCAACGCATGTGGCAGCTTGGCGCGGGAAAGTCGGGGTCATGAGCGGCGCAGCCACCATCGAAAAGACGGTCTTCCGTATTCGCGATCTGTCCAAGCACTATGAGACGGGCGACGTGGTGGTGCGCGCGCTCGACAAGGTGACGCTGGATCTGTTCGAGGGCGAGATGGTCGTGCTGCTCGGTCCCTCGGGCAGCGGGAAATCCACCTTTCTCAACATCGTCGGCGGGCTCGATCAGGCGACCTCGGGCACGGTGCATTTCCGCGATCTGGAACTGACGGCCTGCAACGAGCGGCAGTTGACGCGCTACCGCCGTCAGCATGCCGGTTTCGTCTTCCAGTTCTACAATCTGATTCCCTCCCTGTCGGCGCGCGAGAACGTGGCGCTGGTAACCGAAGTCGCCAAAAATCCCATGCCGCCGGCGGAAGCCCTTGCCATGGTCGATCTAGAAGACCGGATGGATCATTTTCCCTCCCAGCTTTCCGGCGGGGAGCAGCAGCGCGTGGCAATCGCGCGTGCCATCGCCAAGCGGCCGGAAGTACTGTTGTGCGACGAGCCGACCGGCGCGCTCGATTCGAAAACCGGCATCGTCGTGCTCGAGGCGTTGACCCGCATCAACCGGGAGTTCGGCACGACGACGGCCATCATCACCCACAATGCCGGCATCCGGAAGATCGCCCATCGCGTGGTGTCCTTCCTCGACGGTCACATTGCCTCCGTCGAGCAGAATGAAAAACGCATCGCACCGTCGGAAGTGGAATGGTGATGATTGCCGCTCTCGACAGGAAAATGCTGCGCGATCTGGCTCGCATCTGGGCCCAGGCACTGGCGATTGCGCTCGTCATGGCATGCGGCGTCATGACGGCGGTATTGGCGCTCGGTGCCTCCCGTTCACTGGAGCTGACGAGGGCAACCTTCTACGAGCGCTCCCATTTCGGCACCGTCTTTGCCTCTGCCACACGGGCGCCGCTAGGGCTTGAATCGCGGCTGTCGGCCATTCCGGGCGTGTCTGCCGTGGCACTGCGTGTGGTGCAGCCTGTGGTTCTCGACATCGAGGGTATGCGGGAGCCCGCCTCCGGCCTTGCCGTTTCCATCCCCGCGATTGGCGAAGCGCCGGTCAACCGGCTTTACATCCGTTCCGGCCGCCTGCCGCAGGCAAATCGTTCCAATGAGGTTGCAGTTGCCGAGCCCTTTGCCGAGGCCCATGGCTTTAAACCAGGCGACAGCTTTCGAGTCATCATCAGCGGGCAGGTGATGACGCTCAAGATCACCGGCACCGTGCTGTCGCCTGAGCACATCTATTCCATCGGTCCCGGCGACATGGTGCCCGACCGCCGCCGCTACGGCGTCCTGTTCATGCCGGAAAATGTGCTGCGCTCGCTTGCAGGCCTCGAGGCGAGCTTCAATGATCTGTCGCTCACCACCACACGCAATGCCGATCTGAGGGTTGTTCGCGACGCTGTCGATCGCCTGCTCGAACCTTATGGTGGCAGAAAGGCCTATGAGCGCGAGGACCAGACGTCCAATGCCTTTCTCGACGCCGAGCTGACGCAGTTGCGCTCCATGGCGGTGGTGATCCCGCCGATCTTCCTGTTCGTCTCGGCCTTTCTGGTCAACATGATCCTGTCGCGGCTCGTCGCGCTTGAGCGCGAGCAGGTGGGTCTTCTCAAGGCGCTCGGCTATTCCAATTGGGCCATCGCCGCCCATTACGCCAAGATGGTCTTGATCATCTCGCTGGTGGGGATCGCCATCGGCTCGGTCGCCGGGCTGTGGCTGGGCCGGGGACTGACCAGGCTGTACGCCAATTTCTTCTCCTTCCCCTTCCTGCTGTTCGAACAGAGCCTCGATCTTTACGCCATCGGCGCCTCGACTGCTGTGCTTGCAGCCCTGCTGGGCGCGGTAAAGGCGATTGCCTCCATCGTTCGCCTGCCGCCCGCGGTTGCCATGCATCCGCCGGCGCCGCCAACCTATGGCAGCTATTCCCTTGGCGGGTTTGATCCGTTCAGCCTGTTCTCGCAACTGACGACCATGGCACTGCGCAACATGCTGCGCCGGCCCCTGCGGCTTTTCCTCACCGTGCTCGGCACGTCCTTCTCGGTCGCATTGCTGGTAACCGCGCTGTTTTCGTACGATTCCATCGACTACATGATCGATGTCGTCTTCTTCCAGTCGGAACGTCAGGACGCGACACTTACCTTCTCCAGCGATCTCGGTCCCGATGTCATGCCGGCAATTCGGGCCTTGCCCGGCGTGCTTCGGGCAGAACCCTTCCGCGTCACGCCGGTCGTGCTGCGCAAGAACAACCGCGAGGTCAAGCTGGCCATCACCGGCATGGAGGAAGATGCCGTTCTCGGCCGCATACTGGATGAGAGCGAAACACCCGTTCCGCCGGTTGCCCGTGGCCTGATGCTCTCCGAGCGGGTTGCGCGCAAGCTCGGCGTCGTCAACGGTGAACAGGTGGATGTGGAACTCTCCGAGCACAACGACCGCGTGGTTTCGGTACCGGTGACGGGAACCGTGATCGGATATGTCGGCCTTGCCGCCTACATGGCGCGCCCTGAGCTGAACCGGCTGCTGCGCGATGGCGAAAAGATCAGCGGCGCGCGCATCGACATCGATCCCGGCAGGCTCGACGCGCTCTATGCGGTGATCAAGGAAACCCCGGCAATCGCCACCGTCGCCCTGCAGAACATCTCGCGCGACAAGTTCCGCGAGACCATCGGCGAAAACATCATCACCATGACCACGGTCTATGTCGGGCTTGCGATCATCATCACCTTCGGCATTGTCTACAATTCGGCGCGTATCCAGTTGTCGGAACGGGCGCGTGAACTGGCAAGCCTTCGCGTGCTCGGCTTCACCCGCGCCGAGGTGTCCAAGGTATTGCTGATCGAGATCGCCATCGTGGTACTGTTGGCCCAGCCGCTGGGATGGCTGCTGGGCTATCTGTTTTCGCTGGCAGTGGTGAAGGGGTTCGAGAGCGACCTGTTCCAGATACCCTTCGTGATCAATCCACCCACCTTTGCCTGGTCCAGCATTGTCGTGGTGGTGGCAGGCCTCGCCTCGGCGATGATCGTCCGGCGAAGGGTGGACCACCTGGACCTCATTCGTGTTTTGAAGACCAGAGAATAGGAAAGTGCCATGGCAACCTGGCTGAAACGGGCAATCCTCGTCATTCTTGCAGCACTGGTGATCGGCGGCTTCTGGCTTGCCCTGCGCGAACGCCCGGTGCCGGTGGACATGGCGGTGGCGCAAGCAGGTCCGATGGCGGTTCACATCGAGGAAGAGGGCGTTGCGCGGGTTCGCGATGTCTATGCCGTATCGGCCCCCATTGCCGGCCATCTCGACCGCACCACCATCGAGGAGGGGCAGAGCGTGGAAGCCGGCAAGACCGTTATTGCCTCCATCCAGCCCCAGGACCCGCCGCTGCTGGACGAGCGCACCATCGCCGAACTGCGTGCCTCCATGGAAGCGGCGAACTCGGCGATTGCCCTTGCCGAGGTCGACCGTACGCGCGCGCAGATGGCCTACGATCTTGCCACATCGGAGTATGAGCGTGCCTCGCGGCTCGCCAAGACGCGGGTGATTTCAGACAGCCAGCTGGAGCGCACCTATAGTGACATGAAACTGAAAGAGGCGGAGGTTGCCAGCGCCGAGGCGGCGATCAAGCTGCGCCAGGCAGAGCGCGAGAGCGTGGCGGCGAAACTCAAACAGCCCGAAAGTGTCGGCAGCCGCCGCTCGAACGGCGATTGCTGCGTCGAGGTCTATTCACCCATCGACGGTGTCGTTTTGTCGGTTGCTGCCAGATCCGAGCAGTCGGTTACCCAGGGCGTGAAGATTGCCGAGATCGGTGATACGTCCAACCTTGAGGTTGCCGTCGATCTGCTGTCCTCCGATGCGCCGAAGGTTCATCCGGGCACCCGTGCGTCGATTACCGAATGGGGTGGGGAGAAGGACATCCCGGCAACGGTCCGCCTGATCGAGCCCTCCGCCTTCACCAAGGTTTCAGCGCTTGGCATCGAGGAGCAGCGGGTCAACGCGATCATCGATCTTGAGGAGGTTCCCGAACGGCTGGGCCATGGCTACCGGGTCATTGCCCGCATCGAGATCTGGTCGTCGGACAGCGCACTGCAGGTGCCGCTCGGCGCGCTGTTTCGTGACGGCAGCCAGTGGGCGGTGTTCACCGTGCGAGAGGAACGGGCAACGATGACCCCGGTGGGGGTCGGCCAGTTGAACGACGAGACGGCGCAGATCCTCTCCGGGCTTGAGGCGGGCGACCGGGTCATCCTCTATCCCAGCGATCTTGTCGACGACGGGGTTCTGGTATCGCAGCGGTAAACCGCTTCAGCCCTTGCTGCGTTTGAGGTGTTCGTCCAGCCGCGGCATGATTTCCACGAAATTGCAGGGCATGTGGCGGTAGTCGAGCTGCAGCGAAAGAATGCCGTCCCAGGCATCCTTGCAGGCGCCGGGTGAACCGGGCAGGCAGAACACATAGGTGGCGTTCATCACCCCGCCCGTTGCCCGGTGATCATGGATGGTGGAGGTTCCGATCTTCATAGCTGATGCGATGAAAGATGGCGGAAAATCCGTCCATGGTCTTCTCGAACAGCGGTTCGAGCGCTTCCGGCGTCACGTCCCGGCCGGTAAATCCGGTGCCGCCGGTGGTGATGATCACGTCCACACCCTCCTGCTTCGACCATGCGGTGACGTGTTCCTGGATGGCGGGAATATCGTCCTTGACGATTGCCCGGTCGATCAGCTTGTGGCCGGCCTTTTCGAGCCGCTCGACCAGCGTCGCGCCGGAACGGTCTTCTTCCAGACTGCGCGTGTCGGATACGGTAAGCACGGCAATCCTGACGGGAATGAAGGGGCGGCTTTCATCGACGTACCATGGCATGTTCTCCACCAGACCCGCCACTACCAGCTTTATGGATGTGGACTCTGTCCATGCCGAAATCACGGGTCTGCGTCGCTGTGACCCACCAGCCGGGCTGCGCGGCAGCAATGGCCACTGCCGCCTGCTGTGCCTGCGATGAACCGGCAACAAGCTGAAGCCGGTGGCCCCCGAACCACTCATGCGTTGAAGGATGGCGCCTGATCGCTCCAGCGCCGACAGCACGTCGCCAATGGCCGGAGCAAGCGTTAGCGCCGGAGGCTGGAGATCGTTGCGCTGTTGTGCCAGCCAGTTGATCAGTTCTGCAGCGTCCGGTCTTTCGGGCAGGGCGGCGTTATGATCTGTTTCGCTTCAGAGCTTCAAAACCTCGCGTTGAAACCGCAACGCCTGGATTGACCAGCACAAGATCGAGAGCAGGCAAACTGCCGGCCTTCTCGATCTCGGTGCCCGCACCGCGGGCGATCAACGGCGAGGAGGAAAAGGCACATCGGCACGCTGGCGCCGAGTTCGCACCAATCGCCGCCGCATCGTCGTGGATCGAAAGCGCCGCCGCTCGCCCGCACGAGCAATCTCAGCGCGGCCGCGGCATCGGCCGACCCGCCGCCGAGCCCCGCCGCAACGGGGAGCGTCTTCACCAGCCGGAAGCGTCCTTCAGCGAGTGCGGGAACGCGCGCGCGCGCAGCCTCGGCCGCATCCAAGATCAGATTTCCCTCGCCAAGCGCGGTTGCAAAGGGACCGGCGGCATCGAGCGCAAACGCGCGTCGCGGCGATGCGTCTGCGCCCGGCGGCACAATCTTCAATTTCGGTTCTGTCTTCGGAGCGAACGCGACCGTGTCTCCGACGCCGGCAAAAGCAACCAGACTCCGCAATTCGTGGAAGCCGTCGGCGCGGCGGCCGAGAATCTCAAGTGTGAGGTTGAGCTTCGCCCAAGCAATGTCCCGTAATTCCATATCGCGACGTGACGTATCGCGAACCGGATTCTATTGCGAGGATTTCTGCTTGGCGTCGACCGTACCGGATGCGGACTTAGTCACAGAGGTCTCTTCCAGGCCCGAGGCAATCTTCGCATTCAGCTGCTTGCGCAAATCGTCCTCAGGCTCCAGGGACAAAGACTGCTGCCACTGATACTTGGCTTCCAGCTTGCGGCCCACGCGCCAATAGGCATCGCCCAGATGATCGTTGATGATGGGATCGTCCGGCCGCAACTCCACCGCCCGCTCGAGATATTCGACCGCGTCAGGCAGGTTCCCCAGCCGGTAATAGGCCCAGCCGAGACTGTCGATGATGAAACCCGAATTGGGCCGCAACTCCACTGCCTTGCGCACCATCGCCAGCCCCTCGTCGAGGTTGATGCCCTGGTCGATCCAGGAATAGCCCAGATAGTTGAGCACGTCCGGCTGGTCGGGAAAAAGCTGCAGCGCCTTCTTGAAATCGGCTTCCGCCTTCGGCCACTGCTTGGTGCGCTCATAGGCAATGCCGCGCCGGTAGAACAGCCGCCAGTCGGATTGCTGGGGGCTGTTGAGCCGGTCCACGGCGGTCGAATAAACCTCGATTGCCTTGTCGAAGGCATCATGCTGTGCATGGACACCGCCGAGCGAAAGCACGGTAATCATGTCGAGCGGGTCTTCCGAAACCAGCCCGTTCAGGATTTCCACTGCCTTGGGTGTCTGCTCCATGCGGTTGAGGTTGAGCGCATATTCAAGCTGCGCACGGCGGTAATAGGGCGATTGCGCATCGATTTCGCCGTAAAACATGTTTGCCTGCGCGTAGCGGTCCTGATCCTCGTAGACATTGCCGAGCGCGAAATGAACGGCATCGCTTTCCGGCGCCAGAAAACGGGCAAGCTGCAAGTGCCCCTGGGCGAAAGGCAATCCGCCCTGGCGGCTGATGGCGGTGCCGACATTGAAGAACACTTCGGCAGCACCCTGCTGCGGCGAGGCGATCAGCGGTGAAATCTTTGCATCGCCGGAGGAAAGCATCTTCAGCAGGGCTTCCATCGGCGCATGGTCGGAAAGCAGCCGCAGCCCTTCCATGGCAGCCTTGCGGGCTTCTTCAGGGTTTCCGGCCCGTGCCTGGGCCCGCGACAGGCCTTCGATCGCCCGCATGTAGGTCTCGGTCAAAGCTGCCGCCACTGCCCGGTATTCGACCGCCTTCTGAAAACGGGGAACGGCTTCCCCGTCGCGGCCTGCAGCGCTCAGCATGAGACCGGCATGATATTCACGGATCATCAATACCCAGTCCGGCCCGTCGATGCCGTCAATCCGCGCCAGCGCTTCGTCCATCTTGCGTTCGCCGTAAAGCGACCAACTGCCGAAGATGGTCGCCAGCATGCCGTCGAGATCGGTACCCGCGACCCGGTCTATGCGGGAAAGGGCCTGGCCCCAGGATTTCTGCTTCAGCGCATTGGCGGCCACCACGACATGGTTGATGTTCTGCGTCTGGCTTTCGGTCGGAATGGCGTTGAGCAGCTTGATCGCCGCCGGAATGTCGCCATTGGCGGTCAATGCCACAAAGAGCGACTGCTTGAGGTTCTGGTTTTCCGGATCGAGTTCGATTGCCCGGCGATAGCTCTTGATGGCCTCTTCCTCATCGCCATTTGCGCCCGCGCTCTGGGCGGCAAGGAAACTGCCGGAAAGCGACGGCAACTCGTCGCTGGCATCGACGATCTTCTGCGCCGCGCTGTCGAATTCCAGGCTCTCGAGGTAATTGTCGGCAATCACCGGCCAGGGCAGCAGCAGTGCCATCGTGCACGCCATGCCTGCCAGGGCGGAAAGCGAAACCAGCCCTGAAGTGGACCGGGTTTTCCTGCGCTTGTGAAGGTCTTTCCGGGCCGCCTTGTCTTCCATGCGCTATTCCTCGGTTCGCCTTGGTTCGGGTTTGGCAATACAGTCTAACCGGCATATGCCATGTCGGCCTGCCTGATCAAGGAATACTGCGATCAAATTACGGCGCCCGGCGGCGAAAAAAGGCGAAAAACCGTATCAGTTTGCCCGAGTCAGGCTGTATTCCAGCACTTCTGTCAGAGCCTGCTTGTAGGCGCCGTCCTCGAATGTCGCAAGCGCGTCCTGGGCAAGTTCGCAGAACTGGCGCGCTCTTGCCAGCGTGTCTTCCAGCGCATTGTGCTCGCGCATCAGCCGCATGGCTTCTTCAAGGCGGGAATCGTCGGTTTGTCCGCGCTCGATGGCCTCGCGCCAGAAGGTGCGCTCCTTTTCGCTACCCCGGCGGAAGCAAAGCAGCACCGGCAGGGTGACCTTGCCTTCGCGGAAGTCGTCGCCGGTGTTCTTGCCCAGCGTTTGCGAGGAACCGCCATAATCCAGCGCGTCGTCGATCAACTGAAAGGCAAGGCCCAGATTGTTGCCGTAGGAGCGGAAGGCGGAGATTGCCGATTTCGGTGCACCGGCAAGGATCGGGCCGACTTCGGCCGCCGCCGCAAACAGCGCGGCGGTCTTTGCCCGCACGACCTCCATGTATTCGTCCTGCGTGGTTTCGAGGTTCTGCGCCGTGCCAAGCTGCATCACTTCGCCCTCGGCGATCACCGTGGCTGCATGGGACAGGACATCGAGCGCATGCATGGAACCGGCTTCCACCATCATGCGGAATGCCTGGCCGAGCAGGAAGTCGCCGACCAGAACGCTGGCCTGGTTGCCCCACAGCATGCGGGCGGCAAGTTTTCCGCGCCGCCGGTCGCTTTCATCCACCACGTCGTCATGCAGCAGGGTTGCGGTATGCATGAACTCGACGCTTGCCGCCAGCGTCACGTGATGGCTGCCGGTGTAGCCGCACATCGAGGCGGAGGCGAGGGTCAGCATCGGCCGCAGCCGTTTGCCGCCGCTGTCGATCAGATGGCGCGCGACCTCCGGGATGAGTTCCACATCCGAGCCGCATTTTGACAGAATGAGCCGGTTGACCAGTTCCATGTCCGCCTGCACCAAATCCATCAGCGGCTTGATACTGGCAGGTTTGCTGTTTTTCGCGCGCGCGCCTGCGCCGCCCAAAGGTACCACTACGCCTGACATCACATACTCCCGGCTTCCACCCTTCCTTCTAGCGGAACATCCGCCGCGCGCAAGCGTGACAGATTGCCCATTGGACCCCCGCGTACGGCCAAAACTTCCGTCCCCGGCATCAACTCGCAATAACCGTAACGTTATCTCTGCCGCCGATCTGTTACTTGCCTGTACGCCAAATCCGTAAGAGGTTAGGGCAGGCGGCAAAACCGCCAAGTGGGTAGATATGATCGAACTGGTGCGAACCAATGATCTGGTGGCGATATCGCTCATGGAATCCCTGTTCCGTGAGGCCGGAATCGGGTGCCTTGTCCTCGACCAGCACATGAGTGTGCTGGAAGGTTCGATCGGAATTCTCCCGCGCCGTGTAATGGTTGGAGAAGATGAAGAGGAGAAGGCCCGCAGACTGCTCACCGAAGCCGGTTTGGCGGACTTTCTGAAAGCAAATGGCCGTAGCGGTACAAGGAAGTAAGGCATTGTCGGAGCTGGCGGAATTTGAGACTTCGCTGGACGATTTCTACCGTGGCAGGTTCCAGGCCGAACAGCCTGTTGGAACCGGCCACCGGGCAGGTTCCGACGCGCTGCTGATTGCCGCCGCCCTGCCGGAAGATGCCGCTGGCGAACTGGCCGATCTCGGCGCCGGCGCCGGCGTTGCCGGCCTTGCCGCTGCCGTATCCAATTCAGGACTCAAAGTTACCCTGGTCGAAAAGAACGCCCGCATGGCGGCTCTCGCCATGAAAAATCTGCGGCTGCGGCCAAACCTCGGCCTGGCCAGCCGTGCCAGCGTATTGCAGGCCGATGTCACGCTCAGCGGCAGCAAGCGCCAGGATGCAGGGCTCAGGGAAAACAGCTTCGATTACGTGATCATGAATCCGCCCTACAATCACGAAGCCCAGCGCGCCTCTCCCGACACATTGCGCTCGGAGGCGCATGTCATGGGCCTTTTCGGCCTCGATGCGTGGATCAGGACGGCGACCGCCATTCTCAAGCCCGGCGGCATGCTGGTAATGATTTACCGCACCGAGAAGATCGGCGAGGTGGCTGCCTGTGCCCAGGGCCGGTTTGGCGCCATTTCCATCGTTCCCGTCCACTCGAAGATCGATGAGGGTGCCAAACGCATCCTGCTTCGCATGGTCAAGGGCTCACGCGCGCCGCTGACCATCATGCCGGGACTGGTCCTGCATGAAAGCGACGGCAGACCGACGGAGCTGGCTGAGGCGCTGATGAACGGCGAGGCCCGGGTGACCTTCGGCTGACATTTGCCGGCATCTGGCGCAACGGTGGAACCTGCCGCTTTTGCCAGGTGGCACTTGCATTTCGCCTGTCTGTTCCCCATGTCAAACCGGATAGCATGCTGTTTGCGGATGGTTTCATGAGAATTTCAAAACTGCTGCCCTCTGTCCTGAGAAAGACGGACACGGTCGTTCCCGTCGTGCGCATGCATGGCGCCATCATGGCGTCTTCGTCGCCGTTGCGGCAGAACCTGTCGCTGGCGGCGGTGGCAGGCCCGCTGCAGCGTGCCTTCGAGGTCAAGGATGCGCCGGTTGTGGCGATTTCGGTAAATTCCCCCGGCGGCTCGCCCGTCCAGTCGCGGCTGATTTATTCCCGGGTGCGCGAGCTTTCGGAGGAAAAGAACAAGCCGGTGGTGATGTTCGTCGAGGATGTGGCTGCTTCCGGCGGCTACATGATCGCGCTGGCAGGCGACGAGATCATCGCCGATGAAACCTCCATTGTCGGTTCGATCGGCGTCGTTGCGGCAACCTTCGGCTTCGTCGAGGCGATCAACAAGCTTGGCATTGAGCGCCGGGTCTATACCGCCGGAAAGAACAAGGTTTCGCTCGATCCCTTCCAGCCGGAGAAAAAGACCGATGTTGCCCACATCAAGGCCTTGCAGGAAGACATGCACGAAGTCTTCATCTCCATGGTGAAGGACCGGCGTGGCTCCAGACTGGCCGATGATCCCGAGATTTTTTCGGGTCTCTACTGGACCGGCAGGGTAGCAAAGGAAAAGGGCCTGATCGACGGTTTCGGGCACATGAGCTCGGTCATGAAGGAACGCTACGGTCCCAAGACGAAGCTTCAGCTGATGCAGGCAAGGCGCAATCTGCTCGGCAGGCCGGTGCCTGCCGTTGGTGTCCAGGCGACGGGCCTTGCTTCCGGTTTGGGCGGCGAAATCGCCGCAGCCCTGCCGGCAGGCCTTGCCGAAGCAGCCGAAGAACGGGCATTGTGGGCGCGCTACGGCCTGTAACCAAGGAGGGTTGAATGCCGCAACTGATCGCCCTGGGCCTTGTTGGCGGTTTGGTCTGGTATGCCTGGCGGGCCCTGAAGCGGCAGATGGAATCCGTTGGCGAGGAATTGCGCAATCAGGAATCTGCCCGAGACATGAAGACCGTTGAATCGCTGGAAAAGGGTGAGGACGGTGTTTACCGTCCCAGGCACAAGGATCCGAGCTGAATTTCAGCAGCCCTTTCCGCCGGAGGTTCCATGTCCCGCCTGTTGCCCTTCCACACGATGGATGTCTTTACCGCAGAGCCCTTCAGCGGCAATCCGCTGGCGATTGTCGAGGATGCGGACGGGCTGACCACGTCGCAGATGCAGACCATCGCGCGGGAATTCAATCTCTCGGAAACGATCTTCGTTCAGACGCCTGCCGACCCCGCCCACACGGCAAAGGTCCGCATTTTCTTTCCAACCGACGAAATCCCCTTTGCCGGCCATCCGACCATCGGCTGCGCCATCCATCTGGCTAAAAGGCAGTTTGCCGGAAAGGATGATTTCGAGGCTGCCATCACCCTGGAGGAGGAAGCCGGTCTGGTGCCGGTCAGGGTTGAGAGTGTTGGCGGCGTTGTAACCGCGCAGTTCACCGCACCCGTCGTTCCCGTCGCGCACAACGGTGACGCGCCTTCCGCGGAACTGGCCGCCGCTGCCCTCGGCCTCGATGAAACGGATATTGGCTTCGGCAGCCATGTGCCGGGCGTTCACATCGGTGGCCCGGCCTTTCTCTACATTCCCGTCGCATCACTTGCTGCACTCGGCCGCGCCGGGCCCCGGGAACCCCATTGGAGCAAAATGATCGCTGCGGCCAAGGTCGACAGCGCCTATCTCTACACGCCCGGCGGGGATGGCACCGACTATCAGGCGCGCATGTTTTCGCCCACGGCCGGTATCCCCGAGGATCCGGCAACCGGTTCGGCAACGGCAATTCTGGCTGCACAACTCTTGCGCAGCGATGCGATTGAAGAGGGGACCAGCCGGCTTTGCCTGTTGCAGGGTGTGGAAATGGGCCGCCGCAGCGAGCTTGGTCTGGAAATCGATGTGGCCGACAGTACGATTTCCGCCGTCCGCGTCAGCGGCAGTGCGGTTCCGGTCGGTTCGGGAAACATCCGCATACCTTCTGTGTGAACCGCTGGCCGGTCAGTTCACCAGGCCCTCGCTCGTCCCTGCATCCTCGTCCTCATAGGCGTCCGGATTGGAGTAGTCGCCCGGATAGGCAACCTGGGCGGTAACGGTCTGGAAGGTTTCCTTTTCCTCTGCTTCCACATCCCGGCGCTGGCGCATGCGGTAAAGTACGAACAGGAAAAACACCGCTGAAATTCCCGCTGCCATCGGCATGAAGAACTGGATCGGCATGAAGGCCAGAATCGCGGTGGCTGTTGCCGGCACGATGAAGGCCGCCAGCGACCAGGCAATCATCTGCGTCGAGGACAGCATCACGTAATCGGAAGGATCGGCCCGGTCGTTGGCAAGCGCACTCGACACCGAATAGATGGTTTCGTTGAAGCCGTTCCATATCGCGAAGATCAGGATCAGCGCCGCAAGGCCCAGCGTGCCATGGGTTGCAAAGGCCGTCAGCGCAATGACAACGGCGCCTGCAGAAACCAGCGCCAGCACGATGCGGCGATCGACCCGGTCGGACAGCGCACCCATCGGCATCTGGATCGCGATCAGCCCGATCTGCATGAGCAGCATCAGCAGGCCGACTTCCTTCGGGCCGTAGCCGAGCGCCGTGGTGTAGATCGGCGCCATGGACTGCATCAGCATGGTAGCGCCGCCGACCGCGAACATGGCGACCAGCCCGACCGGTGAAATCCGCCAGACCTGGCGGATGTTGACCGGCATCTTTTCCGGCGGTTCCGGCTGCGGCAGCCGCGTCAGCCCGACCGGCAGCATGGCAAGCGCAATGAAGGCGGTGGCGAGCACCGGAATGGCATTGCCCGTGTTGTCGATGTAGCCGGCGAGGAAACTGCCGGAACCCAGTGCCACGACGTAGCTGATATAGAAGACGGTGATGACCTTGCCGCGGATATCGTCCGTGCTGGCGTGGTGAAGCCAGCTCTGCGCCACGATGAACACGCCATTGATGGCAAAGCCGTAACCCATGCGGGCGAACAGCCAGGCAAGCGGATGTTCGAAATAGGCGATTGCCACGGTGGACATGACGATCAGCGCATAAAGCAGCATGAACACCCGGGCATGGCCCGAAAGCCGCAGCAGCGGGCCGGTGGCAAAACAGCCCGCCAGTCCGCCGAACGCAACGGCCGGCATCATCGAGGCGGCAACCCAGGGCTCGAAGCCCAGCGACAACAGCTTGACGGGGATGTAGGCAAACAGCAGACCGCTTGCCGTCGCGCCGATGGTCGACGACAGGATCACCCCGGAAACCGCAAGAAACCGCGACCGTGCCGTCGAGACTTCGGTAACCTTGGTCTTGATGAGGCCTTCCTGCATGCAAATCCCGTCGTTGATGGTTTGTCCCTTCGCCGCCTACTTGAGCGGTTGGCGCCGGGCAATGCCGCTCCACGCCCAAACGTGTCGTTTCTGACAGGATAGGCCGATTTTCTTGACGCTCCGCAGGACAAGTGCTTTACGGGACGAAATCCGTTCATGCGGACATGCACCGTCCTGCACGCCCGGCCGTGCGAACCAGGAAACACGATCTTGAGCCCCGAAAAAGCAGAGCTGCAAACCGGCGATATGCCGCCCCACATGCACCCGACGCGCTCCTTCCAGGGCCTGATTCTGACGTTGCACCGCTATTGGGCTGAATATGGCTGCGCCGTGCTGCAGCCCTATGACATGGAAGTGGGCGCGGGCACGTTCCACCCTGCAACGACGCTGCGGGCGCTCGGACCGAAAGCCTGGAATGCTGCCTACGTCCAGCCCTCGCGCCGCCCGACCGACGGGCGCTATGGCGAAAACCCCAACCGGCTGCAGCATTACTACCAGTACCAGGTATTGCTGAAGCCTTCGCCGCCCGATCTGCAGGAACTTTACCTCGGCTCGCTCAAGGCCATCGGCATCGATACCGATCTCCATGACATCCGCTTTGTCGAGGACGACTGGGAAAGCCCGACGCTCGGCGCCTGGGGTCTGGGCTGGGAAGTCTGGTGCGACGGGATGGAGGTTTCCCAGTTCACCTATTTCCAGCAGGTCTGCGGCTTCGAATGCTCTCCGGTTGCCGGCGAACTCACCTATGGCCTCGAACGGCTCGCCATGTATGTACAGGACGTCGACAATGTCTACGACCTCAACTTCAATGGCCGCGAGGGCAACGACAAGGTCACCTATGGCGACATCTTCCAGCAGACGGAACGGGAATATTCGCGCTGGAACTTCGATGTTGCCGATACCGGAACCTTGTTGAGGCATTTCGAGGATGCCGAAGCCGAATGCCAGCGCATTCTGGAGCAGGAAGAGGTCGACCCCAAGACCGGCAGGAAGATTGTCATGGCCCATCCAGCCTATGACCAGTGCATCAAGGCATCCCACGTCTTCAACCTGCTCGATGCGCGCGGGGTGATCTCTGTGACCGAGCGCCAGAGCTACATTCTCCGTGTCCGCACGCTTGCCAAGGCCTGCGGCGAAGCCTTCCTGAAGACCGAAGCCGGCGGCGCCGTCTGACAACGTGCTGCCCGTTGTCCCAACTGGCGTGAAGTGACTTCTGTCACTTCGGTGACAATCTCCCTCCGCTATGCATAATGCGGCGTGAAGTGGGCGGGCAGTTCGCCTGCGGATTTTCTTCGGAGGTAGGTCATGTCAACCTGGGTCGTTCTCGCCATCCTCGTCGCGGTGGGTCTTTATGCCGTTTCCCTCTACAACAGCCTGGTCAAGAACCGGCAGATGGTGGGGGAGGGCTGGAGCGGCATCGACGTGCAGTTGAAACGCCGGGCCGATCTCATTCCCAACCTGCTGGAGACGGTCAAGGGCTACATGAAGCATGAACGCGAACTGCTGGAGGAGGTGACCCGTCTGCGCTCCAGGGCGGTTGGTGCTTCCAACGCTGCGCCTCATCAGCGCGCTTCCATTGAGGGCGCCCTGTCCGGCGCGCTCGGCAGGCTGATGGCGGTTGCCGAAAACTATCCCGACCTGAAGGCAAACGAGAACTTCAAGGAATTTCAGGACGCGCTGGAAGAAACCGAAAACGAGATTTCGCTCTCCCGCCGCTACTACAATGGCGCCGTGCGCAATCTGAACGTTTCCGTCGAATCCTTCCCCTCCAACCTCATCGCCGACCGCTTCGGCTTTCAGAAAGCCGAATATTTCGAACTGGAGGACGAGGCGGATCGCGCCGTTCCGAAAGTTAGCTTCGAATAGATGCTGCCATGACACGCCTCGCCGCAGCCCTGCTGCTTTGCTTCTCGCTGATTGCCGCCTCGCAGGCGCTGGCGGCGGAAGAAATCCGCGAATACGCCGCCGACATCACCGTCAACGCCGATGGTTCGCTCGAAGTGACGGAGACGATCACCGTCAATGCCGAGGGCCGCAGCATCAAGCGCGGCATCTATCGCGATATCCCGCTCAGGGCGCATGATTCCTGGGGGCTGTGGACCGACAACGGCTTCGACCTCCTCGAGGTGCTGCACAACGGCAAACCATCGCCCTACAAGACCGAATGGGTCGACCGCTTCTACCGCATCTACATCGGCGATGCCGATGTCCTCATCCGCCATGGCGTGCACAGCTATACCATCCGCTACAAGACCACGCGGCAGTTGCGCTATTTTGATGGTTACGACGAACTCTACTGGAACGTCACCGGCAATTTCTGGGACTTTCCGATCCTGAAGGCTTCGGCACTGGTTCACCTGCCGGATGGCACAACATCCGAACAGGTTGCCGCCTATACCGGCGGCTTTGGAGCGTCGGGCAGCGACTATCGTGTTTCCGGCGAGGGCGGCCGCGAACTGCGGTTCGAGACCACGAGACCGCTTGGCCGCCACGAAGGACTGACCGTTGCCGTCGGCTTCACCAAGGGCGTGGTCGGCGGCGAGGGAGCCGGTGGCGGGCTATACTGGCTGTGGAGCAACATCGGCTATTTCATTTTCGCTCTCGGCTGGCTGTTCGTGCCGCTCTATTACCTCTTCGTTTGGAACAAGGTCGGTCGCGACCCGCCGGGTGAAACCGTCATCCCGTTGTTTCATCCGCCGGAAAACCTTTCTCCTGCAGCGATGTCCTTCGTCCATTTCAAGAGCTTCAAGGCAGTCCGCCGTGGCTCCGATCTCGCCTATATCGCGGCCCTGCTGTCGCTCGGCGTCAAGAAGATGCTGGTGATCGACGAAGACAAGAAGGGCAAGATCAGCTTCACCCGTGGCGCTGTGTCGGATGCAGCTTCGATTGCCGGGTTGCCGGGCGGTGAAAAGTCGCTCTATGCCAGATTGCTCGGCAGCCGCGAGGTCATCAGCCTCGACAAGCGCTTTGGCAAGACGCTGCAATCGGCGCAGTCAAGCATGCAATCGGCGATTCGGCACGAATACGGTGGCAAGTTCTTCAAGCACAATCTCGGCTGGTTCGTGCCGGGCATTTTTGTCGGCGCGGTAACCCTCATTCTGGGTCTCATCCTGCAGCAGCCGTCCGAAGCGGCAATGAGCATCGTCATGCCGGCCCTGTTTGCCAGCATCTTCGGCACCGCCATCGCCCTCTTCGGCTGGTTCATGTTTTCAAATCCGGTGGGTTATCGTGTGACGCGCCTTATCGGCGGCGTTCTGCTGCTTGCGGGCGGGCTCGCCATCGGCGCGGCGGCAATCGGTGTTCTGATGTTTGCCGAACTTCCGGCATGGCAGTTTGCCGGGCTTCTGGTCGTCATCGGCATCGTCATGATCGCGTTGATGTTTTTCCTGCTTGGCGCGCCCACGCTGCAGGGCGCCAAGGTGCTTTCGCGCATCGAGGGCTTCAAACTCTACATGGAAACAGCCGAGACCAACCGGCTCAACATGCGCGATGCGCCGCAGATGTCGGAAGAACTCTATGAACGCTATCTGCCCTACGCGGCAGGGCTCGGCGTCGAGGAACCCTGGTCGAGGGCCTGGGCGGCGCATCTCGCCCGCGTTTCGCCGGACAGGAAACACGATTATCACCCGACCTGGTATCGCGGCCGCAGTTGGACGCCGGACAGGATCGGTTCGGCAACGGCTGCCTCGGTGGCAGCGGTTTCTGCGGCGATGGCATCCGCCATGCCCCAGCCCAAGAGTTCGTCCGGTTCGTCGGGCGGCGGCTTTTCCGGTGGCGGCGGCGGTGGCGGCGGCGGCGGTGGCTGGTAGGCCAGGGACAAGGGCGAGGAGACAGTGCGATGAAAGGCGAGATAGCGGCAAAGGCGCCGATCCGCATCGAGGTGGAAAAGGGCAAGACCTATTGGTGGTGCGCCTGCGGGCGCTCGGCCAACCAGCCCTTCTGTGACGGTTCCCACAAGGGCAGCGAGTTCTCGCCGGTCGCCTGGGAAGCGAAAGCCGATGGCGAACAATGGTTCTGCGCCTGCAAGCAGACCGGCAACCAGCCCTTCTGCGACGGAACCCACAATACGCTGGGCGAGGACGCGGCAAAGGCAGCCGTCATCGAGCAGCGCGAAAACGGCCCGCTTGTCGTCAAGAACCTCGAGCGTTTCACCGATCATCACGGCAACGAAATCGAGACGAAGCCGGTCATGGCGCTGTGCCGCTGCGGCCATTCGAAGAACAAGCCGTTCTGCGACGGGTCCCACAAGGAAGCGGGCTTTTCCTCCGCCAACGAAACCGGAAACCCTGATGGCCGTGTCTTTTCCTATGAGGGCAGCGAGGTCACCGTTTATTTCAACAAGCTGCTTTGCTCCCACGCCGCAGAATGCGGCAGCCGCAACCGCGACGTCTTCAACGTGAAGGAAAAGCCCTGGGTGCAGCCCGACGAGGGGACTGTAGAATCCGTCGAGGAGGTCATTCATGCCTGTCCGTCGGGTGCGCTGACTTTCTCGAAGCCGGACGGTGAAGCGCAACATCTTGTCGGCGACGAGGTGAGAATCCGTGTCGAGCGCCACGGTCCCTATCAGGTGCGCAATGTGAAGATCGAGGGTGCCCGGTTCGCCGAAAGCGCATCGGAAGAGAAGTTCGTGCTATGCCGCTGCGGCCTGTCGAAAAACAAGCCGTTCTGCGACGGCACCCATCTCGACGAGAAGTGGCGCGACGACGCCTGATAGCAATGATCCACCACGGGCCCCTGCAGGAATGCAAAGTTAAACGTGACATCGCAATGCGGGCTTGCTAACGCAGGCGCGACCATAATTCCTGCCGGTAAAGCACCACGATGCCCGACCTTCTACTTGAGCTGTTATCCGAGGAAATACCTGCCTGCCCGCGCCGCCCGCAGGCACCAGCCGAGGACGCGCATGAGAGTAATGTGCATGCGGGGAGGCAAGACTGATGCCCGACCTTCTGCTCGAACTGTTCTCCGAGGAAATCCCCGCCCGCATGCAGAGAAAAGCAGCCGGCGACCTGAAGAAACTGGTCACCGATGCGCTGGTCGATGGCGGGCTAACCTATGAGGGCGCGAAGGAATACTGGACGCCGCGCCGCCTTGCGCTTGACATACGTGGCATCTCAGTTCGTTCCGCCGATATCCGCGAGGAGCGCAAGGGGCCGCGTACCGACGCGCCGGAACAGGCGATTACGGGCTTTCTGCGTGGTGCGGGGCTCGAAAGCATCGACCAGGCCGAGGTCAGATCCGACCCGAAGAAGGGCGATTTCTACGTTGCGGTGATCGAGAAGCCGGGCCGCGAGGCGGCAGACATCATCGCCGGTGCGATGCCGGCAATCGTCCAGAACTTTCCCTGGCCGAAATCCATGCGCTGGGGCGAGGCAAGCCGTGAGGCGGGATCTCTCAGATGGGTGCGTCCGCTGCATTCGATCCTCTGCACCTTCGGGCCGGAGACCGAGGAGCCTGAAGTCATTCCCTTCGAGGTTTCGGGCATTGCTTCCGGCAACACAACACGCGGCCATCGCTTTCTGTCGCCGGGCACCATCACGGTGAAGCGTTTCGACGACTATGTTTCCGGGCTTGAAAAGGCCCATGTGATTCTCGATGCCGAACGGCGCAAGGAGATCATTCTTCAGGACGCGAAGAACCTGGCCTTCGCCCAGGGCTTCGAACTGGTGGAGGATGCCGGACTTCTGGAGGAAGTCGCCAATCTGGTCGAATGGCCGACCGTGCTGATGGGCGAATTCGACGCTGCCTTTCTCGACATCCCGCCGGAAGTCGTTCAGCTGACCATCCGCGAGAACCAGAAGTGTTTCGTGGTCAGAAAGCAGGGTGAGGAAAATCTCGCAAACAGGTTCCTGCTTGTCACCAACATCATTCCTTCCGATGGCGGCAAGGAAGTGGCGCGTGGCAACGGCAAGGTGGTTGCGGCGCGGCTTTCCGATGCCCGCTTCTTCTGGGAGAGCGATCTCCAGCAGACGGCGAAGGAGGGCGGTTTCGACGAATGGGTGAAGGGGCTCGATAACGTTACCTTCCATGCCAGACTCGGTTCTCAGGGCGAGCGCATCAAGCGCATCATGATGCTGGCGGAGAGCCTGGCGCCAGTCGTGGCTGCAGCGTCGGTTAACAACCTTACAGGGAGCAAAGCGCGACCCGCGGCAGCGCCCGCGCGGAGCGGCAGCGAAGCTGCTCGCGGGAGCGCGGAAAATCTAGCGAAGCTTGCGAAGCGCGCAGCTTTCCTCGCCAAGGCGGACCTGCAATCGGCCATGGTGTTCGAATTCCCTGAAGTGCAGGGCAAGATGGGCCGCCGTTATGCCGAGCGGGCCGGCGAGGATGCATCCGTCGCGCTGGCAATCGAGGAACATTACAAGCCGCTCGGCCCCACAGACGATGTGCCCACCGATCCGGTGTCCGTCACGGTGGCGCTGGCCGACAAGCTGGACACACTGACCGGTTTCTGGGCAATCGACGAAAAGCCGACCGGCTCCAAGGACCCCTACGCACTGCGCCGGGCGGCGCTGGGCGTCATCCGGCTGCTGCTGGAAAACGGCGTGCGCGTGCAGCTCGACCGTCTGTTCGACGCGCAGATCCTGCTTTGCGAGATCGATACGGCAGATGATGACGACCAGGCTGCGCTGCTGAAGGCGGTCTTGCATGAGATCGCCACCCATGGCGTGTTCAGTGCCGCTGTCCGCGCGATTATCGACCGGATCGAGGGCGATGCGCCGGAATGGGTCGAGAAAATCACCGGGCACAAGCCCGATGTCAGCGACGACCTCCTCTCCTTCTTCCACGATCGTCTGAAGGTATTCCTCAAGGACGAAGGCGTGCGCCATGATGTGATCGATGCGGTTCTGACCCGTCATAGCGACGACCTTCTGGCCGTTACGCTGAAGGCGCGCGCGCTGCAGAAGCTGGTGGAAACCGATGATGGTGAAAACCTGATTCAGGGCTACCGCCGCGCGGCGAACATTCTCTCAGCCGAGGAGAAGAAGGATACGAAGATCGCAGAAACCGTCGATCCCGATCTATTCGAGACGGATGAGGAGCGCGCCCTGTTCGAAACGCTCGAAGATGTCGAGAAACTTGCCACCAACGCCATCGAGGCAGAGAAGTACGAGGAGGCGATGAGCCGGCTCGCAAGCCTCCGCGCGCCCATCGATGCCTTTTTCGAGACCGTTCATGTCAATGCGGAAGACGGGAAAGTCCGCGCCAACCGCCTGGCGCTGCTTGCCCGCATCCGCGCGGCAACGGCAACGGTTGCCGATCTGAGCCGGATCGGCGGCTGATCAAGCCTCCGCGCAAGTGGAGGGGCTTTGTGCGTTGTTGGAGCGGGCGTCAGTTAAACGCAATCACCGCGAAGACGACAATGCCGATCAGGCAGGCGCTGCCAACCCAGTGCAGTGCCGGCACATAGGAAGGCGGGCCGCCATTGCGTGCCCAACCCGGCGCCATCACATTGAGAAAGAAGATGATCGCCGTCAGCGCCACTGCCAGCATGATCTTGGCGCTGAAGGCGAACCCTTCCACCCAGATGCCGTAGCGCCATACCATCAGCAGCAGGCCGGTAATCCACAGTACGGTGATCGCACCGAGTGCGGTCAGCCGGTAGAGTTTGCGCAGCATGTTGGTAAAGCCCGGTGCTGCCAGATCGTGCGGGCCGGCCGAAAGCGCCAAATAGATGTTGCCGAGGCTTGCCGCCGCACCGAACAGCAGTGCCAGAAAGTGCAGCGATTTCAGCACTATGACGATCATGTGCTTTCCTTCTCCCGGGCAATGGCCCGCCAGCCGATATCGGACCGTGTAAAGCCGTTGTTCCAGCGGACTTTGGCAACGCCCTCATAGGCGGCCTTTTGCGCCTGCGTGACGCTATCGCCGAAGCCGGTGACGTTCAAGACGCGCCCTCCGGTGGCAAGAAGCGCGCCATCCCCGCCTCGGGATGTTCCGGCGTGAAAGACAAGCGTCCCCGTCTTTTCGGCGTCTTCGATGCCCTCGATCACCGTGTTCTTTTCATAGCTTCCGGGATAGCCCTTCGATGCCATGACGACGGTCAGTGCAGTGCGCCCATCCCATTCTGCTTCCGGCAGTTCGAGCAGGCTTCCCTTCGAAGACGCCAGCATCAGCTCCACCAGATCGGATTTGAGCCTCGGCATCAGCACCTGGCATTCCGGGTCGCCGAAGCGTGTGTTGTACTCGATCAGGCTCGGCCCGTCCGCCGTCAGCATCAGCCCGGCATAGAGGATGCCGCGAAAGGGGTGGCCTTTCGCATGCATGCCGGCAAGGGTCGGCACGATGATATCCGTCATCGCCTCGTCGATCAGTTCCTGCGTCAGGACGGGAGCGGGGGAGTAGGCGCCCATGCCGCCCGTATTGGGGCCGGTGTCACCGTCGCCGACACGCTTGTGGTCCTGGGCCGTGCCCATCAGCACGGCGGTCTGCCCGTCGCAGATGGCAAACAGGCTCGCTTCCTCGCCCTGAAGGAATTCTTCCACCACCACTTCTGCGCCCGCTTCGCCGAACGAACCCTCGAAACAGGCGTCGATTGCCTCGCAGGCCTCTTCCACCGTCTCGGCAACGACGACGCCCTTTCCGGCTGCAAGCCCGTCCGCCTTGATGACGATGGGGGCACCCTGCTGGCGGACATACATCTTGGCCTTGGGCGCGTTGTTGAAGCGCTGATAGGCAGCAGTGGGAATATCATACTCGGCGCAAAGGTCCTTGGTGAAGCCTTTCGAGCCTTCAAGCTGTGCGGCAGCCTGCGTCGGTCCGAAGGCATCGAAGCCAGCGGCTTCCAGCGCATCCACCAGCCCGTTGACCAGTGGCTGCTCCGGCCCGACCACGACGAAATCGATATTCTTTTCCCGGCAGAAGGCGACAATCGCCGCATTGTCCATCGGGTCGATGGGAACGCAGGTCGCAAGGTCGGCAATGCCGGCATTGCCCGGTGCGCAGTAGAGTTCGTCGCAGTGAAGCGACTGGGTCAGTTTCCAGGCCAGCGCATGTTCGCGCCCGCCGGAGCCGATGAGAAGAATATCCATGGCCCGTTCCGCCGTTTCCTCGCTTCGTTGTGGCGGTCTTAGAACATGGCGGTAGACTTGGGAACAGCTTGCCCCAACACAGTTGTGAGTTGTTGAGATACCGTGGACGGACTCTTCGTCATTCCGGGGCTGTTCCGCAGGAACAGAGCCCGGAATCCAGAGCTGAACGCTCTCGGGCCTGGATTCCGGGTTCGCCTTCAAGGCGCCCCGGAATGACGAACTTGAAGCTCAGGCTTTCCCTAACCGCCCAGCAGCTTCACCATCTCGCTGTACCCCCGCTCGCGTGCCAGATCGACGGGAAGGCGGCCGCTATTGTCGGCAATGGCGATGTCGGCGCCTGCCTCCACCAGATGACGGAGCGTCTTCTGGTGGTTTTCCCCTCCATCGCCAAGCACGATGGATTCGATCACCGCCGTCCAGCCGAGATTGTTGACGTGATCGAGCGGTGCGCCGGCCTCGATCAGGATGCGGACAACTTCGTGATGGCCGAGATGGGCAGCGGCAATCAGCGCCGTGCCGATATAGCGGCTGGTGATGTTGGTCGGCTTGTTGCCGGCGGCAAGTGCAGCCTCCAGCATGTCGGTATCGTTGGCGACTGCGGCAATGGTAACGGCGTCATAGGCATCGTTTTCGAGTTTGTTCATGTCGGCACCGGCCTTTGCCAGTGCCGCGATTGCGGCTTCGTGGGAGGCGTGGGCCGCAATGTGAACGGCGGTTCGGCCATACCCGTCCATGCGTTCCAGTTCGCCTGCTGCGATGGCCGCTTCAAGGGCCATGGCGTCGCCTTCATGGGCAGCGCGCAGAATGCCGTCATAGGCGGCAACTTCCGCCGGGGTGGGAGGAACCTGCGCCTGCGCGAAGGCCGGCAGGAGAGGAATGAGGGCGAATGCAAGCAACAGGGTGGCGGGTTTCATGAAAGGCTCCTTTTCGGACATTCAAGAGCCGGTAATTGTGGCAGGCAACGGGGTAGCGCTGAACAATCTGTCAAACGGAAACGGAACTTCCAGCGGCAAGTGGAATAGCGATCAAGCCGCTTGACCGGACCAGCTGCGGCAGCCAAACAGGCACCATGAACGATACCGACAAGATGGTCGCCGACGCGTTGCGCGGAAGCTGGGTTCACCGCTTCCTGCCGCAATCGGTCTGGCCCTATGCCCAGCTCGCCCGCTGGGAGCGTCCGATCGGCTGGAAACTGCTGATGTGGCCCTGCTGGTGGTCGGCCACCATGGCAATGGCAAACATGACGCAGTTGCCCGTCATGGGCGGCATGGGTTGGGCATTTCTGGCCACGCTGCTGCCGCTGCTGGTACTGTTTACCGCCGGTGCCTTCGTCATGCGCGGGGCAGGCTGCACCTATAACGATCTGGTGGATGAGGATATCGACGCCCAGGTTGCGCGTACCCGTTCGCGTCCCCTGCCTTCCGGCCGGGTCACCAAAAAGCAGGCAGCGGGTTTCCTGGCGCTGCAATTGCTGACAGGCCTCGTCATCCTGCTGCAGTTCAACTGGACAACCATCGTCACCGGCTTCATCTCGGTGGTCACCATCGTCGTCTATCCGTTCATGAAGCGCATCACCTGGTGGCCGCAGCTTTTTCTCGGTTTCGCCTTTTCCTGGGGTGCGCTGGTCGGCTGGACGGCGATCATGGACGCGATGAACTGGCCCGCCGTCATTCTCTACATCGGCTGCATCTTCTGGGTGATCGCCTATGATACGATCTATGCCCATCAGGACATCGAGGATGACGCGCTTGTCGGCGTCAAATCGACGGCGCGGCTCTTTGCCGGGAATACGAAACCTGCGGTCTCCGCGCTTTATGCGGCAGCACTCGCTCTGTTCGCGATTGCCTTCTGGCTCACTGCCATGCCGTGGCCTGCCTGGCTCGGCCTTGCTGCCGGCGCCGGTCACATGATCTGGCAGGTAAAGACCCTGGACATTCACGATCCTGCCAATTGTCTCTACCGGTTCAAGTCGAACAGCGGCTTCGGCTGGCTCCTGTTTGCAGGGCTGTTTGCTTCGGCGTTGTTGCCGCAGTTCTGATCGGAAATCCCGGGCGAGCAAAGAGCGAGCCGCGCAGTTGGGTAAGCACGGTGCAGCCGCTTGCGATCGATACCGGATATTGGTCGGGCGGCGCGCCGGTTCCCCGTCTCGCACCGCCCTTTGGCTTCGCCAATCTGAATAGTTTGCTTAGTTGCGCGCGATGATTTCCGCAGCGCTGAGCCGGGTTACCTCGCTGACCGCGCCGGACTTGCGGCGGCGCAGGAACCACGGCCGGTGCCGGATGGCGGTAATCCGCTTGCGGCGCGCGATCGGGTCTTCGACCATGACAGCGCCGAGTTCGTTTCTGACCGGCCGGGCCATGCCGTCTGCTTCGATAATCAGCATGGGCAACCGCATCAGCCGGCTCCAGGAATGCCAGTCCGCCGCAATGTCGTCGAGGTCACCGGCAACGAGTACCGGAATGCACAGCGCCGGATCGTGATGGTGAAGTTCCAGCGAAACCGTGCGGCTGCCATCTTCATGTTCCACGCAACGCGCGGCGACGCCCTTGAAGGAACGTGCCGGCAGCGCAAAGGAAAGCGGCAGGCCCGATTGCGGCATGTTCATCTTCACCGACACGCCGGTACGGTCGAGCGTATAGTGAATATCGTTGTGGGAAAATGCGATCCGGTCGGGGATCGCATACGGGTCCAGGCGGAAAAAACCCTGTTGCTTTTTTCCAGGATGCTTCTCGTTGGCAGCAGGTGCTGCAGCGGCGGCCTTCTTGACCATTGTTGCCTCTCTGTCTTCCCTTCAGAGCCCGGTTCTTTGCCGGTGCTTCTGTTCACGGATATTGTTGTTTTTGTTTTCCGTGTGAGAGGGAGAATAGCAGAGGCATCCCCCAATTCGCTTAAGAGAGAGGGTGAATCCTTCCTTACCCCGATCTGTGGTTATTGAATGATTACAGGGGGTAAGAAAGAAAAAAGGATTCTTTTCAGGAGGTTAAGGCCCGCCAGTACTATGCTTCAGATCACCTTGCCGGGATTCATGATGCCGTTGGGGTCGAGCGCCTGCTTGATGGCACGCATCATGGCAAGCGCTGCCGGGTCCTTGGTTCTTGCCAGCAGGTCGCGCTTCAGCCGCCCGATACCGTGCTCGGCCGAAATCGAACCATCCATCCCGGTCACCAGCGCATGGACGGCATCCTGAACGCGCTCGCGTCCCGCCAGAAATTCTTCGCTGGCCATGCCCGCGGGCTGGCTCACATTGTAGTGGATATTGCCATCGCCCATATGGCCGAAGGGGAAGGGCCGGGCGCCGGGAAATGCGGCTTCGACGATGGGAGCCGCCCGCTCGATGAATTCGGGAATGCGGTGCACGGCAACC
Organism: Phyllobacteriaceae bacterium; assembly: GCA_023954255.1. Taxonomy (GTDB): domain Bacteria; phylum Pseudomonadota; class Alphaproteobacteria; order Rhizobiales; family Rhizobiaceae; genus Salaquimonas. The sequence goes on along the minus strand of JAMLIH010000026.1, from coordinate 2,919 downwards.
GAGATGTCATGCTTGATCGAGCCGCCGAGCCGTTTCTGGGATTCCGGCATGATCTCGCGGATCATCCAGAAGGAAAGCCGCTGCGCCTCGCTTGTCGAGACCGCCGCGTCCTCGATTGTGCCATCTTCGAGTGCGGCACCGAGCAGGGTTTCCAGTTCTGTTTCTGCATCCCGCTGCGAACGGGCAGACGAAATCTCCATCAGCACCTGCCAGTCATGGCGTGCGGCGAGCGGATTGCGGATCTGCGGATAGTGGTCGAACACCGCATCGACGCCGATGCGCGGCATGAACTCGAACGCCGTCAGCGAGCGCCCGGCTTTTTCCAGCGCTCCGTTGAGCAGGTCGAGTGCATGCTTTGGCGTGGCAAGGCCAATCCATGCCGCCGCCTTTCCCTTCGGTTTCGGAAACAGTTTCACCACCGCTGCAGTGACCACGCCCAGCGTTCCCTCCGCACCGATGATGAGGTCTTTCAGATCGTAGCCGGTATTGTCCTTCTTCAGCTTGGTAAGCCCGTTCCAGATTTCCCCTTGCGGGGTTACCGCCTCGAGGCCGAGTACCAGCTCACGCGTGTTGCCGTAGGAAAGCACGCCGGTGCCGCCGGCATTGGTCGAGATGTTGCCGCCGATCTGGCACGAACCCTCCGATGCCAGCGAAAGGGGAAACAGAAGATCATGGGCCTCAGCCGCCTGCTGGATTGTCTGCAGGATGACGCCGGCCTCGACCGTCATCGTTTTGCCTGCCGTGTCGATCTCGCGGATGCGGTTCATCCGCTCCATCGAAAGCACGATCTGGCAGCCGCTTTCATCGGGTACGCCGCCTGCCGCATGGCCCGTATGCCCGCCCTGTGGAACGATGGCCGTTCTCGTTTCGTTGGCGAGCGTCATGATCGCCGCCACTTCTTCAGTGCTGGCAGGTTTCAGCACAAGCGGCGTGCTGCCGATAACGATGTCGCGGTTCTCGTGCGTGTAATGGGTAAGATCGTCTTCCGGCGTCAGCGTATTGGCCTTGCCGACGATTGCCGTGAACTGCGCAAGCAGATCCTTGCCGGGAACCGTTGCCATCAGACAGCCTCCCCGGATTTGGAAGCCCGTGGTGCAGCAGCGCGCCGCAAGCGGTCGTTGATGGCAATGCCCAACTCTTCCTGCGGGACGGGCGAGACGCAAATGAGGCTGGCACCGCTTTCGTCAAGCTGCTTGAGATAGGCGTAGAGATTGGCTGCCGCCTCGACCAGATTGCTTGTTTCGCTCAGATTGAGACCGGTAGCAGCGTTTTCCGGTTTCACCCGGTTGCCGAAGCCGAGCCAGGCGGCGCCATCGGGGCAGGCCTCGCAATCGAGCATGACCTGCGCATCCGGGGCATAATGGCTTTTCATCATGCCGGGCGCCTGCACCTTCCCGTCTGCAGGGGGAAGCTCGACCGGCATGCCTGCGACTTCGGCAATCTCTTCGGCGGTGATGACGCCCGGCCGCAGCAGGTAAAGCCGGTTGCCGTCGATCTTGACGATGGTCGATTCAAGACCGGCTTCGCAGGCTCCGGCATCCAGAATGAGCAGATCCTCACCGGAAAACTCTTCCGCCACATGCTGCGCGGTGGTGGGCGAGATGCGGCCTGATCGGTTGGCGCTTGGGGCGGCCAGCGGCCTGCCGAAGGCCGAAATCACCTGCCGGGAAAACCCTCGCGGGCATCTGAGCCCGACGCTGCCGAGACCTGCGGTCACCAGATCGTGGATGCCGCTGTCGGCCCTGAGCGGCACAACAAGGGTCAGCGGACCCGGCCAGAAGGTATTGGCAAGCCGCTCCGCTACCGTGCCGAATTTGCCGTACTCCTGCGCCATCACCACGCCGTCCACATGGCAGATCAGCGGATTGAAGCTCGGTCGCTGCTTTGTCGCGAAGATTTTCGCCACCGCTTCGCCATTGGTGGCGTCGGCAGCAAGGCCGTAGACGGTTTCGGTGGGGATCGCCACGAGTTCGCCTGCCCGCAGCCTGGCAATGGCGCGGTTGAGCGCGTCTGTGCTGTGATTGGCTGCGATGATTTCCGGCATGGCACGAACCCGTTTAAGGCTGTTCCATATCGGGTTGCCGCCCGTTTCGCAAAGAGTGATTTCCCGCTGCGGACAACGCGGGTAAGGTCATCGGCGATCGCGGCCGGGAATTGGTCGTTGGCCACAGGTTTAATTGACGTAAACGTCAAAATCCTGTAGCGCTCCGGCAGCTTTCAGCCGCTATGCTTTCTGCCTTGTGAGGAGGAACCCCATGTATCGCGCCCCGGTGTCGGAAATCGCCTTTGCCCTTAAGAATGTCGCCGGCATGAAGGAAGCGATGGAAACGGGCCGGTTTACCGCGCTTTCCGAAGACCTTGTGGATGCGGTGCTGGAAGAGGCGGGCAAGTTTGCCTCCGACCAGATCGCCCCGCTCAACCGCTCCGGCGACGAGACCGGCTCGAGCGTGAAGGATGCGGTCGTTACCACGCCGCAGGGCTGGAAGGAGACCTACAGGGCCTGGGCTGAATCCGGCTGGAACGCGATTGCAGCACCCGAGGCCTATGGTGGCCAGGAACTGGGCACGATGATGGCGCTGGCGGCCTCGGAAATGTGGAACTCGGCCTCCATGGCCTGGGCGCTCTGCCCGCTGCTGACGGTCGGTGCCATCGAGGCGCTGGACAAGCACGGTTCGCAGGACCTGAAGGACAGGTTCCTGGCGAAGATTGTTTCCGGTCAATGGACCGGCACGATGAACCTGACAGAGCCACAGGCCGGCACTGATCTTGCCGCGCTCAAGGCCCGCGCCGAACCTCAGGGCGACGGCACCTACCGTATCTTCGGCCAGAAGATATTCATCACCTATGGCGAACACGACATGACGGACAATATTTGCCATCTCGTGCTTGCCCGTCTACCCGATGCGCCGGCGGGAACGC
>JAMLIH010000025.1 GCA_023954255.1 Phyllobacteriaceae bacterium | reverse complement strand
TCCACTTCCTGCGTTTCACCGCCCATGCTCTCGACGAAGACCTCGTGCTGCAGCAGTTCGGTCTTCACCTTGCCCGGATCGGCGGCAGGCTTGTCGATCTTGTTGACCGCCACGATGATCGGCACACCGGCCGCCTTGGCATGATTGATCGATTCGATCGTCTGCGGCATCACGCCGTCATCTGCCGCCACCACGAGAATGGCGATGTCGGTCGCCATCGCGCCGCGTGCCCGCATGGCGGTGAACGCTTCGTGGCCCGGCGTGTCGATGAAGGTGATCTTGTGGCCGTCCCGGTCGACCTGATAGGCGCCGATATGCTGGGTAATGCCACCGGCTTCACCCTTGACCACATTGGCGTTGCGGATGGCATCGAGCAGCGAGGTCTTGCCGTGATCGACGTGGCCCATGATGGTGACGACAGGCGGACGGGAAGCCATGCTTTCCGGATTGTCCGGCGCGCCGAACAGGCCCTCTTCAACATCGGATTCCGAGACGCGCTTGACCGTATGGCCGAATTCGCTGGCGATGAGTTCCGCGGTATCGGCATCGATCACGTCGCCGGGCTTCATCATCTGGCCCTGCTTCATCATGTATTTGATGACGTCAACCGAGCGTTCCGACATGCGGGCGGCGAAGTCCTGGATGGTGATGGTTTCCGGCAGCGTTACTTCGCGTGAAATCTTCTCGCGCGGTCCGGTCTGGCCGAGTGCGGCGCGCTTTGCCTTTTCCTGCCGGCGGCGCAATGCGGCAAGCGAAGGTCCCTTCGCATTGCCGTCGCTGTCCAGCGCATTGGTAAGCGTCAGTTTGGTGCGGCGGCGGTCATCCCCGCCCTTGGGCCGCGAAGGTGTGCGGTCTTCCTCGGTGGAACGCTTGCGCTCGAACGGCTTGAGTTCCTTTGCCTTGGGTTCCTCGCGTGTCGGCTTGCGCACGGCATCGGGATCGGCGGCGGCCTGGGCTGCGGAAGCAACAACAGCAGCTTCCTGCTCCTGGCGGGCACGTTCCTCGGCCTCGCGCCTGGCAGTTTCCTCTTCCCGGCGCTTCTGTTCCTCGCGGTCGGCCTTGCGGCGTGCATCGAGTTCGGCGCGCTTGGCAGCTTCTTCCGCTGCCCGCGCAGCTTCCTCGCCCTGGCGTGCCGTGGCTTCCTCTAGCGCGCGGCGGCGGGCTTCGATCTCGCTCTGCGACAGGTTGCTGGCTGCATCATCGGCAGGCGTCGGCGCGGCAACGGGTGCCACCACAACCTTTTCGGCCGGCTTCGGCGTCTCGCCCGGCTTGTTGATGCGCCGTTTGCGGGTTTCAACCACCACCGCTTTCGTGCGGCCACGCGAAAAGCTCTGGTTGACGGTGCCCTGGGAGACGCCGCCACCACGCAGACTCAACGTTTTTTTCGGCTTCACGCTGAGCTTTTCGTCGTTGTTTTCTTCACTCATAAAACAGTCTGTGTCCTGTTGGTCCGTTGCCGGACTGGATATTGCGCGCTTTTTGGACCTTTAACCCGCAAAAATCCAGTCCAATTTCAATTTTGATCCTGGCCGCCGCCTTTCGAAACGGCCGGTGCATGCTCTTTTTCCTGCCCGGTTCCGGCAAGTCTGCCTTCATAGGCAAGCCACCTTTCAACCGCCTGCCGCAGTGCGGCCGTTGCGCCGCCCTCCAGGGCAGCTGCATGGGTGGCCGATCCGAGCCCGAGCGCGGCTCCCATCTCGGCGGAAGTCCAGCAGTCGAACACCGCCACATCCTCTCCGCCCATCTTGCTGACGAACGTGATCGCCTGCCCCAGCTTCCGCCGTCCGTCCTCCGCAGCGTCGCTGCCGTGAAACAGCAGGCTTGCCTGGTTCGAACGGATCGCCGTATCGACCTTGGTGAAACCCGTCACCAGCATGCCCGCCTTGCGCGCCAGCGCCAGCGCCTGGAGCGCCCGTTCGGCAAGCAGCCGGCTGACAGTCTCCGGCAGGGCTTCATCGGCAGTTACCTGCGCCTTCAGGCTGCGGGCAAAAAGGCTTTTCGCCACCGCCTGCTCGACGCTTGCCCGCCTTGCCTCGACCCACACGCCCCGGCCCGGAAGGGTTTCCTTCAGGTCGGGGTAAATGCGGCCGTCAGGCCCGGCAACGAAGCGCAGCAGCGCTTCCTTTTCCATTGGCTGGCGCGACACGATGCAGCTGCGGCTGTTGACCATCCTCAACCTTTCCAATCGGCCGCGCCATGCCGTCAGGCCATCGGCGCTTCGGCCGCTGCTTCCTGCTCGCCGGAGACGGCCTCGCCTTCACCCTCGGCGGCTTCCTCTTCCTGCTGGGCAGCAAGCAGTTCCTCTTCGGTCACCCAGCCGGCCTTGATGCGGGCCTGCATGATCATCGCCTCTGCATCGGCGCGCGAAACCTTGTACTCGTCGAGCGCGCCGGCAAACCGCTGCACCTCGCCATCCTTGCGCTCGATCCAGCCGCAAAGATCGTCGACCGCACAGCCGGCAAAGTCCTCCAGCGTCTTGATGTCGGCCTTGCCGAGGGTAACCAGCATGGCCGTGGTCAGCCCGTCGATTTCCTTCAGCGCGTCCTCGACACCAAGCGCCTTGCGCTCCTCGTCCAGTTCCTGTTCCAGCTTGTCGAGGAATTCCCGTGCGCGTGCCTGCAATTCTTCGGCGGTCTCGTCGTCGAAACCCTCGATGGTCGCGATTTCGTCGGCATCCACATAGGCAACTTCCTCGATCGAGCCGAAGCCTTCGGAAGCCAGCAATTGCGCAACCATCTCGTCGACATTGAGCGCTTCCATGAACCGGGCGGTGTTCTCGGCAAACTCCTGCTGGCGGCGTTCGCTTTCTTCCTGCTCGGTCATGATGTCGATTTCCCAGCCGGTAAGCTGCGAGGCGAGGCGGACGTTCTGGCCGCGGCGGCCGATCGCCAGGGAAAGCTGGTCATCCGGCACCACAACGTCGATACGCTCTGCATCCTCGTCGAGCACGACCTTGGTGACTTCCGCCGGCTGCAGCGCGTTGACGATGAAGGAGGCCGCATCCGGCGACCACGGAATGATGTCGATCTTCTCGCCCTGCAATTCGCCGACAACCGCCTGAACGCGGCTGCCGCGCATGCCGACGCAGGCGCCGACCGGATCGATCGACGAATCGTTGGAGATCACGGCGATCTTGGCGCGGGAGCCCGGATCGCGGGCAACCGATCTGATTTCGATGACGCCGTCATAGATTTCCGGCACTTCCATGGTGAACAGTTTCGCCATGAACTGCGGATGCGTGCGCGACAGGAAGATCTGCGGTCCGCGCTGCTCGCGGCGGACGTCGTAGATATAGGCGCGTACGCGGTCGCCATACTTGAAGTTTTCGCGCGGAATGGTCTCGTCGCGGCGGATGATCGCTTCACCCTTGCCGAGGTCGACGATCACATTGCCGTATTCGACGCGCTTGACGGTGCCGTTGACGATCTCGCCGACACGGTCCTTGTACTCGTCGAACTGCTGGTCGCGCTCTGCTTCGCGCACTTTCTGCACGATAACCTGCTTGGCCGACTGGGCGGCGATGCGGCCGAAATCCATCGGCGGCAGCGGTTCGGCGATATGGTCGCCGATCTGCGCATTCGGGTTCTTGTCACGGGCAAGGTCGAGCGGAATCTGCGTGGTGTAGTCCTCGACATTTTCCACCACTTCCAGAAGGCGCTGCAATTTGATGTCGCCGGTCTTCGGGTCGATGTCGGCCTTGATGTTGGTTTCCTGGCCGTAACGCGACCGTGCCGCCTTCTGGATGGCGTCGGCCATTGCCTGGATGACGATCATCCGGTCGATGGATTTCTCCCGCGCCACCGCATCGGCGATCTGCAGCAGTTCCAGTCGGTTTGCACTGACAGCCATGGTTTCTTCTCCTTTTGCTGCCGCCCCTCGGTTGTTCCCGGCGGCAAAGCTGTTGTGATTATCGGAGCCTGACCCTAATTGCCGGGTTCGGCGTCTTCCTCGATTCCGTTTGCTTTTCTCAGCGCCTTGTCGCGGCGCAGCGCCTCGCGGATCAGATCGTCGGAAAGGACCAGCCTTGCTTCCGCGATGTCGGCCAGCGCCAGTTCGAATTCCGCTTCCTCGTCCTTGCCTGCATCGTCCCGGCGGAACAGCGCCTTGCCGTCTTCCACCCTGAGGATGCGGCCCTTGAACCGCTTGCGGCCATTGACCAGACGGGCGGTTTCCAGCTTCGCCACGTGGCCCGACCAGGTTTCAAAGTCGCTTGCGCGCACCAGCGGGCGGTCGATGCCCGGCGAAGAGATTTCCAGATGATAGGCACCGGAAACGGGATCCTCGATGTCGAGAATCGGCGAAATCGCGTTCGACACCGCCTCGCAGTCCTCGACGCTCATCGTCCCGTCGGGACGCTCTGCCATCACCTGCAGTGTCTGGCCGTTCATCTGCGACAGCCGAATGCGAACCAGCCGGTATCCCAGCGCCTCGATCTCGGGGCGCAGAATGCCGGCGATACGGGCCTCAAGGCCCTGTTCGACAATCATGCGGTCGTCTTCGGAAACGCCCATCGCGGAAACGTCCATTGCTGCTTTCCTGCGGCCTTTTCACACCGCAATGCCGCTTGCGGTTTCACCGGCAACAAAAAAGAGCGGGGCCGGGAGGCTCCCACTCTCTCGAATGCTCGGAGAATTTGAGACTAAAATAGAGAAAACACCGCCGGGTTTCAAGAAAAAACGGTCAGCCGGGCGAATTCTCCTGCGGGTTTGCAAAGATTGCCGGATTGGCTGCCTCGCGGAAGAAGCGCCAGATCAGCAGGACGGCAGCAAAGGAAAGCCCGGCGGCAAGTCCGATCCAGATGCCAATGCCGCCGAGCCCTGCTGTAAAGCCGAGCAGCAGTGCAATGGGAACACCGGCCACCCAGTAGCTGAAGACGGCAATCAGCATCGGCACGCGCATGTCCTTCAATCCGCGCAGCAAGCCGACACCCGCCACCTGCAGTCCGTCGACAAGTTGAAAGCAGGCCGCCACCCACAGCAGCGGCACGGCTTTGGCCAGTACCATCGGCGCATTGGGGTCGCCCTCGGCCAGCCAGCCGCCGATCAGGGTTTCGGGGATAACGAACATGGGCAGAGCGGCTGCAAGTGCGAACACGGTGGCAATGATCACCGCTGCCTGCCCCGTGCGGACAAGGCCTGCCCGGTCCTCCCTGCCGGCAGCAATGCCGACGCGGGCGGTTGCCGCATTCGAGAGGCCGAGCGGCACCATGAAGGCAAGAGCTGCGATCTGCAATGCGATGCCGTGTGCGGCGAGCTGGATTTCGCCCAGCCATCCCATCATGATGGCGGTGAAGGCGAACAGGCCGACCTCGGCGATGATGCCGATGCTGATCGGCAGTCCGAGACGGATGATCTCGAAAAAGGCCGGGAAATCGGAACGCCACAGCCGCCTGAAAACTTCATAGGCACGGAACTCCGGCCGCAAGCCGACCCAAAATGCGGCAAAGGCGAAGGCTGCCAGATTGGTCAGCAGGGTTGCCAGGGCTGCCCCCGGCACTTCCATGCGCGGGGCGCCGAAATTGCCGAAGATGAAGGCGTAGTTGAGCAGCCCGTTCAGCACAGTCGAGAACAGCGTGATGACAAGGATGATCCTGGCGTGTTCGAGCGCCGTGGCGAAGGAGCGCAGCACCATCAGGAACAGGCTGGGCAGGATCGCCCATTTGGCGATGTCCATGTAGTCCTGGGCAAGGTCCGCCAGCACCGGCTCCTGGCCGAAGGCGACGAGGATTTCCCGCACATAGCCCATCGGCAGGAAGATCACGGCGAAATAGGCGCATTGCACCCACAGGCCCATGCGCACATGACGGCGCACGCTGGTTTCGTCACCCCGGCCGACCGCCGTTGCAGCCAGCGGTACGATGGCGAAGGCGAAGCCGCTTCCGAAAATCCACAGAATGAAGAAGAACTGGAAGGCAAGCGTCCCGGCTGCCAGCTCGCGCGTGCCGAGCCAGCCCATCATTACCGTATCGACAACGTTGATGAGCATCTGGGCGAGTTGCGCGCCGACCAGCGGCAGGCCCAGAACGAGCAGTGACCGGATGCTGTCGGACAATGCCTGTCCGCCCTCCGGATTCCGGCCGGGAATCTTGTCTGCCATGATTGAGTGTCCACAAATTCAGGAACCCGCCCTTAACAGATTCAGGGCAGGGGATCGACGGTGGAATTGAACACAATGGAGGGAACTGGATACGCTACTGCGCCGATCCGCCGTTTTGCCGGTCGTAGTGCTGCCGCGCGGCGTCGATTCGCCCGGCATTCTCGATGGTCCAGCCCGCCAGTGCACAGACCGGTCGAAGCAGATCCCGGCCAAGCTCCGTCAGGGCGTATTCGACCTGGGGCGGCGTTGACGGTGTCACCGTGCGGGTAACAAACCCGTCGCGCTCCAGGCGGCGCAGCGTCGCCGCCATCATTTTCTGGCTGATGTCGCCCACGGTGCGCCTCAGGGCATTGAAGCGCATCGGGCCTTCGCCCAGCGCGCGGATGGTCTGGATGGTCCACTTGTCGCCGATCCGTGCGAACAATTCGCTGATCGTACTGCAAACGGGATCGTTCTTCTCCCGGCCTTTCTCAATCGCGCGTTGTTTGTTCATCGCTGCATTTCCAGTGGGTAGTTACCTGCCATGCAGGTGGTTACCGCAAAGTGCCTTCTTGCGAAATCTGCCATGATATCCGATCTACATCAAGTAACTTCTAGTAACCATATATCCAAAGGAGATTATATATGGCCCTCCCGAAACCTCGTATCGCCATCATCCTTGGTTCGACACGAGAGCACCGTTTTGCTGCAAAACCGGCAAAATGGATGCTGGAACAGGTACAGGCTCACGGCGCCTTCGACGTTGAACTGCTGGACTTGAAGGACTACGACCTGCCGCTGTTCGATGAAGCTGCTTCCAACCTCTATGCGCCGAGCCAGTCTCCGGCGGCCGTCAAGTGGCAGCAGAAGCTGGCGGCGTTTGATGGCTATATTTTCGTCGTTGCGGAATACAATCACTCGGTCACCGGCGCGCTCAAGAATGCGCTCGATCAGGCCTATACCGAGTGGGCACGCAAGCCTGCCGCAGCCATTGGCTATGGCGGGGTCGGCGCGGCGCGCGCCATCGAGCACCTGCGGGCGATAGCCGTCGAACTGCAGATGGTGCCGTTGCGCAACGCGGTGCACATCGCCGCCGGTTCCTTCATGAAAGTCCATCCCATGGGCGAGAACGGCGAAATGGCGGAAATCGAGCCGTTCATCAAACCGGCTTCCGACGCCATGCTCGACGAACTGCTGTGGTGGGCGAATGCTACCATGGCAGCGCGCCAGATGGACAAGGCGGCCTGACACTCCGCTCGCAGCAGCCCTTCACGCCTTGCGGCGGAAGATGAAGTAGGCCGGTGTGCGGCCCTCGCGCACCGCCTTCTGCTCGTATCGGGTCGAAATCCATTCGTCCCACGGTTGGTGCCAGTCATCGGGATGCAGCGCGGTCCACTCGAATCCGCCGTGATCGAGGACATGCCGAAGCGTCCAGTTCACATAGCTTTCGATGTCGCTGGCAAAGCGGAACTCGCCGCCGGGCCTGAGAACGCGATGAAAGCGCTTCACATTGCCTGCATTGACGAACCGCCGTTTCCAGTGCCGCTTCTTCGGCCAGGGATCGGGATAGAGCAGGTCGATGCGGGAAAGTGCAGCGTCCGGAAGCCAGTCGAGCAGTGCCGTAGCGTCTTCGCCAAACAGGCGGATGTTCGTGAGTTTGCCTTCCGCGATCGCGCTCACCGCCTTGGCCATGCCGTTGACGAAGGGTTCGCAGCCGACAAAGCCGAGTTCGGGATGCAGTGAAGCCCGGTGAACGAGATGTTCGCCGCCGCCGAACCCTATCTCCAGCACAAAGGCTTCCGGTTTTCGGTCATGACGTGAAAACAGCGTTTCCAGTGATTCGGGGCAGGGCGCGGCGAGATCGATTTTCAGTTCGGGGTAGAGCGTCCGAAGCGCCTCTTCCTGCGAGCCTTTCAGCGGCTTGGCCTTGCGGCGGCCGAAAAAATTGCCGGCCATCCGTTGAGGGTGGCCGGCTGTCGCATTGTTCTGTTGCTTGTTACCCGTCACGGTATTCAGACGTTCTTGACGGCTTCCTTCAGCGCTTTCGTCAGGTCGGTCTTTTCCCAGGAAAACGAGCCACCGCGGCCCGGCTTGCGGCCGAAATGGCCATAGGCCGCCGTCTGGGCATAGATCGGCTTGTTGAGATCGAGGTGCTTGCGGATGCCGGAAGGCGACAGGTCCATCGCCTTGCGGATCGCCTTTTCAAGCACTGCATCGTCCACCTTGCCGGTGCCGTGGGTGTCGACATAGACCGACAGCGGCTGGGCGACGCCGATTGCGTAGGAAAGCTGGATCGTGCAGCGCTCGGCAAGCCTGGCGGCAACGATGTTCTTGGCCAGGTAGCGCGCCGCATAGGCTGCCGAACGGTCAACCTTGGTGGTGTCCTTGCCGGAGAACGCGCCGCCGCCATGGGGCGCCGCGCCGCCATAGGTATCGACCACGATCTTGCGGCCGGTAAGACCGGCATCTCCGTCGGGCCCGCCGATGACGAAAGCACCCGTCGGATTGATGTGCCAGGCACAGTCGGCGGCAATCGGCAGATTGCCGAGCGCCAGCGCCTCGCGGATATAGGGCTCGACCACGCTGCGCACTTTCTTCGAATCCCAGCTGGCATCGAGATGCTGAGTGGAAAGCACGATAGAGGTCACATCGGCAGGCTTGCCGTTCTCGTAGCGTACCGTGATCTGGCTCTTCGCATCGGGACCGAGCTTTGCAGCCTCGCCTTCGCCCTTCTTGCGGGCAGCCGCTAGCAGTTCCAGAATCTTGTGGGAATAGTAGATCGGCGCCGGCATGAGGTCGGGCGTCTCATCACAGGCATAGCCGAACATGATGCCCTGATCGCCTGCGCCTTCCTCACCCTGCCGGTCGGCGGCATTGTCGACGCCCTGGGCAATGTGGGCGGACTGGAAGTGAAGCAAAACATCGATTTTTGCCGTCTTCCAGTGGAAGCCGTCCTGCTCGTAGCCGATGTCGCGGATCGCCCGGCGTGCTGCGGAACGGAAGCGGGACGGATTGATAACGTCCTTGCCGTGCTTGTCCTTCTTGATCAGGCTCGGCGGCACGCGCACCTCACCGGCAATCACCACGCGATTGGTGGTTGTCAGCGTTTCGGCGGCAACGCGAACGCTCCAGGGGTCAACGCCGGTCTTGCGCGCTTCCTTGTACACCAGATCGACGATCTCGTCCGAAATCCGGTCGCAAACCTTGTCCGGATGCCCCTCCGATACCGACTCGCTGGTGAAGAGATAGTTTTGCCTTGCCATCAGAATCCCCTGAAATGCCTGGTTTGCAAATGTTTCGCGCAGAAAATCTCGCGCTTTGTAGCCTTTGGCATGGCAAAATCAATAGTCGCGCGACGATTAGATCATTTCACGTTTTGCCGGAAACGGGACAACGTTTCGATCCGCAGGTTGCGTTTGTGCCCATTGGGTTTCCCCGGGATTCCGCCAAGGCGTGTTTGCGCCGGCGAATAGCAAAGCGCGCGCAGCCGTCGTGATGCCGGTCGCGAGTGCGTCATTTGGTCTTTGCCGGAAGACGGCCGCTCAGTCGTCGGAAATGTTGGCCAGTGCCCTGGCCAGTTCCACCAGTTTCTTGCGGACCTTGGGGTCTTCGATCTTGATGAAGGCGCGGTTGAGCTGCAGCCCTTCGTTGGAAGAAAGAAAATCCACCACATAGTTGGTCGAACTGGCTTCCTTGAATCCGCCTTCGCTGGGCTCCTGCCCCGGGGCGCCCTCGAAGAAGAATGCGACTGGCGTGTTGAGAATGCGCGAAATCTCCTGCAGCCGGCTTGCGCCGACGCGGTTTGCGCCCTTTTCGTATTTCTGAATCTGCTGGAAGGTAATACCCAGCGCATCGCCCAGTTTCTCCTGGCTCATGCCGAGCATGGTCCGGCGAAGCCGGATCCTGCTGCCTACATGAATGTCGATCGGATTTGGTTTGCGCTGCTCTGACGCCATGTTCGTCTCTTCTTTGCACGCATCCATCCCCACCCCCCTGCTTGCAGATGGATTTCGCGTGTGTTGCAGAACGCAACAGGCTCGGGATGCCTTGCCCGGCTGCGTTCCGTGTGGGTTCTTTAAGAATCGGCTGCCTTCCCGAACAGGCCGAACCTGACGCACAGGAATGTGGGTAGAGCGCCAAGATGCGGGAATATGGCTTGCTTTTTACACCTAAGTCAAACTTACGTCGGGTGAGTTTAGGCGCTTTTCATCCACAGGGTTAAGGCTGCGGCAAGCCGAGTTTTCTTCAGGTCAGCGCCCGTCTGCGGGCGATCAGGGCAATAGCCATGCAGGCGATCAAAAGCCCACCGAACGGCTGGTGGCCGAAGCGTGAAAACAGCGTTTCCCCAGTTGCCGGCGGCAGGGTGAAGTCGGCAGTACCCTGTACTCCCAGGGGCAGGATACGCAGGACATTGCCATAGGCGTCGGCGGCGGCGGAAATGCCGGTATTGGCAACCCGCACGACAGCGAGCCCTTCCTCGATGCCGCGCAGTCTCGCCTGCTGGAAATGCTGGTAGGGGCCGGGCGTCCTGCCGAACCAGGCATCATTGGTCAGGTTGACGATCCAGCCGGGCTTGGCCGCGGCAGCCGAAACGCCGTCGCGCAGCGAGCCGGAAAAGATGATCTCGTAACAGATCAGCGGCAGCACCGGGTACCTGCTGTCGCTCAGCAGGAGGGAGCGCTGGGCACCTGCCTCGAAACCGCCCGGCAACCTGGTCAGCTGCTCGAAGCCGTAGGTCTCCAGCAGGTTTTGAAACGGCAGATATTCCCCGAAGGGAACCAGATGCGTCTTGTCAGCTGCTTCCAGGATCTCGCCATGCGAGTCGATGACATAGATCGAGTTGTAGACATGGCCTTGGGGATTTCCGGCAGCTCCGGGCTCGGTTCTCAGGGCGCCGGTGATCAGCGTCGTGCCTTCCGGCAGCAGGTCGGCAATCGCCGCGATGACATCCGGTTGTTCGGTCAGCAGGAACGGGAAGGCGGATTCCGGCCAGATCAGATAGTCGATGCCTTCGAGACTGCCTTCCCCGCCATCCGGCGCCATCGCCGATACCCTGAGATAGGTTTCGACCACGGAAAGCTCGTTGCCGGCTGCAAGCTTGTCGCGCTGGTCGATGGCCGGCTGCATGATTCGGATGGTCGGCCCGTCGCCCGCTTGCGGTGCGGTTGCAAGCCGGAAGGCGCCGTAACCTGCCTGCACGGCGACAAGAACAACGGCAAGGACAACCGGCAATTTGGGCCAGGGCTTGCCGCTGCTGGCGGTGGAAAGCGCGACCAGCGGCAGGGCGAAGACGAGGACGGCCACAATGCTCATGCCGTACAGGCCCAGCACTGCCGCCCCCTGCATCAAAAGCGGATGAGGCATGATGGCGTAGCCAAGCGCGTTCCAGGGAAAGCCGGTCAGCAGGGTTCCGCGCAGATATTCCGCCGCGCCGAAACCGGCCGCCAGCGCGAAAACCCGGCCCCAGTGGTCGCTCCAGAACAGCCGCGCGATCACCGAGGCAATGCCCCAGAAGACGGCAAGCAGAGCGGGCAGCAGGATCACTGCGAAGGGCATCGCCCAGGCGAAATCCTCGGCCTCGACCAGAAAGGCATTTCCGATCCACCACAGTCCGGCGAGAAAGTAGCCGAATCCGAACCACCAGCCGGGCGCGAATGCCGACCGCAGCTGGCCGAAAAACCCGGTTCTGGCATCGCTGTAGGCGCTGTCGATGATCCAGGCAAAACCGGCAAGCGTGAAAAAGAGCACGGGAAACAGGTAAAGCGGCGGCATCGCGAGTGCCGATGCAAGGCCCAATGCGAAGGCTGTCAGCAGCCGCTGCCAGCCGTGCAGCAGCACAAACCAGGCCGCCAGCTTCGCGATTCTCTCCAAGCCGCTCTCCGAATCGGATTGACGTTTTCCGCTTGTGGATAGAGCAATTCAGGTTTCGACGGAATCGCAAAAACCCGAATGCGCCGCAGCGGCCGGGTGGCTATCCGGTCTTCGTCTTTCTTGCGGCAGCTTTCTTGGAAGGCACCATCTCGATCGAGCGGATGCGGCGGGGGTCGGCGTCGCGGATGCGGAACTCGTAGCCGAAGGCGTCGATCAGTTCCCCCTTGACCGGCACCCGGCCGAGCAGGGAGAAGATCACGCCGCCGATGGTCTCGGCATCCTCGTCGTGATCCTCCACGTTGAACCTGCCGCCGAGCATTTCGCGGATGTCCTCGATCTCCGCCTTTGCATCGAGAATCATCGCACCGTTCTCGCCGGTGCGGATGAGCTCGTCCTCGTCGTCATGCTCGTCCTCGATGTCGCCGACGATGATCTCGACGATGTCTTCGAGTGAGATCAGACCTTCCGTGCCGCCATATTCGTCGATCACCAACGCCATCTGTATCCGGTTGGCCTGCATGCGTGCCATCAGGTCAGCCGCCAGCATCGATGGCGGCACGAAAAGCACGGTACGCACCAGATTGGCCTTGCCGAGTTCCCTGTCGAGATCGACCCGCGTCAGGTCGAGCTTGCCGGGGCCGCTCCTGCCGTTGCGCCGCTTGCCCGCCGCCGACTTGGTAATGTAGCCGAGCAGGTCGCGGATATGGATCATGCCGCGCGGGTCGTCGAGCGTATCGTCATAGACCGGCATGCGCGAATGACCGGAACTTTCGAACTGCACCAGCAGTTCGCCCAGCGTGGTTCGGATGTCGGCTGCCACGATCTCGGCGCGTGGCACCATCAGGTCTTCGGCCCGAACATCCTGCAGCCGCAGGATGTTGTTGAGCATGACCCGCTCTTCCGGCGTCAGGTCGCTGTCGTCAATATCGTGCTGGGCCAGCGCGTCGCTGAGATCCTCGCGGATGCTGCCCCGGTTGGACCGCTTGACCGATGTGATCAGGCGCGAGAGCAGTCCGCCCTTCTGGGCGCCGCCTTCACCATTCGCCTGTTCTGCGTGGGAAGCGCCGGTTTCGCCCGCATCGCCCGGCGCTCGCGAAGACTCCTCGTCGTCTGCGCCCGGCAGGGCTTCCGGCTCACCGCCTGGTGCCGGTGCAATCCGGCTGTTGTCGCTTTGTGTCATCATCGTTTCCCGGCAGTGTCTTGCCGGGCAGGTTGCATCATCGAATTGTTACGGCCCAAGATAAGCATAGGGATCGCCGATTCCAAGCGTTGCCAGCGCCTTGATTTCAGCCGCTTCCATTGTCTCTGCCTCGGCTGTTTCCTCGTGGTCATAGCCGAAAAGATGAAGAAAACCGTGAACGGCAAGATGTGCCAGATGGTGTTCGAACGTCTTTTGCTGTTCGGCCGCCTCGCGCCGGATCGTTTCAAGGGAAAAGACCAGGTCACCGATCATCACGCCAGCCGCGTCTCCGACCTCCCGTTCCTCGCCGGGAAAGGACAGCACATTGGTGGCCTTCGGCTTGCCGCGCCACTGACCGTTGATCTTCGCCATGTGTTCGTCGCCCGTAAACAGCAGACTGAGTTCGGCCCCTTCTGTCCATTGAAGCCCCAGGCTCTCCGCCGCAGCGCAAATGGCCCGTGAAACAAGCTCGCGCAGGTTTTCCTCTTCTGGCCAGCCCTCATGCTCTATGGCAATGTCAATCTGCGGAATTCTCACCCGCGTCCACCTGTTGCCGGCTTGCTTCCGCCCGTCTGCGTTGACCGGCCTTGCTGGCGCCCGCCTTGTCGTAGGCATTGACGATTTCCGTCACCAGCCGGTGGCGCACCACATCGGATGCCTTGAAGACGATTTTCTCGACGCCTGCGATATCGGGCAGGATTTCCATCGCCTCTATCAGGCCGGAGACCTGGCCGTTCGGCAGGTCCACCTGGCTCGGGTCGCCGGTGACGATCATCTTCGAGTTCTCGCCGATGCGGGTCAGGAACATCTTCATCTGCATCGAGGTCGTGTTCTGCGCCTCGTCGAGGATGACTGCCGCATTGGCAAGCGTGCGCCCGCGCATGAAGGCGAGCGGCGCGATCTCGATCACGCCGGAGGCAAGTGCCCGTTCCACCTTCTCGCCCGACATCATGTCGTACAGCGCGTCATAGAGCGGTCTGAGATAGGGATCGACCTTCTCCTTCATGTCGCCGGGCAGGAAGCCCAGCCGCTCGCCGGCCTCGACGGCAGGCCGTGAAAGGATGATCCTGTCGACCGCGCCGCGTTCCAGCAGCGAGGCGCCATAGGCGACCGCCAGATAGGTTTTGCCGGTTCCAGCCGGTCCGACCCCGAAGATGAGTTCGTTCGCATCCATGGCGCGGATATACTTGTCCTGGGTGCGGGTGCGGGCCTGGATGACCTTCTTGCGCGTGCCGATCTGGGCCATGGAAAGCCGGCCCGTCTTCTCGCCCATGCTCGGCAGCGAAAGCTGATCTTCGGCAATCGCCATGCGCACCGCGCCGGTCACATCGCCCTTTTCGATGATCTCGCCCGCTTCAAGCCGTCCATAGAGATGTTCTAGCGCCATGCGTGCGCGATGCACCGAAGCCTCGTCGCCCGTCATCGAGACCTCATTGCCGCGCGCCACCGCCTCGACGCCGAGCATGCTCTCGATCATCGCAAGATGCTCGTCGAACTGGCCGAACAGCAGCGTGGCATACTTGTTGTTGTCGAAGGAAAGGACAAGCTGATCGTTCACGCGCTTGCCTGCGCTGTCGGCTGGGCGTGCGGGCTTGATCTTCTTAATCTCGTTCAAAAAGCGCTCCGGGCGTTTGAGATTCCATGTTTGCTCCGGTTTTCCCGATTTGTCCAGTATCGCGGACAGGGCGGCTCAAACGCGTTCTGCCAATAGCGATACCGGGCCGCTGGAAGCAACCTTTACGGTCAGCATGTGACCGATCTCTGACAGATCGCCTTCGACCACCACCGATTGCAGCCAGGGTGAGCGGCCGATCAGTTGACCCTCGTGGCGGCCTTTCTTTTCGAGCAGGATGTCGATGGTCCTGCCGATACAGTCCCGGTTGAAGGCCTGTTGCTGTTCGCCAAGCAGTTCCTGCAGCCGCGCAAGGCGTTCGCCTTTCACTTCTTCAGGCACCTGGTCTTCCAGTTCCGCCCCCGGTGTTCCCGGTCTCGGGCTGTACTTGAAGGAGAAGGCGGAGGCGTAGTTGACGGCGCGAACGATCTCCATCGTCGCCTCGAAATCCTCGTCCGACTCGCCGGGGAAGCCCGTGATGAAATCGCCGGAAATGGCAATGTCGGGCCGCGCCTTGCGCACCCGTTCGATGATGTCGAGATATTCTGCTGCCGTGTGATGGCGGTTCATCGCCTTCAGGATGCGGTCGGAGCCCGCCTGCACCGGCAGATGCAGATAGGGCATCAGCTTGCCGATGTCGCGGTGGGCATCGATCAGCCCGTCATCCATGTCGATGGGATGGCTGGTCGTATACCGCAGCCGCTCGACGCCGGAGATTTCGGCAAGCCGGTGCAGCAGATCGCCAAGCCGCATGGCCCCGCCATTGCCGTTGCCGTCATCGCTGCCATGCCAGGCATTGACGTTCTGGCCGAGCAGGGTGATTTCCTTCACCCCCGCATCCACCATGCGCAGCGCTTCCTCAATGATCTGGGAGGCGGGCCGTGAGACTTCCGCCCCACGGGTGTAGGGCACCACGCAGAAGGTGCAGAACTTGTCGCAGCCTTCCTGCACGGTGAGAAACCCCGCCACCCCGCGGGCAATGGTCTGCTGGCGGGTCGGAGCGGGCAGTTTGGCGAACTTCTCCTCGATCTCGAATTCCGTCTCGATGACCTTTTCGCCACCTTCGGCCCGCGCCACCATGGCGGCGATGTCGTGATAGGTCTGGGGTCCGGCGACGAGATCGACGACGGGTGCACGGCGGAAGATTTCCTCGCCCTCGGCCTGTGCCACGCAGCCGGTGACACCGAGGGTGAGTTTCCCGCCGTTCTTCGCGCGGGCTTCCTTCAGCCGTCGGATGCGGCCGATTTCCGAATAGACCTTCTCTGCTGCCTTCTCGCGGATGTGGCAGGTATTGAGCAGCACCAGATCGGCGTCTTCCATCCGATCCGTCCGCACATAGCCGCCCTGGGTCAGCGCGTCCTCCATCCGCTCGGAATCATAGACGTTCATCTGGCAGCCATAGGTCTTTACGAAGACCTTGCGCGTGTTGGCGCGCGTATTTGCGCGCTCAGGAGCCTTCCCGCGCGAGGCTTCATCCCCGCCGGGTTCTCCTGCCATGGCAGATTCGGTCTTGATGGCTTCGTTCCGTTCCATCTTCCTGCCGGAAATTCGCAACATTCGCACCGCATCTGTCTGCGGGCAGCGCTTTCGCGGGTTCTATCGCCCGCTTGCCGCTGTTGCAAGCAGCCCTATTCGCGATGGTAGAGCCGACGCAGCCTGCTGAAATGCTTGCGTACCCCGTCATAGCAGCTCGCGGCCAGTTCCTTGCGCCTGGTTTCCGGCGTGATGTCGATACACTCGCCGAACGCCACGTCGACGTCGAAAGCGCCTTCCAGCACGAAGCGTTTCAGATGCGGCGCCAGTGCAATGTCTCCCGGCCAGGCGGCAATCGCCTGGTGGTAGCGACCGAGCGGCATGCCGTGCAGCGTGTTGTAGGCGATCGCCACCGGCTGCACGGCGACATGGTCGATGCCCGATTGTTCAAGCGCGATCTGCGGAGCGGCAAACAAGGCGCTCTTGAACGGCAGCAGACGGTTGCCGTTGCCGGTCGTGCCTTCGGCAAACAGCACCATGGCATCGCCCTGCAGCAGGCGGGAAGCGATGGTATCGGCCTGAATGCCGGCATCGCGCCGCCGTTCGCGGTTGACGAATACCGTGCGCTGCATGCGGGCAAGCCAGCTGATCCCCGGCCAGGATTTCACCTCGTCCTTGGCGATGAAGCACAATTCGCCGATGCTGCCGAGGACGAGAATGTCCGACCAGGAAATGTGGTTGGCGCAGATCATCAGCGGGCGATGCCTTGCCATCTCGCCGTGCAGGTGAACCCTGACACCCAGCAGTTTCAGCACCATGCGGTGCCACAAAAGCGGAATTTTGCGCGACAGCTGCGGCGCGGCATACATCAGCACGATCTGCACCGGCGCCAGCACAAGGGTTGCCGCCAGCACGATCGTCACGATCAGTATCAGCCGGATGACCGCCGCCAAGCCCTTCCTCCCCGTCCTGTTTGCCTAATCGGCCAGATCGAGCCGCATGATCAGCGCATTGCCCGTCTCGCCGCCTCCCGCCGCCGTGCGCTCGCCGTGCCGGTAATAGCCGGCGCGCTCGCCGACCTTGGCAAAGCCGAGACTGCGGTAAAGCCGGATGGCAGCCTCGTTGCCTGAATCGACCTCCAGAAAAATCTCCTTCAGACGGTCGGCCAGGCAGCGCCGGATCATTTCCTCCAGCAGGGCTCTGCCGGCCCCGTGGCGCCGCGCCCTGCGAGCCGCCGCAATCGTCAGGATTTCCGCTTCCGGCCCGGCGGTGCGGTACATCAGGAAACCGCGCACCGGATGGTTCGCCGGCTTTTGCGCACGCGCCACCAGCGCCACCGTGCCTTTCGTCTTCAGCATGGCGGCGAGCGTACCGTCTTCCCAGGCCTGACTGAAGGATTCGCGGTGAATGTCGCCACAGGCAGCCAGGTCCTGCGGCGTCGCGTCGCCAATGGTAAAGCCGGGGCGTGTAGTGCCCATCCACCCGAAAAGCTGCAAGGATCAAAACCTGAATTGTTGCGACGCCGTTTTGCCAGCCGCATCGCTCTGCGGCAAGCCCAATGAGCCGTCAGCCCACGCGCTCGACGGCAAAGCCCTGCTGCGGCGCCGCATCCGGCCTGCGCAGGTACACCGGTTCGGGCGGGCAGGCCTCCCGGCTGCATTCGGCCCCGATCCGGGCATAAAGCGAAACGGGGACGGCTTCGACCGGCACGATGCGCACCGCCGGTGAGGTATTCGGCAAACTGAAGGGGCATTCGCCCCGGCAGCCCAGTATCAGCCCGCGCCCGGCCGGCAGTTCTGTCGCCAACATCGTGGCAAAAGCATCGGTTTCCGCAATGAAGGGTTCGTTTGCCGGTGCAAAGCGGCTGGCGAAGTCGAGCACGGCATAGAGTTCGCCCCGCCGGGCATCCATTACGGCACCCCTGGCGGCTCTCCCGCCGTCAGGTGTCTGCCGGCGCACCAGTTCCAGCATGCCATGCAGATTGCTGACGCCGATGACGGGCACACCCAGCCCGAGGCCAAAGCCCTTGGCCGTGGCGATGGCGACCCGGATGCCGGTAAAGCTGCCGGGTCCGGTGGTCGTTATGATTCGTTCAAGATCCTTGTAGCCGACATCCGCCTCGGCCATCGCTTCCGACACGATGCCCATCAGCCGCTCGGCATGGCCCTTGCCGATGGTCTCCGTCTTTTCGCAGAGAACGACATCCCGCGCACTGTCGTAGATGCAGGCGGCGCATTCGGTTCCGGCGGTATCCATGGCAAGGCATATCATGGGACAAATATGGACCCGCTCGGGCCGGATACAACCGGAACTAAGGTATCATTGCAAACCAGCGGCAATGCGCCGGGCAACGGTTTTTGCAGCCTGGAACAAGTCAGGTTTTGACGGAATCGGCAAGACCTCAATGCGTAAGCAAAACCATCGGATCAAATCGTTGTCCCGTTTCTGAAGAAACGTGAAACGGTCTAGACGGCTTCCACTTCCTGCACTTCGGGAATGAAGTGGCGCAGCAGGTTCTGGATGCCGTGCTTCAGTGTCGCGGTGGAAGAGGGGCAGCCGGCGCAGGCGCCCTTCATGTGCAGATAGACGATCCCCTCGCGAAAGCCGCGAAAGGTGATGTCGCCGCCATCCTGTGCCACGGCAGGCCGGACGCGGGTTTCCAGCAGTTCCTTGATCGTGCTGACGATCTCGCTGTCGTCGTCCTCGAAGAACTCCTCGCCATCGGCCGGCAGTTCGCCGCCCGCAGCCATCACCGGCTGGCCGGACATGAAATGCTCCATGATCGCGCCCAGAATGGCAGGCTTCAGATGCGCCCAGTCGAAACCGTCGGCATCGTCGCCTTCCTTGGTGATGGTGATGAAGTCATAGCCGAAAAACACGCCGGAAACGCCGGGGATGGCGAACAGCCGCTGGGCGAGCGGAGAGGCTTCGGCATCTTCGGGTGAGCGGAAATCCGCCGGGCCGGTTTCCAGCACGGTGCGTCCGGGCAGGAATTTCAGCGTGGCGGGGTTGGGGGTCGCTTCGGTCTGGATGAACATGACGCTTCCTCGGATTCGGGCCTTGCTGCCGTTTTCGGCGATGACCCGTTTAGAATTGTTCTAAACGCAAGATACGCTTTCCACGGGCGCATTTCAACGCGGATACGCAATTGCGCCCCGTTTATCGCTGGGATCGTCTGCCTTCAGCGCAGGAAGCCGACAATATCCCTGACTTCGGCCATGGTCTCGACAGCGATTGCACGGGCGCGCTCCGCCCCCTTGCGCAACACGTCGTCCACGCCTGCCGGATCGGCTGTAAGCCGCCGCATTTCATCGCTGATGGGAGCCAGCTTCTCAACGGCAAGCTCCGCCAGCGCGGGCTTGAAGATCGAGAATTCCTTGCCGCCATATTCGGCGATCACGTCTTCCCGGGAGGTTTCTGCAAGGGCTGCATAGATGCCGACGAGGTTGTCTGCCTCGGGGCGATCCTTCAGTCCTTCGATGTCTTCCGGCAGCGGCGCGGGATCGGTCTTTGCCTTGCGGATCTTCTTCCCGATCGAATCGGCGTCGTCGGTCAGCGCAATCCGCGAAAGATCGGATGGATCGGATTTCGACATCTTTTTCGACCCGTCACGCAGGCTCATGACGCGGGTTGCCGGTCCCTCGATGATCGGCTCGGTCATCGGGAAATAGGCCTCGCCATGCCCGCATCTGGCGATGCTCTCGGCAAAGTCGTTGTTGAACTTGGCTGCGACGTCCCGCGTCAGTTCCAGATGCTGTTTCTGGTCATCGCCGACCGGAACATGCGTTGCCCGGTACAACAGGATGTCGGCAGCCATCAGCGTGGGATAGGCAAACAGGCCGACCGAGGCTTTCTCCCGGTCCTTGCCTGCCTTTTCCTTGAACTGCGTCATGCGGCTGAGCCAGCCCATGCGGGCAACGCAGTTGAACAGCCAGGCCAGTTCGGCGTGTTCGACCACCTGGCTCTGGTTGAAGATGATGTTCTTTTCCGGGTCGATGCCGGAGGCAAGATAGGCCGCCGTTACTTCCCGCGTGTGGTCGGCAAGTTTCTCCGGCCCGCCCCAGACCGAGAAAGGCTGGGTAATCGCATGCAGATCGACGACGCAATAGATGCATTCATGGCTGTGCTGCATGGCGACGAATTTCTTGATCGCGCCGAGATAGTTGCCGAGGTGGAGATTGCCGGTCGGCTGGATGCCTGAAAACACGCGGTTGGAAGGCTGTGCCATGTCTGGTTCCTGTGAGGCCGGCCGGATGGAACGGCGGGCCGTAAGTCTGTTGGAAAATCGCGCGGGTTATGGCGGAGCACAGCCCTGATGGCAAGAGGGGAGCTAACCCCGCCTGCGTCGCAGCATCGGCATCAGCGGTCCGCGCGGTACGGCGCCGGTGGCGATCACGATGGCGAAATAGACCACTGCCGAGGCGGCAATGATGCAAAGAACGAAACCAATGCGTTGCAGAAGCGGTGCATCGAGCAGGCTTGCGCCGAGATAGTTTCGAAGAACAACGATCACGCCGCCCATGCAAAGGCTGGCGAGCAGGATAAGCGCTGCATTGCGCAGGGCATCGGGGCCGGGCCGGTAGTGGTTCTTCAGGTACAGGGTTCCGCCGAGCAGCAGCGCATTGATCCAGCTTGCGACCGAGAACGCCCAGGCAAGTCCGGCAATGCCGAGGCGCGGAAACAGCGCGATGGCCAGCACGATATTGGTCAGCGCATTGACGCCGGCAAACCACATCGGCGTTCGCGTATCCTTTCGCGAATAGTAGGATGGCTGAAAAATCTTCGTCAGCACCACCGCCGGCAGACCGAGCGCGAAGATTGATAGCACCTGTGCCGTGACGAGCGTGGTTTCACGGGAAAAGGCGCCGCGCTCATAGATCAGGGAAATCAGCGCCTCGGGAATGAGATAGAGACCGATGGCGGCCGGAACCATCAGACCGAGACCGAACTCGATGCTGCGATCCTGCAGCTTGCGGGCTTCCGCCGCATCGTCGCCGGCCAGCGCCCGTGTCAGTTCCGGCAGCAGCACGACGCCGATGGAAACGGCGATGATGCC
Organism: Phyllobacteriaceae bacterium; assembly: GCA_023954255.1. GTDB lineage: Bacteria > Pseudomonadota > Alphaproteobacteria > Rhizobiales > Rhizobiaceae > Salaquimonas. The sequence goes on along the minus strand of JAMLIH010000025.1, from coordinate 15,664 downwards.
GAGTGGCAGCTGCATCAGCCGGTCGGCATAGTTGAGAATGGAGATGGCGCCCTCCTGCGCCGAGGCGATGATCTGGCCGACCAGCAGGTTGATCTGGGCGATCCCGGCGGCAATCGCGGTCGGCACCGCCAGCACCAGCAGCCGGCGCACCGGGGCCGAAAACCGGGGCTTCTTCAGGTTGACCGGAAAACCCTCCCGGTGGATGCCGTAGATCAGCAGCAGCACCTGCAGGACACCGGAGAGGCTGACCCCCCAGGCCATTGCGGTACCAAGTGCCGTCTCGCTGAAGCTGGTCAAAAGACTTGCCGACAGAACCGCGATCAGCACCACATTGAGCAGCACCGGCGCCAGTGCGGCGAGAAAGTAGCGCCGGAACGAATTGAGCACGCCCGAAAACATCGCCACCAGCGACATGGCGGTCAGATAGGGAAACATGATCCGCCCGAGCAGGGCGGTCAGGTCGAACTGTTCGGGATTGTCGGCGAAGCCGGGCGCAATGATGGTGCCGACAAGAAACGGCATGAAGGCCATGGCAAGCCCGGAAAGCACCAGCAGGATGAGCAGCAGAGAGGACAGGATTTCCTCGGCGAACTTTCTTGCCGCCGCCCGTCCGCCGGTCTCGAGCTCGCTGGCAAACAGCGGCACGAAGGCGGAGTTGAACGCGCCCTCGGCAAACAGGCGGCGGAACAGGTTGGGAAAGCGGAATGCGGCATAGAAGGCGTCGGCCACCGGGCCTGCGCCCAGCAGGCCTGCGATCATCGCTTCGCGCACAAAGCCGAGCACGCGGCTTGCCATCGTCGCCGCACCCACCGAGAGAAATTTGGAAACCAGGCCCAAACCGCTACCTCATTTTGCCGGAACAGCCCTGTCCGGCATGTTGTCCCTGATTCGAGCCGTACCCGATTTGATGGCTTCCGTCAGCGTGTCGATGATCCTGCGCTGGCGTCCTTCCAACAGGATTTTGTCGCCAACAAGATCGGTGACGTAGAAACTGTCGATGGCCTTTTCGCCGAAAGTGGCGATCTGGGCAGATGCGATGTTCAGGTTGAGCTCGGCAATCGCAAAGGTGATGTCGGAAAGCACGCCCGGCCTGTCCAGGCACTGTACCTCGATAACGGTGAAATCGTTCGACAGGTTGTTGTTGATGGCAACTTCCGGCTGGATCGAAAACGCCTTGGCGGCGCGGCGCTGGCGCGGCTGCTTGGCCTGCAGGTCGGAGAGCTGCACCTTGCCGGTCAGCGCATCTCGGATCGTCTTGCACAGTCGTTCGGCGCGCTCGATCTCGTCCCGGTCGTTCTCGAACTCACGGTTGATGAAGATGGTGTCGAGTGCCCGCCCGTCGCGCGTGGTGTGAATCTTGGCATCGACGATGTTGGCGCCTGCAGCAGCGCACACGCCTGCCAGGATCGACAGCAGCTTGGGATGGTCGGGCGACAGCACGTTGATCTCGGTGATCGCCTCGAATTCCTTGGTGTGCACCATGGTGGAAAGCTGCTCGTTGCGCGCCTTCGCCATGCGCAGGAATTCCATGTGGCGGATCTGGTTTTCGAGCGGCGTCGACAGGAAATAGGGATCGTAGTGCAGGTCAAGAATGGCCTTGAGCTCTTCTTCATCCCAGTCCTGAAGGGCGCCGGCAAGGTCCTGGCGGGCCTGCGCCACCGCGCCTTTCTGGTCGACCTCGGTAAACCCGCCGGTCAAGAGCGGCATCGCGGCATGATAGAGCGTGCGCAGCAACTGCCCCTTCCAGCCGTTCCACACGCCGGGCCCTACGGCGCGGATGTCGCATACGGTCAGGATCAGCAGGTATTTGAGCCGTTCTGCCGATTGCACGGTTGCCGCGAAGGTCTCGATGGTCTTGCGGTCGGAAAGATCGCGCGACTGCGCGGTCATGCTCATGGCGAGGTGTTCCAGCACCAGCCACTCGACCAGGTCCGTGCGCTGCTTCGAAAAGCCGAGCCTTGGGCACAGGCCGCGCGCCACCTTGGCGCCGGCGATGGAATGGTCTTCCCGCCGTCCCTTGGCGATGTCGTGGATCAGTACCGCGATGTAGAGCGCCTCGCGGTCCTCGATTTCCGGCAGCAGGCGTGCCGAAAGCGGATGGTCCTGACCGATCAGGTTGCGTTCGATGGCCGACAGGATGCCGACGGCACGGATCAGGTGCTCATCCACCGTGTAGTGATGATACATGTTGAACTGCATCATCGCGACGATCTTGCCGAAGGCCGGGATGAAGCGGCCCAGCACGCCGGTCTCGTTCATCTTGCGCAACAGTGTTTCCGGCCCGTTGCGCGAGGTGACGACGGCCAGAAACAGCCGGTTCGCCTCCTCGTTGGCGCGCAGCTTCTTGTCGATCAGCTTGAGCGAATTCGCCAGCAGGTACCGGGCATCGGGATGAATGTCGAGGTTGTTGTCGTCAGCCAGCTTGAAGATGCGCAGCAGGTTGACCGGATCGCGCTTGAAGACCTTTTCGTCGGCAATGTTGATGCGGCCGTGATCGTCGACGAAGTCGGTCGACCCGGCAATCTTGCGCACCGGAAAACGGATCGAGCGGATGAGCCCGTTGATGCCGGTAACCGATTTTGCCTGCTCCTCCTCCAGTTCCGCGCAAACGATCAGGGTGAGGTCCCCCACTTCCTTGGCGATCAGGAAGTAGTGCTTCATGAAACGCTCCACATCGAGCAGGCCGCCATGGGAAAGGTATTTCAGCCGGGTCGCCATTTCCCGCTGGATGTCGAAGGAAAGCCGTTCCTCCGGCCGCCCGGTCAGGAAATGCATGTGGCAGCGGTCAAAAGAAACCGATTCGGCACGCTTGAAGCGGCGGAATTCGTCGGCGGTGAAGAGTCCTGCCTCCACCAGTTCCCTCGGCCGCGACACCCGGTAATAGTATTTGCCGATCCAGAACAGCGTATGCAGGTCGCGCAGACCGCCCTTGCCGTCCTTGATGTTGGGTTCGACCAGATAGCGTGATTCGCCGGCCTTGCGGTGGCGCAGGTCGCGCTCGGCGAGCTTGGCGTCGATGAACTGTTTCGCCGTCCTGCGCACCACTTCCTTCTGAAAACGGGCCTCGAGCTCAGGAAGACAATTCCACATCGCCGCTGATGTATCGCGCTTCCAGGATCGAGGTGCGGATTGTCATGTCCGCCTTGGCCTGGCGGATGCACTCGTCGATGTTGCGGGTGGCATGGCCCACCTTGTAGCCCATGTCCCAGAGGAAATAGAGCACGTACTCGACGATCTGCTCGCACCACGGCGTCTGCTTGAACGGCAGAATGAACAGCAGGTCGATATCGGAGCCCGGCGCCAGCGTGCCCCGCCCGTACCCGCCAACGGCCGCGATCGTCAGCCGCTCGCCGCTAGACGGGTTGTCGTTGTGATAGATGTGCTGGGCGGCGAAGCGGTAGATCGTCTCGATCAGCGTGTCCTGCAGGTGCGACAGCCGCTTGGCACACAGCGTGCCGTCGCCGTCGTCCAGCAACAGCGCTTCCGCCTTGTTGCGCGCCTCGCGATAGACGGCCTTGAAATGGGTAAGCAACTCCGTCCGCAGGGCAGTGGAAGCAGGAGCATGGCCGCTGTTTGCGACGAATTCCTCGATGTCATCCAGAAAACGGGTCGGATTGATCAGAGGCTTGGAAAGGGTCTGCTTCGCCATGATGGCGCACCTTTATGTCTCCGCAGGAGAATTTGCAATTGCCCTGCGGAGCCGCGCGCCGTTCCCGGCGAAAGCCGGATTACGCCTCGCCTGAGTCTGCCTTGGTCGCTTCTTCCGACCTTGGAGCCGCCTGCTTGGGGCCACCCTTCGATACGCCCACCATGGCCGGCCGCAGGCAGCGGTTGCCGATGACGAAACCTTCCTGCACCACGTTCAGAACGGTGTTGTTGGGAACATCGGTATTGGGAATTTCGAACATCGCCTGGTGAAAATTCGGGTCGAAGCGCTCGTTAAGCGGCGAAATCTTCTTCACCCCGTGCTTTTCAAGCCCCTGCATCATGGCGCGCTCGGTCATCTCGACGCCTTCGATCAGCGCCTTCAGTCCGTCATCGCCATTTTCACGCGCGTCTTCCGGCAGCGTGTCGATGGCCCGGCGCAGATTGTCTGCAACCTGCAGCATCTCACGGGCAAAGCCGGCGATGGAGTATTCCCGTGCATCGGCGACATCCTTCTGGGTACGCCGGCGCAGGTTTTCCATTTCCGCATGGGCGCGCAGAAACTGGTCGTTCAACTCGCCTTTTTCCTGTTCGAGGCGTTCGAGTTCGGCGGCCAGAAAAGCCGCCGGGCTCGAAAAGCCGCTTTTCGCTGCCCTTTCGGCAATTTCCATTTCGGCCTCTTCGCCTGTCATTTCCTCGGTTTCCGGGCTTTCAGCAGCGGTTTCATCCACGGCATCCTGTCCGGCTTCGTTCACGGCGTCCTTTGCCTGATGCTCGGTGTTGTCCGTCATCTTTCTGTCCTGTGCGTGTATCCGGATGATCTGGATTGGCCTAAGCCTGATTTGGCCCCGATATCAGGTTCCCGGTGTGAAAAATCAACCCCCGGCAGGGCGATTTGGGCCGATTGCCCGCAACCTGGTCTACCGGCGCAGCATCTTGCCCACGACTTCCGCCGTGTAGTCGATCATCGGCACGATACGGGCGTAGTTGAGCCGTGTCGGGCCGATGATCCCGAGCGCCCCGATCACCCGCTGATTGTCGTCCCGGTAGGGCACCACCACCAGCGAGGAGCCCGATTGCGAGAACAACCGGCTTTCGGCACCGATGAAGATTCTCACCCCTTCGCCTTCCTCGGCAAGGTTGAGCAGGCGGATCAGGCTGTCCTTGGCTTCGAGATCGTCGAACAGCCGCTGCACCCGGGCGAGGTCTTCCGCGGCCTTCAAATCGTTGAGCAGGTTGGCATGGCCCGAAACGATGATCCTTCCGGGATCGCGGTCCTGGGCACCGGCCCACACCGCCACCCCTTCATCGACCATGCGGGCAACCAGCGAATCGAGCTCGGCGCGGGTCTCGTTGTGCAGGCGCTCGAATTGGGTGCGCGCTTCGCCGAGCGTCAATCCGGCAACCTTGGCATTCATGTAGTTTGCCGCCTCGACCAGCGAGGAAGCGGTAATGCCCGCCGGAAGGTCGATGATGCGGTTTTCCACATGGCCGCTTTCCCCGACAATGACGACCAGCGCCCTGGTGGGTTCGAGCCGCACGAATTCGATATGCTTGAGCCGCAAATCCTGCTTGGCGCTGGTGACAAGACCCGCGCTGTGGGTCAGGCCCGAAAGCAGCTGGCTGGCCTCCGTCAGGATCGATTCCATGCTGCGGCCGTCGCCGCTGGCCCTGACCTGTGCATCGATCGAGCGGCGGTCTTCGGAGTTCAGGTCGCCGATCTCCATGAAACTGTCGACGAAGAAGCGCAGCCCCAGTTCGGTCGGCAACCGTCCGGCGCTGGTGTGCGGCGCGAAAATCAGCCCGAGATGCTCGAGGTCACCCATCACGTTGCGGATGGTCGCAGCCGACAGGCCTTCGCTGAAAACCCGCGACAGGTTGCGCGAGCCGAGCGGCTCGCCGGTCTGAAGATAGTTCTCGACGATATGCCGGAAGACATCGCGCGAGCGCGCATCGAGCTGGTTTACCAGTTCGCGGTCTTCCCGGTTGCGGCCGGAAGTCTGGGGCAGGGGTTTGCTCATGACAAAAATATAGCGCATCCTTTTCGCCGTGCAATCATGGCTACCTTGCAGGGGCTCTGCCGATTGCACATCCCGTTCTTTACTTTTTGCCGCCATTGCCTCTACAAGCGGCGCCTGTTTGCCTTTTTCCAACAAAACAGGAGGCGGAATGCGCCCTTCGAGCCGAAAACCCGACGAAATGCGTAGCGTAACCATCGAAAAGGGCTATTCGCTGCATGCCGAAGGGTCATGCCTGATCAAGTGCGGCAACACCCATGTCTTGTGTACGGCCAGCCTTGAGGAGCGTGTCCCGCCATGGCTGCGCGGCGCCGGCAAGGGCTGGGTAACGGCCGAATACGGCATGCTGCCGCGTTCCACCCATGAGCGCATGCGGCGCGAGGCGGCGGCGGGAAAGCAGTCCGGCCGCACCCAGGAAATTTCGCGCCTGATCGGCCGTTCGCTGCGCTCAGTGGTCGATCTCGAGGCACTTGGTGAACGCCAGATCACCGTCGACTGCGATGTTATCCAGGCCGATGGCGGCACGCGCACCGCCTCGATTACCGGCGGCTTCATAGCGCTCAAGGAATGCCTTGCCTGGATGAAGCATCGCGGCATGGTGAAGGACCATGTGCTGACCGACAATGTGGCGGCGATCTCCTGCGGCATTTATGAGGGAACGCCGGTGCTCGATCTCGACTATGATGAGGATTCGGCGGCCGAAACAGATGCCAATTTCGTCATGACGGGTTCGGGCGGCATCGTGGAGGTACAGGGAACGGCGGAAGGAAAGCCTTTCAGTGAAGAGGAATTCCTCAACCTGCTCTCACTTGCCAAGGCCGGTATTGCAGATCTCGTGAAACTGCAGGACGGTTAGGTACTGTGTCTGCGGCCATACTTGAAACTGCGCTTTGTTGCACAGCCCGGAATTCGGCGAACCTGAATTGTGGGGCATCAGTTGGGAAGTGCCGGGCATGAGACATTTGACCGAAACCGAGATCGTTGTCGCAACCCACAATGCCGGCAAGGTGGCCGAGATCAACGACCTGCTGCGGCCCTTCGGCCTGACCGCGAAATCGGCTGCCGATCACGGCCTGGGCGAGCCTGAGGAAACCGGGACGACGTTCGAGGAGAACGCCTATACCAAGGCGAGCGCGGCGGCGGTTGCCACCGGCCTGCCGGCGCTTTCCGACGATTCCGGTCTTTGCGTCGATGCGCTCGACGGCGCGCCGGGCGTCTACACCGCCGATTGGGCGGAGAAGCCCGATGGTTCCGGCCGCGATTTTTTCATGGCGATGGAAAAGGTCGAACGGGCCCTGCAGGAAAAGGGCGTCACTGGGCCGGCACAGCGCGCAGCCCGCTTCGTTGCCGTTCTGTGCCTGTGCTGGCCCGACGGTCATGCGGAGTATTTCCGCGGTGAAGTGGAAGGTACACTTGTCTGGCCGCCGCGCGGCGACAAGGGCTTCGGCTATGATCCGGTGTTCAAGCCGGATGGCCATGACGTGACCTTCGGCGAGATGCCGGCGAGCGAGAAGCATGGCTGGGAGGCGGGCAGGGGCGATCTGGGTCTTTCCCACCGCGCCCGCGCCTTTTCAAGGTTCGCCACGCAATGCCTGATACCATCCGGCCACGAACCGTCATTGGGTTCTGAATCGGGGGGTGAGGCTGCTTGAGCGCGCCTTATCACAATCCGGGCGATCCCTTCGGCGTCTATGTGCACTGGCCGTTCTGTGCCGCCAAATGCCCGTATTGCGATTTCAATTCCCATGTCCGCCACAAGCCCGTCGATCAGGCAACCTTTGTCGAAGCCTATGCGCGGGAAATCGCCCATATGGCCTCGCTCGTGCCGGATCGCGAGGTCACCTCGATCTTCTTCGGCGGCGGCACGCCATCGCTCATGGAGCCCCAGACGGTCGGCGCGATCATGGAAGCGGTTTCAGCCCACTGGCCGGTGGCCGCCGATGCCGAAATCACCCTGGAAGCCAACCCTTCCAGCGTAGAGGTGCGCCGTTTCAAGGGCTACCGCCAGCGCGGCGTCAACCGCCTGTCGCTCGGCGTACAGTCGCTTGATGACGAGCAGTTGAAATTCCTCGGCAGGCTGCACACGGCGGACGAGGCTAGAGCGGCCATCGAACTGGCACGCGAAATCTTCCCCCGCCTTTCCTTCGACATGATCTATGCCCGGCCGGGCCAGACGCTCGATGCATGGCGCAGCGAACTGGAAGAGGCGATCTCGCTCGCCGCCGACCATCTGTCGCTCTACCAGCTTACCATCGAGGCCGGAACGCCGTTTTTCGACCTTCACCGCAAGGGCAGGCTGATCGTGCCCGATCAGGACCTTGCCGCCGATCTTTACGAACTGACCGGCGAGGTGACGGAGCATCACGGTCTGCCGTCATACGAGATTTCAAACTATGCGAGACCCGGCGCCGAGTCGCTGCACAATCTGACCTATTGGCGCTACTGCGACTATGCCGGTATTGGCCCCGGTGCCCATGGCAGGCTGACCGTGGATGGCCACAAGCTTGCCACGGCCTGCGAAAGAAATCCGGAAATCTGGTGGCAGCGGGTCATGGTCGAAGGTCACGGCATGCGGGACGTCGAGCAACTGCTGGAGACGGAAGCCGCCGACGAGTTCCTCCTCATGGGATTGCGACTGCGCGAGGGCATCGATCCGGCCCGGTTCGAGTCCATGGCGGGAAGACCGTTGAACCCCGACATCATCAGCACGCTGGTTTACCAGGGTCTGATCGAAACCAGCAAGGCAGGACGGCTGCGCGCCACCCAGCAGGGTGCGCTGGTGCTGGATGCCGTGGTTGCCGATCTGGCCAGTTAACTGCCGGCAAACCGGGTTGGTGCCGGGCTTTCCAGCGTACCCTGGCCATTCATTACCTTGTAGATGGCAAGGCCGCGTTCCGAAGTGCCGTCCGCTTTCATCCGGAAAACCCCGTTGATACCGGTAAAGCCGCGCCGGTCCTCGATCGAGGCAGGCTGGAAGGCCTGTTGCGGCCCTTTTGTCTTGATCAGGTTGATGGCAAGTGTCAGCGCGTCATAAGCAAGGCCCGCAAACAGTCCCGGCTGCTGGTTGTAGGTTGACTGGTAACGGCTGGCGAAGCCGTTGAAATTGGTAATGTCCCTGCCGGTGTAAAGTGCGCCTTCCAGTTCGGGGCGGCCGAACTTCACCGATTCCCACTGTCCCGACCCCAGCACCTGCTTGCCTTGCAGCGATGCGCCGGAGCGATTGAGACTGGAAAGGATGACTTCCGGAATCTGTCCGCCTTCGGGGATGTAGATGGTATCGGCGGTCTCTACCGAGGCGACCGCCTCGCGGACTGCAGCCTCGATACCCGGCCCGGAGCGTTCATACTTGCTGACCTGCACGGTGGCACCGCCGGCGCCTGCCGCCTGGCGCAGGGCTGCTTCCTGCAGAACGCCAACGGCGCCGGTCGGCAGGAAGGCATGAATGCTGCGCTTGCCCAGCGACATGGCATAGGAGATCAGGCGTGTGGTATCCGCCGACTGGGTATAGGAAAGCAGATAGGCGCCGCGCCGCGCGACGCTTGGATCGTTGGAAAAGGCGATCATGGTCTTGCCGGCCGGCAGCGTTACGGCTGAAGCAGAACTCACCGATCCTGAAAACAGCGGACCCAGAATGGCAGACGATCCCTCATTGATCGCCTCGGTCGCCATGGTCTGGGCTTCCGCCGCCGTTCCCTTGGTGTCCTTGATGACAAGCTGGATCGTGTCCTGGCCGAAATCCTGCATGGCAAGCAGCGCACCGTTTCTCAGATCATTGGCAACGGTGGCCGCATTGCCCGGCGCCGTCTTCGGAATGAGCAGGGTGACGCGCACCTGTCCCTGGCCGAACACTTCGCCTTGCGGGTTGGGGTCGAGCGGAATGGTCGCCTGTTCGCTGCCGAGGCCTTCCGTCGCGCTGCCGAGATTGGCCGATTGGCAGGAGGCAAGGGCAAGCACCAGCAGCAGGCCTGCCGCAAGGCGGGCGGCCAGCCGGCGGGCTGCGCTTGTCGTCATCGTTTCTGTCACCATTTCCGCATCCTTTTTCGGACCCTGTGGTGGACGGGGTTCCGAACCTTCCTTGTCGCCCGTTTAACCCAAAAACGACGCAACGTTAAGTCTGCATCCGGCAAAAGCTGCAAGTCATCTTCGGCCGGGGTCATGTATTGGACCCCGAATACGGCCATATTCCGCTTTTGATGACTATCTGCCGTCATTTCAATGATGTTCTTGATTTTCCTCACAAGGCAATGGCACCGCTGGCAGGCGGCAAACCGGCTGGACGGACAGCGCACCCTGTGACAGGTTCCGCCAGTGCCGCGCCTCAGGGCGGTACCGGTTGAAATCGGCAGGGTCATGTCCGCATTCGTCATTCACGGCAAGCAATTCACGGCGCCTTCCCTGGAGGGTGGGCTCTACGTGGTTGCCACCCCGATCGGCAATCTCGGTGACATCACCATCCGCGCACTGGAGGTACTCGCCGCCTGCGACGTGATCGCCTGCGAGGATACACGGGTAACCGGCAAGCTGCTTTCGCGCTACGGCATCGAGACGAAGCGGAGGCCCTATCACGAGCACAATGCCGAGCGGGAAGGGCCGAAACTCCTCGAACTGCTGCGTCAGGGGCAATCGGTTGCGCTGGTCAGCGATGCCGGCACGCCGCTGATTTCCGATCCCGGCCAGCGGCTGGTGACACCGGCCCGGCAGGAGGGGTTTCCCGTCATCGCCATACCTGGCGCTTCAGCACCACTGACCGCCCTTGCGGCGTCCGGGCTTCCCGCCACCCGCTTTACCTTTGCCGGTTTCCTGCCGCCCAGGAAGGGTGCGCGGCTGGCCTTCCTTTCCGCTTTCACCGAAAGCCACGGCACGCTGGTCTTCTTCGAGGGTCCCTCGAGGCTGGCGGCCACACTTGCCGACATGGCGGAGGCATTCGGAGCGGAGCATGGTGCATGTGTCGCGCGCGAACTCACCAAGCTGCACGAGGAATTCCGTTCGGCTCCGCTGGTCGAACTTGCCGCCCATTACCGTGAGCACCCGCCCAGGGGCGAAATCGTCATTCTGGTCGAACCGCTCGACGGTGCTGAGGAAGCCGACGGCGAAACCGTGCTTCGTGAATTGCTTGAAACCATGAATGTCAGCCGCGCGGCAGCCGAGGCGGCACGCCTGACGGGCAGGCCCAGGCGCGAACTCTATCAACTCGCTTTGCAGATTTCGGAGAAGGCGCGTGGAGAATGAACGGGCAACCGATACGGCTTCACGCGACGGCCGCCAGAAGCGCCGGCGTGCGCGGCAATACGGGCTGGCGGGAGAATGGCTCGCAGCCCTTTCCCTGCAGTTGAAGGGATACCGCATTCTGGAGCGCAACTACCGCACCAAACTGGGCGAAATCGACATCATTGCCCGTAAGGGGGACTGGTGGCGATCGTCGAGGTAAAGGCGCGACGCGATGTGGCGAGCGCCGCCGACGCGGTAGGTCATCATGCACGGCAGCGCATCGAGCGTGCCGCCCGGCACTGGCTGGCCACCCGGCGCGATGCGGGCCGGCTCTCGCTGCGCTTCGACATTGTCGCCGTACGGCCCTGGCGCTGGCCGGTGCATCTTGAAGACGCATTCTGAGGCGCCCGCCGGTCAGGATTTGTTTACGCATTCGAGCTTCAACAATTCCGTCGGATCATGAAATGCTCTAGACGGGTCACAAGGATGATTCACGGGTGAAGGCCATGACGCTCAAAGTCGGGGTCCAGATGGACCATATTTCCACGATTTCAATTGCCGGCGATTCGACTTTCGCCATGTGCCTTGAGGCGAAGGCGCGTGGCCACGAGCTGTTCCACTTCACGCCGGACCGGCTGCAACTGCGCGGCGACGCTCTGTCGGCGGAAATAGAGGCCCTCGAAGTGCGCGACGTCAAGGGAGACCACTTCACCCTTGGAAAGCCGGTGCTCACCGATCTGTCCACGCTGGATGTCGTCCTGCTGCGCCAGGATCCGCCTTTCGACATGAGCTACATCACCAACACCCATCTGCTGGAGCGCATTCATCCGAAGACGCTTGTGGTCAACGATCCGCGTGCCGTGCGCAATGCGCCTGAGAAAATCCTGGTGATGGAATTCGCCGACCTGATGCCGGAAACGCTGGTTACCCGTGATTTCAATGCCATCCGCCGGTTCCGCGACGAGTTCGGCGACATCATCATCAAGCCGCTCTACGGCAATGGCGGTGCCGGCGTCTTCCGCCTTGCCGAAGGCGACCAGAATCTTTCCTCCCTGCTTGAACTGTTTGACGGCATGTTCCGCGAACCCTTCATCGCCCAGCGCTATCTCAAGGACGTGCGCAAGGGCGACAAGCGCATCATCCTCGTCGATGGCGAGCCGGTGGGCGCCATCAACCGCGTGCCGGCGGAAGGCGATTCGCGCTCCAACATGCATGTCGGCGGGGTGGCCGAACATGCAGAACTGACCGCGCGGGAGAAGGAAATCTGCGCCCGCATCGGCCCGCGCCTGAAAGAGGAAGGCTTCATCTTTGTCGGCATCGACGTGATCGGCGACTGGATGACCGAAATCAACGTCACCTCGCCCACCGGCATCCGTGAGGTGAAAAAATTCTCCGGCACGGATATTGCCGCGCTGATCTGGGACGCAATCGAAAAAAGAAAATGAAACGGCTGCTTGTAACCGCGTTTTGCTCCATGATGGCATGGAACGGATTTGCAGTGCCCCTGTCCGGCGGCAGGGCTTTCGCCTTTTCCGATCGCAGTTCTCCCGAGCGCGTCATGCGCCACGCAAAGCTGATGCGCCTGCAGGGCAAGTATCCCGCATCGCTTGAATGCCGGGCAGGAAAGCCAGAGGGGCCGTTCGCCCCGATTGTCCGCATCGACTGGCAGGACAATGCCGGCAACATCGAGTGGGAGATGTATGTCTACAGGGGGCAGCTCGAGGTTGCTCCCAGCACCGGTACCGACTGGAAGAAGGTCGTGCAGGAGGTGCTTCCGACCGGATCCGACCGGTTCTACTGCCTGTTGTTCTACAAGCGGTGATGCCCGGTCAGTCCGACCCAGGGTCGCCCAGGGTTCACGGGTCGGAACAAAAAAAGAACAAACGCTTGACAGCAGCCTCGATTGGAATCTAGGGTTGTAATCATTCGGCATTGCGACCGTTCCGCTACCCGGCGGGAGACCCACCACCTGCAATCCGGTTTTGCCTGCGGTTGCCGCTGATCGAGAGCCGGCGGAAAACCGCTTCGCACGGAGGCGGGATCATGGTCTCACGGGTTCAGACGGTTGCCTTTCACGGCATCGAGGCCGTGCCGGTCGACGTTCAGGTCATGGTTGCGCCGGGCCAGTTGCAGATGCCGATTGTCGGCCTGCCGGACAAGGCGGTGGCCGAAAGCCGCGAGCGGGTCAGATCGGCGCTGCACGCCTCCGGCCTCGCCATGCCGCCCAAGCGGGTGACGGTCAATCTGGCGCCTGCCGATCTGCCCAAGGAGGGCAGCCATTTCGACCTGCCGATTGCCCTCGGTCTGATGGCGGCACTGGGCGCCATCCCCTCCGACATTCTCGACCGCTATGTGGTGATGGGCGAGCTCTCGCTTGACGGGACACTGATGCCGGTGGCCGGCGCGCTACCGGCGGCCATCGGCGCGAACGCCCTCGGCAAGGGACTGATCTGCCCCGCAGCCAGCGGTCCGGAAGCTGCCTGGGCCGATCCGGAGATGGAAATCCTCGCGCCCCACAGCCTGATCGGTCTTGCCAATCACTTCCGTGGCACCCAGGTGCTTTCAAGGCCGAAACCCGGCATTCGCGAGATGACCGCAGGCCTGCCCGACCTCGCCGAAATCCGCGGCCAGGAAACCGCCAGACGCGCACTCGAGATCGCTGCCGCAGGCAGCCACAACATGTTGATGGTCGGCCCGCCGGGCGCCGGAAAATCCATGCTTGCCGAGCGCCTTCCCGGCATTTTGCCGAAACTCTCGCCGAAGGAATTGCTGGAAATCTCCATGATCCAGTCGGTTGCCGGCGCCATTGCCGGAGGCAGGCTTTCCGACCGCCGGCCCTTCCGCGCGCCGCATCATTCCGCCTCCATGGCGGCGATGGTGGGCGGCGGCCTGCGTGCCCGCCCGGGCGAGGTGTCGCTCGCCCACCACGGCGTGCTGTTCCTTGATGAATTGCCGGAATTCTCCGCCCAGGTGCTCGACAGTCTCCGCCAGCCACTCGAGGCCGGTGAGGCCGTGGTTGCGCGGGCAAACCGGCACGTGCGCTATCCGGCCCGGTTCCAGCTGGTGGCGGCAATGAATCCCTGCCGCTGCGGAGGCGGGCCGGGCGCCGCTGCCTGCCGCCGCGGGCCGAAATGCGCCGAATCCTACCAGGCGCGCCTGTCCGGCCCGTTCCTCGACCGCATCGATCTCTACTACGATACCCCTCCGGTGACCGCCGTGGACCTTGCCCTGCCGCCGCCGACGGAAGGGACCGCCGAAGCGAAGGTGCGGGTCGAAGCAGCCAGAGCCGTCCAGTTGGAGCGGTACGAGGACGAGACAAGCGATACCCGCCGCCCGGTCAATGCCGATGCGCCGCTTAACGAGCTGGAACGCTTCGCCCGGCCTGACGAATCGGGTGCGGCCCTGCTTGCCGGAGCAGCGGACCGGTTGCAGCTCACCGCGCGGGGTTATTCGCGCGTGCTGAAAGTGGCCCGCACGATCGCCGACCTTGACGGATCCGGTGGTGTACGGCGCGTACATATTGCCGAAGCCCTGTCTTACCGGCAACGCCCGCCGGGCAGGGGGGAGGGCGTGAGCGCCGAAGCTCTCGCGCATTAGCAATTCCGGCCGGAAACTGGCCGTGGGCTTAAAGGATTCCTAAAGCGTGCGGGGCACGATTGGGCGCATGAAAGAGACGCCCATCCTGCCGCCCGTGACGACCAGCCCGGAGGATACCTTCCTGGCAGCGGCCAGCCACGAGATCCGCACGCCGCTGAACGCCATCGTCGGCATGACCCAACTGGCGATCGAGGGCGAGCAGGACCGGGCCAAGCGCGAAGAACTGGAATCGGTGCGCATTTCGGCCGAGGCGCTGATGCAGTTGATCAATGACATCCTGGATCTGTCGAAGATCGAGGCCGGCCATGTGCGAGTCGATACCGCGCCATTCAACCTCCAGCGCCTGATCGAAGAAGTGATGGTGATGTTCCGGCCTCATGCGGTGGCCCGGGGCCTGGAACTGCGCTGCGACTACGACGCCGGGATGGGCGAACACTTCAACGGCGATGCGGTCCGCCTCCGCCAGGTGTTGACCAACCTGGTGGGCAACGCCGTCAAATTCACCAACGAAGGCGAGGTGTCGATCGAGGTGCGGCGCGTCCGGAAGAACCTCCGGAAATTCGTGCGCATCGCGGTCCGCGACACCGGAATCGGGATCCCCTGGGAAGCGCAGGCGCGCCTGTTCCAGAAGTTCCAACAGGCCGATGCATCGACATCCAGGACCCACGGCGGAACCGGACTCGGCCTGGCTATTTCACGCCAACTCGTCGAGTTGATGGGCGGAAGAATCAGGCTCGATAGCCTCCCCGGCGAGGGTTCGACATTCTCGGTGGAACTGGATCTCGAGCCCGTGAGGGGCGGCGTTGAAATCCCGGACGAGGAGGCGCCGTTGCCGAAGCCCGCTCCCGCGTCCAGTGGCAGAGGGCGAATTCTCGTGGCCGAGGACAACGCGCTGAACCAGAAGGTGATCCTTCGGGCTCTGGAACGAATCAACTGCGACGTGGATATCGCTCACAATGGCGAGGAAGCCCTCGACCTCTGGACCCGGCAGAACTACGACCTCGTCCTGATGGACTGCCAGATGCCCGTGGTCGACGGTTACCAGGCCTCCGCGCGGATTCGCAAGGCCGAGCGGCAGACCGGACGGCGGACCCCCATCGTTGCCGTCACCGCCAATGCCCTCGAGTCCGAGCGCCTGCGGTGCATCGCGGCAGGCATGGACGACTACATCCCCAAGCCGTTCGACCTCGAACGGC